>NZ_JBWKPK010000005.1:0-212103 GCF_059418205.1 Caulobacter sp. GW821-FHT09B11 | reverse complement strand
GCCCAGATCCTCCCCCTCTGGGGGAGGTGGCCCGGAGGGCCGGAGGGGGTCAGCGCGGCGTTGCGATCAGCGCGGCCAAGCGCCGCACCCCTTCATCCATCTGCTCGGGCGGCAGCAGCGAATAGCTGAGGCGCAGGGTGTTCTGCGCCGGGGCCTCGGCGAAGAACGGGGCGCCGGGCACGAAGGCCACGCGGGCCTCGGCCAGGGCACGCTCCAGCAGGGCCTTGCCGTCGATCCCCTCGGGCAGGGTCAGCCACACGAACATGCCGCCTTCCGGCGAGATCCAGGAGACGTCCTTGGGCATGTGGCGCTCGAGCGCCGCCAGCATGGCCCGCGCCTGGCCGCCATAGGCCCCGCGCAGGCGGTGGAGGTGCTGGTCGTAGCCTTCCGACACCACCCGGTGGGCGACCATCTGGTTGATGGTCGAGACGTGCAGGTCGCCGCCCTGCTTGAGCAGGACCAGTTTCTCGATCGCCGCCTTGGGACCGCAGATCCAGCCGATGCGCAGGGCCGGCGACAGGGTCTTGGACAGGGTGCCGCAGAACAGGGTGCGCGCGGCCTCGATCGAGCCCTTGCGGGCGATGTCGAGCGCCAGCAGCGACGGGATGGCCTCTCCGCCGAACCGCAGCTCGCGATAGGCCGCGTCCTCGATCAACGGGAAGTCCTGGGCGTCGGCGAGGTCGAGCAGGGCCTCGCGCTCGGCCAGGGTCAGGCTGACGCCGGTCGGATTGGCGAAGTCGGGCACGAAGTAGCCCAGGCGCGGCTTGCGGGCCGCCACGGCCTCCTGGGCGGCCGCATCGCCGTCCAGCGCGCCCTCGGGCAGGTCGAGATAGGCCGGCTGGTAGGCGTTGAAGGCCTGCAGCGCGCCCAGATAGGTCGGCCGGGCCACCATCACGTTCGCGCCGGGATCGAGGAACAGCTTGCCCAGCAAGTCGAGCGCCTGCTGCGAGCCGGCGGTCAGCAGCACGTTCTCGGGCTCGCACGGCATGCCGTCGCGGGTCATGCGCTCGGCGATCCAGCGGCGCAGCGGGCCGTGGCCTTCGCTGACGGTGTATTGCAGGGCCTGGGCGGCCTGGGCGCCGTCGGCGAGGATGTCGCCATAGGCCGCCCGGATGGTTTCCGCGGGGAACAGGGCCGGGTCGGGAATGCCGCCGGCGAACGACAGGATGTCGGGCTGCTCAAGCAGCTTCAGCAGTTCGCGGATCTCGCTCGCGCGGATGCCGGCCATGCGCGCGGAAAAGCGCCCGGCCCAGTCTTGGATGGCCGGGTCTTGGATGTCGATGGTCATGGTGGTCGTGTTCTTCGTCGAGACTGATATGTGCGGCGGCCCTGGTCGCTGTCCTGAAAGGGCCGCCTGTCTTTCTGAGCGCGGCGGCTGAGGCCGCCCCTCGGGCGCACGGAGGCGCCCCGCCTGATCCCTAGCGGTCAGGCGCTGCGTACGAGTCCGGTCGGTCCAAGGGAGCGGCGGCGCTGGAAGCGTCGCGGTCCGCGTTCGATCTCGATCATGGCCGCGACCCTACCCGGACCGGACACGGAAGAAAACCCGCCCCGAAGGCCAAGCTCGCGCATCGGCTCAGCGCGGGCCGTTCAGGGTGTCGGTCCAGTCCTCGGTAGGATCGGGCGGGCCGCCGCTCGGCAGGCGCCATTCGCCGCGATAGGTGAAGTCCAGCGTGCCGCACAGCCGCGCCCGGTCCGGCGCGGCCGGATCGTCGCCGAAGGCCTGGATGCGCAGGTCCTGGCGCACGGCGATGCGGCTGAAGCTCAGCCACAGGCGCTTGGAGCCCGGGCAGAAGGCGCGGACATAGACCTTGCCCTGCTCGGCCTTGCCGTCGACCTCGTAGAGGGCGGCGTTGGCGTCGACGCCGCTGATGGCCGCCAGGCCGCCCTTGCCGAGATCCTTTTCGCCGCTCTTGCGCAGCAGGGCCTGGGCCGGCACGCCGGTGGCCAGCACCTTGATCGGCCTGGCGCCCAGCAGGCCCTGGTCGAACAGCACGGTCAGGCCCGCCCCGGTCAGCCGCTTGGCGTCGGCCGAGATCGGGTCGTAGGAGAACATCCGGCGGTCGGCCGCCGCCGAGGTCCCCGCCAGCGCGCTCAGGAGCGCCGTGGAGGCCAGGAACAGCACAAGCCCACGCCTCATCGCTTGGCCCGCAGGTCGACGGCCTGGGCGTCGAATCCGGACAGCCGCCAGGCGCCGCCCTCGCGGGTGAAGGTCAGCAGGCACGGACCGTCTTTCTTGGCCGCGCAGACCCGGCCGTCGCCGGCCGGCCGCAGGGCCGAGGCGATGGCGATCCGGCCCGGGACCGGCCGGTCGGGGGTGTAGCCGTAATAGTTGGCGGCGGCGCGGAACACCTCGGGCCGGATCAGCGCCTCGCCGGCGATGTCGGCCGCCGGGCCGGCCAGGGCGATGACCGCGGCCTGCCAGCCGCCCTTCAGGCCCGAACCGCGCGCCTCCTGCACCAGGCGCGTCTCGATCGCGCCCTTCAGGGCCTGGTGGTCGACCAGGCTGTCGAACGTCGCCCGATCGTTGTTGCGGATCGAGGTCAGCAGGGCGTGCACGTCGCCGGCCGCGTCGTAGCGGTCGGCGGTGGCGCAGGCCGCCAGCGAGGCGGCGGCCGCGGTCAGGGCGAGGAGGGCTCGGATACGCATGGACGAAGGGCTAGCGCTCAATTTCGGCGAATTCCAGTCCCTCGTCTTCCGGCCGGTCAGGCGCGGCTCAGAGCGACCACGTCGTGATCGGCCGCGCGCCACAGCCGTCGGACCTTGCCGCCGACCAGCGGCTCCTCGACCCGCAGGGCGAAATCGAAGACCCCGGAGACCTCGTAGCTGCCCGCCAGGTCGTAGGTCGCCGCCGTGGCGCGATCGGGGGCCAGGCGATCGATCACAGCGCGCCAGTCGGCCTTGAAGGTCGCCTGCAAGGCGTCGAGCGAGACCTCGTAGCGGGTTTCGGCCGGCACCTCGATCTCGACGGTGATCTGGCCGCGGACGCCCACCGCGGCGCTGACGTCGGCGCCGAGCACCAGCCCGGCGGGCGCCGCCACGAACCGGGGCTCCAGCCCGGAGGACAGTTGCAGGCGTTCGCGCCGGAAGCTGGCGACCTCGTCCAGCTCGACCCGGCCGCCCAGGGCCGTCAGGCAGGCCAGCGACTGTTCGGATCCCACGTCGGTGCGCCAGCGATGCTGAGCGGCGCCCGACCCCGTCAGGGTGGCGCTGAACAGGCGCGGCGCCTTGCCGCCGCGGTTGTCGAAGGTCTCGACCGCCACGCGCTTGCTGTCGTTCGGCGCCAGGCTCCTGGTCCGATAGGCGATCCGGGGCGCGCTGAAGCTTGGCCGGTAGGGCCGGAACCGCCAGGTCTGGTGATCGCGGTGATGCCGGTCGTACTCGTAGACGCAGACGCGGCTGCGCTCGTCATAGGGACCGTTGCCGGCGACCTCCAGCAGCTGGTCGCCCCACGGCTTGGCCAATATGGGCGTGGACGCCAGCGCGACATCGACATCCCAGTAGAAGCCCTGGGCGTTCTGTTCGAACGGGACGACCCGGACGGGACCCTGGCCCTGGACCCCGCTGAAGTGCAGGGCCCCGCCGACGCTCCCGGCTTCCGGATGCCGCAGGGCGACCGCCTCGAACCAGTACTTGCCGTCCGTGCCGTGGCGTCGCCACAGCTGGTTGTCGCCGTAGCGGGCCGGGGCGACGCCCACGCGGCAGTCCAGTCCGCCCCAGTCGCCGGTGGGACCGGCGCCATCCGATCCGGCGGCCGTCAGCGCCCAGGGACGCGACCAGTCGCGGCTGACTTCAGACAGGATGATGAAAAGGTCCGCCGCCATTGATGCCCCCGGTAGTGCCCTCGGGCGCGCCCCCCGCGCCGCAAGCGTCACCCTCAGCGGTTGCGCCGCCCGCGTCCACCCGCGCGAGGGCTCATTTTGGGCGGGGCAAAGAAAAAGGGCGCGGATCCGAAGACCCGCGCCCTTCTCATTTTCGGTGACCTAAGTCGCCGGCTCTTAGTCGAGCTGGCGCTTGATCTCCTCGACGGTGAAGCACTCGATGGTGTCGCCGACCTTGATGTCCTGGAAGCCGGCGAACATCATGCCGCACTCCTGGCCGACCGGCACCTCGTTGACCTCGTCCTTGAAGCGCTTGAGCGTCTGCAGGGTGCCGAGTTCGAGCACGACGATGTCGTTGCGGATGATCCGGACCTTGGCGCCCTTGCGGACCACGCCTTCGGTGACCTTACAGCCGGCGACCTTGCCGATCTTCGAGATGTCGAAGGCCTGCAGCACTTCCGCGTTGCCGAGGAAGGTTTCGCGCTGGATCGGGGCCAGCATGCCCGAGAGCACGCCTTTGATGTCGTCCAGCAGGTCGTAGATGATCGCGTAATAGCGGATCTCGACCCCTTCGCGTTCGGCCAGGGCTCGCGCCTGGGCCGAGGCCCGGACGTTGAAGCCGATGACCGGCGCGCCGGCGCCCTTGGCCAGCATGACGTCGCTTTCGCTGATCGCGCCGGCGCCCGACAGGATGATCCGCGCGCGGACCTCGTCGGTCGACATCTTGTCCAGCGAGCCGATGATCGCTTCGGCCGAACCCTGCACGTCGGCCTTGATGACCAGCGGCAGTTCTTTCAGCTTCTTGTCCTGCAGCTTGGCCATCATGTCGGCCATCGAAGCGCCGGCGCCCACCGGGGCCATCGTCTTCTCGCGCTTCTGGCGGATGCGGTACTCGGTCAGCTCGCGGGCGCGGGCTTCGTTCTCGACCACGGCGAAGGCTTCGCCGGGCGAGGGAACGCCGTCCAGACCCAGGATCTCGACCGGCGTGGCCGGACCCGCTTCGGTCAGCTGTTCGTTGCGCTCGTTCAGCAGGGCGCGAACCCGGCCGAACTGGCTGCCGGCGACGACGATGTCGCCGCGCTTCAGCGTACCGCGGTTGACCAGCACGGTGGAGACCGCGCCGCGACCCTTGTCCAGCTTGGCCTCGATCACCACGCCGTCGGCGGTGCGGTCGGGGTTGGCCTTCAGGTCGAGAACCTCGGCCTGCAGCAGGATGGCGTCGAGCAGGTCGTCCAGGCCGGTGCGGGCCTTGGCCGAGACTTCGATGATCTGGGTGTCGCCACCCAGGCTTTCGACGACGATCTCGTGCTGCAGCAGCTCGTTGACCACGCGGGTCGGATCCGAACCCGGCTTGTCCATCTTGTTCACGGCCACGATGATCGGCACTTCAGCCGCCTTGGCGTGCTTGATGGCCTCGATCGTCTGCGGCATCACGCCGTCGTCGCCGGCCACCACCAGCACGACGATGTCGGTGATGTTGGCGCCGCGAGCGCGCATGGCCGAGAAGGCGGCGTGGCCGGGCGTGTCGAGGAACGTCACGCGCTGGCCGTCCTTCAGGCGAACCTGATAGGCGCCGATGTGCTGGGTGATGCCGCCGTGCTCGCCGGCCGCCACGTCGGTGGCGCGCAGGGCGTCGAGCAGGCTGGTCTTGCCGTGGTCGACGTGGCCCATGATGGTCACGACCGGAGGACGGGCCTCCAGGTGATCGTCGTGGTCCTCGGCGCCGATGAAGCCTTCTTCGACGTCGGCTTCCGACACGCGGCGCACGGTGTGACCGAACTCGGTCGCCACCAGCTCGGCGGTGTCGTTGTCGATGACGTCGTTGATCTTCAGCATCACGCCCTGACGCATCAGGAACTTGATGATCTCGACGCCGCGCACGGCCATCCGGTTGGACAGCTCCTGCACGGTGATGACGTCGGGGATCACGACCTCGCGGGCCACGCGGGCCTGCTCGACCGCGCCGCCGCGGCGCTTTTCCTTTTCGCGTTCACGGGCCCGGCGAACCGAGGCCAGTGAGCGCATGCGGTCGGCGGACTCCCCATCACCGGCCACGGCCTGGATGGTGAGGCGGCCTTCACGGCGCTGCGGAGCGCCCTTGGCGCGCGAAACGGCCTTGTTCGGCGCGTTGTTGGCCTTGCGGCGATCGTCGTCCTCGTCCGGACGGCGATCGGTCAGGCCGCCGCCGGGCCGCGGGGCCGAGCGGGTGGCGCGCTGGATTTCCGGGGTCGCCGGAGCCGAGGCGGGAACGCCGGGACGCGGACCGCGCGGACCACCGGGGCCGCCAGGACCACGGGGACCGCCGGGCGCCGGGCGCGGAGCCAGGGCCGAATAGCGGACGGTCTGCTGCGGACGGTCGCCTTGCGGACGATCACCCTGCGGGCGGTCGCCGCCCGAACGGTAACCACCGCCGCCGCCAGCGCCGCCTTCCGGACGCGGACCACGCGGACGGTCGCCGTCCGGACGCGGAGCGCGCTGGTTGTACGGGCCATCCTGACGGGGGGCGCGTTGATTGTAGGGGCCGTCCTGACGCGGCGCACGCTGGTTGAACGCGCGGTCGCCCTGCGGACGATCGCCTTGCGGGCGATCCCCTTGAGGACGGTCGCCGTGCGGGCGATCGCCGCCCGGAGTCGGACGATAGGTCGTGGTCGTCGGACGATCGTCGCGGCGCTCACGGCTGGGTTCGTAGGTGCGGGTCTGGCCGGGCGACGCGGCGGCGGGGCGAGGGCCCTCGCTGCGCGGCGCTTCGGCGCGCGGGGCGACCGGCGCGGCGGGAGCCGGGGTCGGCGCGGGCGTCGGGGCCTGAGCCACCGGGGCCTGGGCCACGGGAGCCGGAGCCGCCGGAGCAGCGGCCGGCTTCGCAGCGGCGGCTTCTGCCGCCGCCTTCGCGGCGGCGGCCTTGGCCGCGGCTTCCCGAGCCGCGTTCGCCTCGGCGGCGGCGCGGGCCTCGGCGGCGCGGCGTTCGGAAGCCTGGCGCTCCTGGTTCTCGCGAGCGGCTTCGATGGCGCGCTGGCGAGCGCGCATCTCGTCCTGCGACAGACCGCCGGCCGACGAACCGCCGCCACCGCCCTGTCCTTGCGGACGCGGAGCGTCGTAGCGACGCTCGGCCTGCGACGGCGCGGCGAGGTTGCCGGCGGCGGGCGCATGCGGACGCGTGCGCTTGGTCTCGACGACCACCGTCTTCGTCCGGCCGTGGCTGAAGCTCTGCTTCACAACGCCGGCGCTCACCGAGCCCTGGCGGGGCTTCAGGGTGATGGGGGCTCGCCCACCGGGGTTGGAACCAGGCCGACCGTTATCGTTCTCGTCGCTCATGCGCTCGCTTGTACTTCCGCCGGGCGGGTTCCCGGCCCAAAAACCGTTCAATCCATACGAGAAAGGGGCCTGGACGTACCTCCAATAGGAAGCGCGTTTCCCGGCCCTTCGCTCAAGAGCGCGACGCCTTAGGCGGCTTGCTCCAACATTCAGGTTCTAGACCTTTCGCGTCGCCGGATGAAGTCATCCGAGGACGCATCGAAGCCTAGGGCTCCTCGTTCTGACGCACCACCCAGTCCGGCGGCATGAGAGGACGGAAGCCTGATAACCGCTCGACGTCCAAAGTCCAGCGATCCGTGCCTCGCCCCGTGAGGAGCGCCGTGTGTATCACATTCTCCCCGCCCAAGGCCAAACCCAATTCGTCGGATGTGAACATCCCGAGGATTCTGGGCGTGTTAGGCGCTTTGCGGGCGGCTGAAAACACCTTGCGGCGGCCGTCTTCGGCGCCATTGGCGGCTTCGATCAGCCAGGCGGTCTTGCCCGAGGCGAGGGCCGCCAGAACCTTTTCGTATCCGGAGATAATGCCGCCGGAGCGCCGTGCAAGCCCCAGCCCGTCCAGAACCCGCTTGGCCAGCAGCCGTTCCACCTGGTCGGGCAGATCGGCGGGCGCGGCGAGCTTGGTCTTGGCCGAGCGCGAGAAGGCGTTCTTCTTGACGGCCGCGGCGACGGACTCGCGATCGGACGCGACCCACATGCCCCGGCCCGGCAGCTTGCGGGCCACGTCGGGCACCACCACGCCGTCGGGACCGGCCACGAACCGCACCAGGCGCGCTTCGTCGACCGCCTCGCCCAGGACCACGTCCTTGCGCTGGCGGTTGGCTTCGGCGTGCGTCTTGGGGGCGGCCTGGTCGATCATGAAGTCCGCGACGGGATCCTGAAAGGAAGCGGCCCCTCCGAAGACCGGAGGGGCCGGGGTCTCTTACTGCTCTTCGGCGGCTTCTTCGGAGGCGGCCTCTTCGGCGGGGGCTTCTTCGCCTTCCGCCTCGATCTCGCCTTCGGCTTCAGCCTCGCCCTCGAGAGCCTCTTCTTCTTCGTATTCCGGCTCCGGCGGGGCCTCGACCCAGCCCATGACGATGCGGGCGCGCATGATCAGCGCTTCGGCGTCGTCAGGCGACAGGTTGAAGCTTTCGAGGATGCCCGGCTCGCGCACGCGCTCGCCGTTCTTGCTCTCGAACCAGCCGCGCATGTCGTCGGGCACCAGACCTGCCAGGTCTTCCACCGACTTCACGTCGCCTTCGCCCAGGGCCACGGCCATAGCCAGGGTGACGCCTTCGATGGCCAGCAGGTCATCCTCGACGCCCAGTTCGACGCGCTTGGCGTCGAGGGCGGCGGCTTCCTTCTCGAGGAACTCGCGGGCGCGGGCCTGCAGTTCTTCGGCCGTCTCCTCGTCGAAGCCCTCGATCGAGGCGACTTCGTGCGACTCGACATAGGCCACGTCTTCCACGGCGGTGAAGCCTTCGGTGACCAGCAGCTGGGCGATGACCTCGTCGACGTCCAGGGCTTCCTGGAACAGGGCGGTGGCCTCGGCGAACTGCTTCTGACGGCGCTCGCTCTCCTGGCTTTCCGTCATGATGTCGATCTGCCAGCCGGTCAGCTGCGAGGCCAGGCGGACGTTCTGGCCGCGACGGCCGATGGCCAGCGACAGCTGCTCGTCTGGCACCACGACTTCGACGCGCTCGTCTTCCTCGTCCATGACGACCTTGGAGACTTCGGCGGGCGCCAGGGCGTTGACGATGAAGGTGGCTTCATCTTCCGACCACTGGATGATGTCGATCTTCTCGCCCTGCAGCTCGGCGACCACCGCCTGCACGCGCGAACCGCGCATGCCGACGCAGGCGCCGACGGGGTCGATCGAGCTGTCGTTCGAGATGACGGCCATCTTGGCGCGCGAACCCGGGTCGCGGGCCACGGCGCGGATTTCGATCACGCCGTCGTAGACTTCCGGCACTTCCTGCGCGAACAGCTTGGCCATGAAGCCGCCGTGGGCGCGGCTCAGCATGATCTGCGGGCCCTTGGTCTCGCGACGGACGTCGTAGATGTAGGCGCGGATGCGGTCGCCGACGTTGAAGTTCTCGCGCGGGATCGACTGGTCGCGGCGCATGATGCCTTCGCCGCGGCCCAGGTCGACGATGACGTTGCCGTATTCGACGCGCTTGACGCTGCCGTTGACGATCTCGCCCGAGCGGTCCTTGTACTCTTCGTACTGGCGCTCGCGCTCGGCTTCGCGAACCTTGTGCATGACGACCTGGCGGGCCATCTGGGTCTGCACGCGGCCGATCTCGAACGGCGGCAGGGATTCTTCGTAGACCTTGCCGATCTCGGCGTCGCGCCAGGTGCGCTTGGCCGACGAGATCTGGACCTTGCCGATCTCGCCTTCCATCTCGTGATCGTCACCGACGACTTCGATGACGCGCTTCTGGGTGGTCTCACCGGTGCGCGGATCGATCTTGACGCGGATGTCGTGCTCGGCGCCGTAGCGGGCGCGAGCGGCCTTCTGCAGGGCCTCCTCGATCGCCTCGATGACGACTTCCTTCTCGATGCCCTTCTCGCGGGCGACCGCGTCGGCGATCTGCAGCAGTTCAAGCCGGTTGGCGGCGATGCCGATGGCCATGGTCAGTCCTCTTCACTTTCGGACAAATCGTTGTCGTTCTCGGCGCCCACGCGGGCGGCGCGCTGGTCGGCGCCCCGCTTCATCAGCTCGTCGGTCAGAACGAGCTTCGCGTCGACGATCCAGGCGAACGGGAAATAGACGGTGACGTCGTCCTCGCCCTCGATGTTGAGGCCGACCTGGTCGTCCTCGACACCGGCGAGTTCGCCCTTGAAGCGCTTGCGGCCCTCGGCCACGCGATCGAGCTCGATGCGCACTTCCAGACCGGCGTAGGTCTCGAAGTCCTTCAGGCGGGTCAGCGGGCGGTCGACGCCGGGGCTGGAGACTTCCAGGGTGTATTCGCCGGCGATCGGGTCGGCGGCGTCCATCAGCTCGGAGATGGCGCGGGACAGCTTGGCGCAGTCCTCGACGTTCATGTCGCCGCCGGTTCCATCTTCCTGGAGCGGACGTTCGGCCATGATCTGCAGGCGGCGCTGCTCGGCCCCGCCCATCAGGCGCAGGCGGACGATCTCGTAGCCGACGGTCTCGGCTATGGGATCGAGCATCTCGATCAGGTCCAGGTCTTCTCGCGTCTTGCCGCGCACGGTTCTCTTCTCAAATTCGCGGGCCGCCCGAGCCGACCAGAAAGCCAAGCTGGCGAGCGACCAAAGAAAAAGCGGCAGCCTTTCGGGCCGCCGCTCGAAAGCGCCATCTAGCGCTAACGGACGATGTAAGAGCTATATAGCGCGATAGGCGAGCGGGTGGAAGCCCCTCTAGCGGCGGCCTTCCCAAAGCAGATCGGCCAGGCTTTTCAGGCCGCCCCACGGACCGCACTGCTGGTCCAGGACCTCGCGCCTTTGACTCCACCGGACCTCCATGACGTCCACCCACGGATCCAGGCAGGCCGCGGCTTCCGCGGGCGCGGGCGACGGCGCGAACGTCGCGGGATCGTCCAGTACGGCCTCCAGCGCCAGGCCGGCGCGGCGCGGCGGCCAGAACGATCATGGTGAACCAAGCCGCCGCTGTTCTAACGGTCATTCGACACCCCGCCCGCAGATCCGAAATGCTTTCTGCGCCGCAAGAGGAAAGTCCAGCAAGCCCCCTCTTTCGCATCGCAACACTTGTGGCCTATACAGGCGGCCGCTTGAGGCCCGCCTCCCCGCGGGAGCCTTCCCACAACGAAGAGTGACTATGGACCTCTCCAAGATCGCCGTGGGCGTGAACCCGCCCTACGACCTGAACGCCGTCATCGAGATCCCGCAGGGCGGCGAGCCGGTGAAGTACGAGATCGACAAGGAAAGCGGCGCCCTGATGGTGGACCGCTTCCTGCACACGGCGATGTTCTACCCGGCCAACTACGGCTTCATCCCGCACACCCTCGCCGACGACGGCGACCCGGCCGACATCATGGTCGTGGGCCCGACCCCGGTGGTGCCCGGCGCGATCATCCGCTGCCGCCCGATCGGCGCCCTGATGATGGTCGACGAGGCCGGGTCTGACGAAAAGATCCTGGCCGTGCCGGTCGACAAGTTGCACCCGTTCTACACGGGCGTGAACAGCTGGCGCGACCTGCCGACCATCCTGACCGAGCAGATCGCCCACTTCTTCCAGCACTACAAGGACCTGGAAAAGGGCAAGTCGACCAAGATCACCGGCTGGGCCGATCCGGACGAGACCGCCGAACTGATCCGCGCGGCGATCAAGCGCCACGACGAAAACTACTGATCTCTACGAGATCGACGAACCACGGCGCCGGGGACCTCTCCGGCGCCGTTTTCTTTTGGGGCTTCTTCGGTGGCTTCAGGCGCGCGGTGTGACCTTGGCGACCTTGCGCGCGGGGCCGCTCGACCCCATAACCTCGCCGGATGAGCGAGACCCCGCAAAAGCGCCTCTATATCAAGACCTACGGCTGTCAGATGAACGTCTACGACAGCGAGCGCATGACCGACGTCCTGCGTCCGCTGGGCTATGGCGTTGTCGATGATCCGGAGGGCGCGGATCTCGTCGTGCTCAACACCTGCCACATTCGCGAGAAGGCCACCGAGAAGGTCTATTCGGAGCTTGGCCAGATCAAGCTGATGAAGGACCGCAAGGCCCAGGCCGGCGGCAAGATGACCATCGCCGTGGCCGGCTGCGTCGCCCAGGCCGAAGGCCAGGAGATCATGACCCGCCAGCGGGCGGTGGATCTGGTGGTCGGGCCGCAGGCCTATCACCAGCTGCCCGAGCTGATCGCCCGCGCCCACCGGGCCTCGGGCGAAAGGCTCGCCGCCGACTTCGCGGCCGACGAGAAGTTCGACGCCCTGCCGGCCGAGCGCAAGGTCGACGGCGTCACCGCGTTCCTCACCGTGCAGGAAGGCTGCGACAAGTTCTGCACCTTCTGCGTGGTGCCCTACACCCGCGGCGGCGAGTGGTCGCGGCCGCCCGAGGCCATCGAGGACGAGGCCAAGCGCTTGGCCGACCAGGGCGTGCGCGAGGTCACCCTGCTGGGCCAGAACGTCAACGCCTATGACGGCGGCGGCCTGACCCTGGCCAAGCTGGTCCGGCGCCTGGCCAAGATCCCCGGCCTGGACCGCATCCGCTACACCACCAGCCACCCGCGCGACATGGGCGACGACCTGATCGAGGCCCACGGCGAACTGCCGCAGCTGATGCCCTATCTGCACCTGCCGGTGCAGGCCGGGTCGGACAAGATCCTCAAGGCCATGAACCGCGACCACACGGCCGAGAGCTATGTGAAGCTGATCGAGCGCATCCGCGCCGCCCGGCCCGACATCGCCATGAGCGGCGACTTCATCGTCGGCTTCCCCGGCGAGCGCGACGGCGACTTCGAGAAGACCCTCGACCTCGTCCGCGAAGTCGGCTTCGCCAGCGCCTTCTCGTTCAAGTACTCGCGCCGCCCCGGCACGCCGGCCTCGGCCATGCCCGGCCAGGTCGACGACGCCGTGAAGTCCGAGCGCCTGGACCGCCTGAACCAGCTGCTCGACGAGCAGCAGCGGGCCTTCAACGCCAGCCAGGTCGGCAAGACCCTGCCGGTGCTGTTCGAGAAGGCCGGCCGCCACCCCGGCCAGATCGTCGGCCGCAGCCCCTATCTGCAAGCCGTCCACGCTTCGGGCGGGGAGCATCTGATCGGGACGATCGTTCCCGTCCGTATCGAGAGCGCCGCCAAGATGAGCCTGGCCGGCGTGCTCGCCAACGAACCTGTTCTGGAGACCGCGTGAGCCGCACGCCCGAGTTCCTGCCGCTTTCCGACGACGCCGTCGTCGCCGTCACCGGCCCGTCCGGCCGCCACGCCGCCCTGATCGAGGACGCCTTCAAGGTCCTGCTCGAAACCCCGGGCGGCGGGATCAAGATCACCGGCGACGTCAAGGGCCGCTCGTCGGCCAAGCGCGCCCTGATCGCCCTGGCCGAGCGCGCCGACGCCGGTCATGAGGTGGTCGAGGCCGACATCCGCGTGGCCGTGGGCGAAGCCCAGAGCGCCGGCGGCCAGGCCTCGCCGCGCGCCGTGCGCCGCGGCGCCGTCTCGCCCAAGACCAAGAACCAGGCCCGCTACATGGAGTCGATGACCCGGCATCCGCTGGTCTTCGGCCTGGGCCCCGCCGGCACCGGCAAGACCTTCCTGGCCGTCGCCCAGGGCGCGGGCATGCTGCTGCGCGGCGAGGTCGACCGCCTGATCGTCACCCGGCCGGCCGTCGAGGCCGGCGAGAAGCTCGGGTTCCTGCCGGGCGACCTGAACGAGAAGGTCGATCCCTACATGGCCCCGGTCTGGGAGGCCCTGACCGACATCATGGGCGCCGAGCAGCTGCGCCGCCGCCGCGACAAGGGCGAGATCGAGGTCGCCCCGATCGCCTTCATGCGCGGCCGCACGCTGGCGCATGCGTTCGTCATCGTCGACGAGGCCCAGAACTGCTCGCGCCTGCAGATGAAGATGGTGCTGACCCGCCTGGGCGAAGGCGCCCGCATGGTGGTCACCGGCGACCCGACCCAGATCGACCTTTTGAACCCCCGCGATTCCGGCCTGGCTCACGCCGTCTCGATCCTGGAAGGGGTCGAGGGCGTGGACGTGGCCCGCTTCACCGCGACCGACGTCGTGCGCCACCCGCTGGTGGAGCGCATCGTCAAGGCCTACGACGCCGACGCGGCCCTGCTGGCGACTCCCCGATGATCACCGTCGATATCGAAATCGAAGACGAGGCCTGGACCCAGGCCGAGCCCGAAGCCGAGGCCCTGGTCTGGCGCGCCGCCCAGGCCGTGCTCGACGCCCACGAGGACATCGAGGGCAAGGGCATCGTCATCCTGCTGGCCGACGACGACAGCGTCCAGGCGCTGAACCGCGACTTCCGCCAGAAGGACTACGCCACCAACGTGCTGTCCTTCCCCGCGCCCCGGGACCCGGCGGCCAATCCGGAAGGCCAGATCGGCGACATCGCCCTGGCCTACGGCGTCTGCGCCCGCGAGGCGGCCGAGCAGGGCAAGCCCCTGGCCCACCACCTGCAACATCTTGTGGCGCACGGGGTGCTGCATCTTTTAGGATACGACCACGAGGGCGACGACGAGGCCGAGGCCATGGAAGCGCTCGAACGCGAGATCCTGGCGGGACTGGACGTTCCCGATCCTTACGCCGACGATGCGTCGGCGACCGACGAGGGGTAGACACCTAAAGGCATGCCCGACGACGACCAGAGTTCCACGCCCGCCGGCCCGGCTCGACTTAGCCGAGGCCTGCGGGCGTTCTTCCGCAAGCTCCGTCGCGGCGGCGCGCCAGCCGAGCCCGCGCGCCCGATCGATCCCGACACGCCCCCCGCCCCCGACCTCGTCGACCAGGCCGAGGCCTTCAAGACCCTGAAGGTCGGCGACGTCATGACCCCCCGGCCCGACGTGGTCGCGGTCGAGGTCGAGACCCCCTTCGCCGTGGTCGTGGCCCAGTTCGTCGAGGCCGGCCATTCGCGCATGCCGATCTATCGCGAAGCTCTCGACGCGCCGATCGGCGTGGTCCACGTCAAGGACGTCTTCCGCCTGCTGGCCGACGGCGACCTGCGGCCCGAGCCCGAGGACCGCGTCCTCGAACAGTTGCGCCGCGACATGCTGCTGGTGCCCGCCTCGATGCGGGCGGCCGACCTGCTGCTGAAGATGCGCACCAAGCGCATCCACCTGGCCATGGTCATCGATGAATTCGGCGGCGTCGACGGCCTCGTCACCATGGAAGACCTGATCGAGTCGGTGGTCGGCGACATCGACGACGAGCACGACGACGCCGCGAGCGTCAGCGTCGTCGTCAACGACGACGGCGCGCTGGAGACCGAAGGCCGCACGCCGCTCGAAGACCTGGAGGCGATGGTCGGCGAGACCCTGGCCCCGCCCGAGCACGAGGAAGAGGTCGACACCGTCGGCGGCCTGGTCGCCGCCCTGGCCGGCCAGGTGCCCGAGCAGGGCGAGGTGGTGCGCCACCCGGCCGGCTTCGACCTGGAGGTGCTGGAGGCCGACGCCCGGCGCGTGCTGCGCGTACGCGTGCGCCGCGCCGAGGAAACCGCCGAAGCCGACGCCCCGCTCGACGCGGTGGACGTCACTTGAAGCTTTCCGTGCTGACCAGGCGCTCTGCATGGCGCGACCGCGTCCTGGCGCTGGTCGCGGGCCTCTGCGCGGCCCTGGCTCATCCGCCGTTCGGGATCCTGCCCGGCCTGCTGGGCTACGCCCTGCTGCTGTGGCTGCTGGACGGGATCGACGGACCCCGGCCGCTGCGCTCGGCCTTCCTGCGCGGCTGGCTGGCGGGCCTGGCCTATTTCGGCCTCGGCACCTGGTGGATCGGCGAGGCCTTCATGGTCGACGCCGCCAACCAGGGCTGGATGGCGCCCTTCGCGGTGGCCGCCATGGCCGCGGGCCTGGCCCTGTTCTGGGGCTTGGCCGCCCTGCTCTATCGCCGCTTCCGCCCCGCCGGCGCGGTGCGCGTGCTGGCCTTCGCCGCGGCCCTGTCGGCGCTGGAGTGGGTGCGCGGCCACGTGCTGACCGGCTTTCCGTGGAACCTGCCGGGTGAGACCTGGCGGGCCGGCTCGGCCCCGTCCCAGGCCGCGGCCCTGATCGGCGCCTACGGCCTGACCTTCGTGACCCTGGCGATCGCCGCCGCCCCGGCCGTCTGGCGCCAGGGCCGTTCGGGCCGGATCGCGCTCGGCGTGGCCGCCGCGGCCTTGGTCGGCCTCTATGCCCACGGCGCCTGGCGGCTGCTGAACGCTCTGGAGTTTACCGCCTCCGCCGTCGCCCCTCGCGTGCGCATCGTCCAGGCCAACGTCCAGCAGGCCGCCAAGTGGGACGCCGCCAGCTTCCAGGCGATCGTCCGCGACTATGTGACGCTCACCGCCCAGCCCTATGCCGACGGCAGGCCGGCCGAGGTGGTGGTCTGGCCGGAAGGCGCCCTGCCCGCCGCCATCGACGACTACCTGGCCCCCGGGACCTGGGTGCGCCAGGCGATCACCGACGCCCTGCAGCCGGGCCAGCTGCTGCTGATCGGCGGCTATCGCTACGAGGGTTCGGCCGAGCACCCGACCTACTACAACAGCCTGGTGGCCCTGCGCCGCGATGCGGGCGGCCTGTCGGTGGTCGGGATCTACGACAAGCACCGGCTGGTGCCGTTCGGCGAGTACCTGCCGGCCGAGGGCCTGCTGACCGCCATCGGCGTCAAGAGCATGGCCCACCTGGGCGACGGCTTCGCCATCGGCCCGCGCCCCGCCCCGCTGGCGATCGCGCCTGGCCTGAAGATCCAGCCGCTGATCTGCTACGAGAGCCTGTTCCCGGGCCTGGCCCGCCCCGATCCCGCCGTGCGGGCGCTGGTCAACGTCTCCAACGACGCCTGGTTCGGGGTCACCTCCGGTCCGTTGCAGCACCTGAACCTGGCCAGCTATCGCGCCATCGAGGCCGGCCGGCCGATGATCCGCGCCACGCCGACGGGGGTCTCGGCCATGATCGACGCCCAGGGACGGGTGGTCGGCGGCCAGCGCCTGGACCTCGGCGCGCGCGGCGTGATCGACGCCAACCTTCCCGCGATCGGCCGCGACACCTTCGCGCCCAGGGTAGTGGACTGGCCGCTCGCGGCGTTCATTCTCGCGTCGGTGGCGATCTGTATCGGAAGTTCGCATAACCGCGTCCGCAAGTTTGCCGACGTGAAAGATATGGGCTGAACTAAAACCGCAATCTCAGGTCTATGCCTAAGCATGACCGTCGCCATCGAATCCCCCACCGAAATCGAGCGCTCGCCCAATCCCGTGGACCTCCACGTGGGCGCCCGCATCCGCATGCGCCGCAAGATCCTGGGCGTCAGCCAGGAGAAGCTCGCCGAGAGCCTGGGCCTGACCTTCCAGCAGGTGCAGAAGTACGAGCGGGGCGCCAACCGCGTCAGCGCCAGCAAGCTCTACGAGATCGCCCGCAGCCTTCAGGCCCCCGTGGCCTACTTCTTCGAAGGCCTGGCCGATCCGTCCGAGCCCGGCGACGGCGAGGCCCGCAACGACCTGCAGGTTCACGAGTTCCTGATGACCCCCGAGGGTCTGGAGCTGGCCGGCCTGTTCCCCAAGCTCACCAAGGCTCCCGTTCGCCGCCGGCTGCTGGACCTGGTGCGCTCGATGGCCGACGAAGAGCTCTGACGTCCGTCAGGCTCGGCTTGCGGATATAAACTTATCTTTATATGTTCCGCGGGAATGTTCGCGAGGCTGTCGCCCCGTGGGCGCAGGTCCTTAGCCGGAGCGTTTCCACTTGAGCCGTTCGTCCTACATCTTCACGAGTGAAAGCGTTTCCGAGGGCCACCCCGACAAGGTGGCCGACCGGATCAGCGACACCGTCGTCGACGCCTTCCTGAGCGCCGACTCCGAAGCCCGCGTCGCCTGCGAGACCCTGGTCACCACCAACCGCATCGTCCTGGCGGGCGAGGTTCGCGCCGGCAAGCCGGGCGGCGACAAGGCCGCCAACAAGCAGCTGACCAAGGACATCATCAAGTCCCTGGAGCCGAAGGTCCGCGCGGCGATCAAGGACATCGGCTACGAGCAGAAGGGCTTCCACTGGGAGAAGGCCAAGTACGCCTGCTACCTGCACGGCCAGTCGGCGCACATCGCCCAGGGCGTTGACGCCACCGACAAGAAGGACGAAGGCGCCGGCGACCAGGGCATCATGTTCGGCTACGCCAGCACCGAGACCCCGGAGCTGATGCCGGCGACCCTGCAGTACAGCCACAACATCCTAAAGCGCCTGGCCGAGCTGCGCCACTCGGGCGAGCTGTCGGAGCTCGAGCCCGACGCCAAGAGCCAGGTGACCCTGGAATACGACGGCAACGGCGTGCCGCAGCGCGTCGTCTCGATCGTCGTGTCGCACCAGCACAAGAAGAAGATCGACGGCAAGGCCCCGACCTCCAAGCGCGTGCTGGACCTGATCCGCCCGCACATCCTGCCGATCTTCCCGGAAGGCCTGATCACCAAGAAGACCCAGTGGCTGATCAACCCGACCGGCCGCTTCGAGATCGGCGGTCCGGACGGCGACGCCGGCGTCACCGGCCGCAAGATCATCGTCGACACCTACGGCGGCGCGGCCCCGCACGGCGGCGGCGCCTTCTCGGGCAAGGACCCGACCAAGGTCGACCGTTCGGCCGCCTACGCCTGCCGCTACCTGGCCAAGAACGTGGTCGCCGCCGGCCTGGCCGAGCGCTGCACCATCCAGATCGCCTACGCCATCGGCGTGGCCCAGCCGGTCTCGTTCCACGTCGACCTGCACGGCACCGGCAAGGTGGATCCGACGGTCCTGGAAAAGATCCTGCCGCAGCTGATCGGCGGCGCCACCCCGCGCTCGATCCGCGAGCACCTGCAGCTGAACCGTCCGATCTACGCCCGCACCGCCGCCTACGGCCACTTCGGCCGCACGCCGGACAACGAAGGCGGCTTCTCGTGGGAGAAGACCGACCTGGTGTCGGAGCTGAAGGGCCTGGCGTAAGCCTTTCCTTTCTTCGGAATTGACGAGCGGGCCCCGATCGCAGGATCGGGGCCCGTTTCGTTTTCGGGCTCCTTGGGTCCTTCGAGGCTCGCCTTGCGGCTCGCACCTCAGGATGAGGATCTCACTGCGCTGACTTCCTCATCATGAGGCGCCCGCGCAGCGGGCCTCGAAGGACGCACCGCCGCGACGCTGGCCTCACGCCCTCATCACCGCTAAAGACCCGCCCCATGACCAATCCCCAACAGCCCCACGGGCCGCTGCGCTCGTTCGGCCGACTGAAGTCGCGGCCGGTGAAGCCGCGCCAGCAGGCGCTGCTCGACAGCCTGCTGCCGACCATCAGCGTGCCGCACGAGGCCTTCCAGCCCCGCGACCTGATGCCTGACGCCAAGGAAGTCTGGCTGGAGATCGGCTTCGGCGGCGGCGAGCACATGGCCGCCCAGGCCGGCCGTCGGCCCGACGTGCTGGTGATCGGCGCCGAGCCCTTCGTCAACGGCGTGGCCAGCGCCGTCCGCCATGTCGAGGAGCAGGCCCTGAACAACGTCCGCATCCACGAGGGCGACGCCCGCGACGTGGTCGGCTGGCTGTCCGACGCCTCGATCGACCGCCTCTTCGTGATGTTCCCTGACCCCTGGCACAAGGCCCGGCACAACAAACGCCGGATCATCCAGCCGGAGTTCGTGGCCGAGCTGGCCCGCGTGCTGAAACCGGGCGCGGCCTTCCGCTTCGCCACCGATTGGGCCGACTACGCCGAGTGGACGATCGAGCGGGTGCAGGCCAGCCCCGCCTTCCGCTTCGCGGACGAGGGCGCCGACCGCCAGGCCATCCCGGCCGACCACGTCACCACCCGCTACGAGGAAAAGAAGCTGGGCGACTGCGCCCCGGTGTTCCTCGACTTCGTGCGGGTCTGAGAAACAAACGGACCTGAAAACGAAGAAGGGGCGCGGATCGGATCCGCGCCCCTTCTTTTTCGTCCGATCGGAACCCGATCACTCCTCGAACGGCACGCCGTACAGTTCGAGCCGGTGATCGATCAGCTTGTAGCCGAGCTTCCTGGCGATGGCGTGCTGCAGGGCCTCGATCTCCTCGTCCACGAACTCGACGACCTTGCCGGTCTTCATGTCGATCAGGTGGTCGTGGTGATGGGTCGGGGTCTCTTCGTAGCGCGACCGGCCGTCACGGAAATCGTGGCGCTCGATGATGCCGCTTTCCTCGAACAGGCGGACGGTCCGGTAGACCGTGGCGATCGAAATGTGCGGGTCGATGGCGTGGGCGCGGCGGTGCAGCTCCTCGACGTCGGGGTGGTCGTCAGCCGACGACAACACACGGGCGATGACACGACGCTGGTCGGTCATGCGCATGCCTTTTTCGATGCAGAGCTTTTCGAGGCGGTCCAAGGCGCAATCTCCGTCGGGGGATTCGCCGCACAATAGGCAATCGGTCCTTAAGTGTTAAGCGCCCGCCGCATCACGACGGCGTCCTTGGCGCCGTCCGGGTGGGGATAATAGCCCTTCCTGAGACCCACTTGCGAAAAGCCCGTGGCCTTGTAGAGGCCGATCGCCCCCACATTGTCGGCCGCGACCTCGAGAAAGAGGTCGAAGGCCCTCGCCTCGGTCGCGATCCCGGCGGCCATCTCGACCAGGGCCGCGCCCCAGCCGCGACGGCGGGCGGCGGGATCGACGGCGATAGTCAGGATCTCGGCCTCGCCGGCGATCGCCCGGCACAGGATGAAGCCGCGCGGCGCTTCGGGTTCGCCGGAACCGCCCAATACGGCGAAGACCCCGGGCGAGTTGAACAGCTCTTCGAACTCGGTCGGGCTCCAGGGGCGGTCAAAGGCCTTTTCGTGCAGGTCCGCCAAGTCCCAGCACGCTTCCAGTCCGACGGGGCGCAGGTTCATGCGGCGGGCATCATGGCGTAGGGGGCGCGCAGATAGAGCGGCCGGGGCGAATGGGTCGGCGCCGGCCGGGCGGCGGCCAGGCGGGCGATGGCGACGGGGTCGGCGGACGCCGGGGTCAGGACGGTCGCTTCGGGCAGCACGCCCTCCAGCAGCGGCGCGCCTGAGCCCACCAGGGTCGCCGGGCCGCCCGAATAGAGCTCGGCCAGGCGGGCGGTCGCCGCGCCCAGGTCCAGGGCGTCCGGGGCCATCAGCGCCGCGGCACCGTCGAAGACCTGCAGATAGACCTGGCCCATCTTGGCGTCGAGGACGGCGGCGACGAAGCCCTTGGCCTCGGACGAGGCCGCCAGGGCCTCCAGGCTGTTGACCCCCACGCAGGGGATCGACAGCGCCTGGGCCAGGCCCTTGGCGAAGGACAGGCCCACGCGCAGGCCGGTGAACGAGCCGGGACCGACGGTGACGGCGATGCGGTCGAGCTGGGAAAAGGCGACGCCGGCCTCGGCGGCGACTTCCTTGGCCAGGGGCGCGATGCGCTCCTGGTGGCCGCGGGTCATCGGCTCGGTGCGGGCGGCCAGGACGCGGCCGTCCTCGATCACGGCGACCGAGGCGGCCGCCAGGCAGGTGTCGACGGAAAGGACGCGCAAGATCAGGCGGCCCCGACCTGGGCGGTTTCGGCCGGACGCCAGACGAATTCGTTGAGCTGGGCCTTGGCCTTCAGGGTCTTTTCGTCCGGCACGCCGCCCTTGGTCCAGCCGGGCACGCCGAAGACGTAGGACACGGTCGGCGCCTCGGGGCGCACGCAGACCACCGCATTGACCGTGCGGCCCTCGCCGGCGCGGCACTGGTCGACGGTGAAGCCCAGGGCTTCCCACTTGGCCAGCAGGCTCTCGCCCTTGGGGCCGCGCACGTCGCCGGCCGCCAGGCGGATCTCGGAAATGCCGCCGTCGGCGCCCTTGCCGATCTCCAGCAGCGGGACCTGGTCCTGCTCGACGACGATGATGGGTCCGGGCGGGCCTTCGCCGACATGGATGAAGGCGCTCTTGACCTGCGCCTTCGGGAACAGGGCCGCGATGGTCGGTTGGTCAAAGGCGGTGGCGGCGGTGATCGGCCCCACGCCCGCGACGCCCACCTGCAGCGGTCCGCCGACATAGGGGGTGATCTTCACGGCGACGGGACCGTCGGCCGGCTTGCCCGCTTCCTGCCCGGCCTGTGGGGCTGGGGCGGATTTGGCGGGGGTCTTTTCGGCGGGACCGCAGGCGGCCAGCAGGGCCAGCGGGGCGGCGAGGAGCGCGAGACGAAGGGTCATGACGTGGTTCTAACGCCGAAGCGCGAAAATCGCACGCCATCGTGCGATTTTCGCGCCCTGGGTCACACGATCAGACGATCGAGGCGGCTTCTTCGAAGTCCAGGCGCGGGCTGCGCGGGAACAGGTTCTCGTCGGTGCCGTAGCCGATCGAGGCGATGAAGTTGGACTTGATGTTGGTGCCCTCGAAGAAGGCCGCGTCGACGCCGGCGTTGTCGAAGCCCGACATCGCCCCGACGTCCAGGCCCAGAGCCCGGGCGGCAAGGATGAAATAGCCGCCCTGCAGCGAGCTGTTGCGGAACGCGCCCCATTCCTTGGCCACGGGGTCGCCGAACCAGTTCTTGGCGCCCGGCGCGTGCGGGAACAGCTTGTCGAGGGTCTCGGGGAAATCGAGGTCGTAGCCGACGATCACGGTGACCGGGGCCTGGCGGATCTTCGGACCGTTGGAGCCCGACGACAGGGCCGCCAGCTTTTCCTTGGCTTCCGGGCTGGTCACGAAGACGAAGCGGGCCGGGGTCGAGTTGGCGGCGGTCGGGCCGAACTTCACCAGGTCGTACAGTTCACGCAGCACCGCTTCGGGCACGGGGTCGGACTTCCAGCCGTTGCGCGTGCGCGCCTCGGTGAACAGTTGGGCCAGGGCGGCGGTGTCGAGCTTGGACATCAAGCGATCCTCATAGGAAGCCATAATAGCAACTTATAGAGTTACAGTATGGTGTTCCCAGCGGATCACGGCAAGGCCGGCAATGCGCGCCGGGACCGAAAATCAGAGCGTCTGCTCGACCCGGGTCACTTCCGGCACATAGTGCTTGAGCATGTTCTCGACGCCCGACTTCAGCGTGGCCGAAGACGACGGGCAGCCCGAGCAGGCGCCGCGCATGTGCAGCCAGACCACGCCCGTGGCCGGCTCGAACTTGCTGAACACGATGTCGCCGCCGTCCTGGGCCACGGCCGGACGGATGCGGGTGTCGAGCAGTTCCTTGATCTCGGAGACGATCTGGGCCGCCTCCTCGTCATAGACGCCGTCGTCGTCGTGGCCGCTCTCGACCTGGTCCAGCAGCAGCGGGCGGCCGCTGGTGAAGTGGTCCATGATGGCCGCCAGGATCGGCGCCTTCAGGTGCGGCCACTGGGCGTCCTCGCCCTTGGTGACGGTCAGGAAGTCCGGACCGAAGAACACCCGCGTCACATCGCCCAGGCGGAACAGGGCGTCGGCCAGCGGCGAGGCCTCGCCTTCCTCGGGGGTGCGGAACTCCCGGGCGCCGTCCACCAGAACCTCGCGGCCGGGCAGGAACTTCAGGACCTCGGGATTGGGCGTGGTTTCGGTCTGAATGAACATGCGGAACATGTGGCGCTTGCGAGGGCGAAGGGCAAGGCCCGAGAAAAACCTCTCCCATAGGGAGAGGGAGGGGCCCGCCGCGCAGCGGTGGGAGGGTGAGGGGTTACGCCCTCACCTTTGTAACCCCTCATCCTCCCACGCCTGCGGCGCGGGCCCCTCCTTCTCCCCATGGGAGAAGGTGAAGTTCTAAGCCCCCCAGAAGCCGACCAGCTTCTTGACCTCGGCCACCGTCGGGGCGGCGACCTCGCGGGCCTTTTCGGCGCCGGCGGCCAGGATGCGGTCGAGCTCGCCCTTGTCGGACAGCAGGCCGCGCATCTTCTCGCCCACCGGGGCCAGCTTCTCGACCGCCAGCTCGGCCAGGGCCGGCTTGAAGGCGCCGAAGCCCTTGCCGGCGTAGTCGGCCAGCACATCGGCCTTGGTCCGGCCAGACAGGGCGGCGAAGATGCCGACCAGGTTGTCGGCCTCGGCGCGGGTCGCCAGCTCTTCCAGGCTCTCGGGAAGCGGCTCGGGGTCGGTGCGGGCCTTCTTGATCTTGCCGGCGATGGCGTCGGCGTCGTCGGTCAGGTTGATGCGGCTGTAGTCCGACGGATCGGACTTGCTCATCTTGGCCGAACCGTCGCGCAGGCTCATGACACGCGCGCCCGGACCCTGGATCAGCGGCTCGGGCTGCGGGAAGAAGGCCGGCGCGCCGGCGGGCAGGCCGAAGTCGTGGTTGAACTTGCCGGCGATGTCGCGGGTCAGCTCCAGGTGCTGCTTCTGATCCTCGCCGACCGGCACGTGGGTGGCCTTGTAGATCAGGATGTCGGCGGCCTGCAGCACCGGGTAGGTGTAGAGACCCACGCTGGCCCGTTGCTTATCCTTGCCGCTCTTCTCCTTGAACTGGGTCATGCGGTCGAGCCAGCCCAGGCGGGCGACGCACTGGAAGATCCAGGACAGCTCGGCGTGCTCGGGCACGGCCGACTGCGGGAAGATGGTGGCCTTGGCCGGGTCGAGGCCGGCGGCCAGATAGGCCGCGGCGATCTCGCGGGTCTGGTCGGCCAGGGCCGCCGGCTCCTGCCAGACGGTGACGGCGTGCAGGTCGGCGACGAAGATGAAGGTGTCGATCTCGTGCTGCAGGCGGGCGAACTTCACCAGCGCGCCGAGATAGTTGCCCAGGTGCAGGGCGCCCGAGGGTTGGACGCCGGACAGCACGCGGGACGGACCCGTGTAAACGACGGGAGCTTGATCGGTCATGGCTTCAGCCTTGGATGTCGGAAACGGGCGATATGGCGGCGCGCACGCAGGCGCAGGCCGCATCCGGGAATGCGGCGGTCGGGTTCAGAGCCAGTTGCGCCATCGGGGCGCGTGGGAACCGTTGAAAGCCATGCAAGGCTGGTTAGCTGGCCGGGAGCCCTAGAGCAAGCCTCCCCACATCCGAGCGTCCCCGCGAAGACGGGGGTCCAAGCCGAATTTCCGCCGTAGCGCCGCAAGCTCAGCTTGGGTCCCCGCCTTCGCGGGGAAGGACGGAGATCCTAGTTCAAGCCTTGCCCCGCCGCAGGACGGCCTTCAGCTCGCTGGGCTTGACCCCGCCGAACAGGAACAGCAGTGGCGGATAGAGGGCCGCGCCGGCGAGGCACGTCAGGGCCAGGGCGAACTCCTTGGCGCCGATGGCGTGGCCGGTGAGGCCAAGGCCGCGCAGCGGGGCCTCGATCAGTTCGCGCCAGTGCGAGGCGGCGGCCAGCAGCAGGGCCATGCCCAGGCTGGCGGCCAGGATCCGCGCCAGCCGCGACCAGGTGTCGAGCGAGGGGCCGTATTCCTTCTTGCGCCACAGGCCGAAGGCCATCTGGCCGACATTGAGCCACGAGGCCACGGCGGTGGCGGCGGCGATGCCCTTCACCCCCATCAGCCGGAACAGGATCAGGCCCAGGCCGATGTTGACCGCCACCGAGATCAGGGCGAACCGCATCGGGCTCTTGGTGTCGCCGCGCGCGAAGAAGGCCCGCGAATAGAGCTGCTGCAGCACGAAGGCCGGGGTGCCCAGGCCGTAGAAGAACAGGGCCGCCGCCGTCTGACTGGCGTCGAAGGCGGTGAACTCGCCGCGGGTGTAGAGGCCGTCCGACAGGAAGCCCGGCATGGCCGACAGGGCGGCGGCGGCCGGCAGGGTCAGGGCCATGGCCAGGGCGATCGCCTGGTCCATCGCCCCTTGCGCGTCCTCGCGGTCGCCCGAATGCACGGCCCGCGACAGGCGCGGCAGCAAGGCCACGCCGATGGCCACGCCCACCAGGCCCAGCGGCAGCTGGTACAGGCGGTCGGCGGTGGCCAGCCAGGTGCGTCCGCCGGCCACGTGGCTGGCCAGGGCGCCGGAGATGAAGATGTTGACCTGGGTGGCGCTGGCCGCCAAGGCGCCGGGAATGGCCTTGCCGATCAGCTCGCGCACTTCCGGCGTCAGGCGCGGCAGCCGCCAGTGGACCTTCGCCCCCGACTTGTTGACGCCCCAGGTCAGCAGCGCGGCCTGCGCCACGCCCGCCACAACGACACCGGCCGAACCCCAGGTGGCGGCCGAGACCGCCGTGGTCTGGGGCAGGATGAAAGCCAGGGTGAAGATGTTCAGCAGGATCGGCGCGCCGGCCGACAGGATGAAGCGGTCGCGGGCGTTCAGCACCCCCGACAGGTGGGCCACGATCGCCATGCACGGCAGGTAGGGCATGGTGATCTGGGTCAGCAGCACCGCCAGCTTGTACTTGTCGGTGCCCCAGCCGAAACCCGGGCTGATCAGCATCATCAGCCACGGCATGGCCAGCTGGCAGATGACGGTGATGATGATGGTCGAGGCCGCCAGGGTGGCCATGGCGTCGGCCGCCAGGATGTCGGCCTTCTCCTCGCCGTCGCGCTGCAGCGACTTGGCGTAGGCCGGCACGAAGGCCGCCGCGAAGGCGCCCTCGGCGAAGAACCGGCGGAAGAGGTTCGGGAAGGCCAGGGCGGCGTTGTAGGCGTCGGCCGCCGGGGTGGCGCTGGCGCCCATCCGGTAGGAGACGGCCAGGTCCCGCGCGAAGCCCATGAACCGGCTGACCAGGGTCAGGCCGGAATAGATCGCCGACGACCTGAACAGTCCTCCGCCCTTCTTGGCGGCGGGAGCGGGCGTCGGTTCGGGCGCGGCGGCGGGAGTGTCGGTCACGTCCGGCTTCTGGGCGCTGAGCGAACAGGCGTCAAGCTACGGCGCGGAGGCTGCATCGAGGTTTCACCGGAACTGCACCAAAGCCCCCGTCTCAGAACGGCGTCAGCGTAACATGAGCCGGCAAGGACACGCGCGCCATGCCGCCGTCGGCCGCCACCTTGGCGTTGATCGCGGTCAGGATCATGGCCAGGGTCGCCGCGTCGGGACCATGGCCGGCGCCGTGGACGGCGAACATCGCGCCCGGCCGGCGAGCGGCCACCGCCGCGGCCCGCAGGGCCTGGCCCTGGGCGAAGGGGACCATGTCGTCGGCGTCGCCGTGGATCAGGAAATAGGGCTCGTCCAGCTTCGCCACGGCGGCCTTGTTGTCGTAGCGATCGATCAGCAGCGGCCGGGCGATCGCCGGCGCCATGGCATGCAGGCTCGAAAACGTGCCGATGGTGACCAGAGCGTCCAGCGTCTGGCGACCGGCCAGGCCGAAGGCGACGCCGCCGCCGAGGCTGTGGCCGACCACGATCAGCTTGCCCGCGCCGGCCGTCTGGCGCGCCCGGGCGTAGAAAGCGTCGGCGTCGGCCGCCAGGCCCTTCTCCGACGCCCGGCCCGGATTGCCGCTGTATTCGCGATACTCAGCCGCCACCACCCCGTAGCCCTCGGCGATCAGCGGGGAAAGCCAGTCGATGCTGTCCGACGCGGCCGAGCCGTTACCGTGGAAGAACAGGAAGGTCGGCATGCCCGGCTTGGGCGCGACCTCGATACCCTTCAGCATCAGGCCATCGGCCGCCGTCACGGTGATGAAGGCCGAGCCCTCCGGCAGGCCCGATAGGCTCAGCGGCGCGGTGGGAGCGGGATAGACCCTCTGATGCACCTGACCGAAAGCGGCGACGCCCGCGCCCAGGACCGCCGCGACGAGCGCCAGGAGGATCGCGAGACGCCAGCGATGGGTCATGTCCGGCGCCTTCTTCTGTCGCGCGCGCCGGAAAGCCGGCATGCGCTCAAGCTAGGACGCGACAAACCCCTACGCCAAGTTGAATCGCGTCACCCCTTTTGGAGCGCGTCAGGCGGCGAAACCGCTCACACTTTCGCCTGACGCGCTCAGCGCGCCACGCTGGCCCGCGCCCGCTTCAGGCCCGGACGGGTGCTGGGCGCGCCGGCTTCGTTCTGCTCCAGGGCCGCCAGCAGGTCGGCCTTGAGGGTCGAGATCTTGCGGCTGTCGCCCAGCTTCCCACCCTCGGCGGTCTGGACGTAGAAGGCGTCGACCGCCCGCTCGCCATAGCCGTCGATGTGGGCCGACTGGATGGACAGGCCGTTGTCGGCCAGGGTGCGGGCCAGGGCCTGCAGCAGGCCGGGCCGGTCGCGGCCCGAGGCCTCGACGACGGTGGCCTCGTTCGACGCCTCGTTGTCGACCACCACGGTCGGGGCGATGGCGAAGGCGGCGGTGCGGGCCAGCTCGGCGCCGCGACGGGCCTCGACGCTGACGCCCTCGCCGCGGCCGGCGGCTTCCAGGGCGTCGGCCAGGCGGCGCAGGGCGCGCGGGTTCTCGCAGCCGAGCGGGGCGCCGGTGACGTCCTGCACGTAGAACACGTCCAGCGCCTGGCCCTGGCGGGAGGTGAAGACCCGCGCCCCGACGACGTTGCCGCCCAGGGACGAGATGGCCAGGGCGAGGTCGGCGAACAGGCCGCGACGGTCCTTGGCGGCGATGACGATCTCGGCGGCGTTGGAGCCCGAAGCGACCCGACCCTCGGCGGCGGCTCCGCCCTGGATGGCGGCCCGGCGGGCAAGCGCGGCGTGGTCGAGCAGGTCCTGCGAGCCGAAGGCGCCGAAATAGGCGTCCTCCATGGCCGCGGCCCAGCCCTTTGCGGCCGGATCGGCGGCGACCAGCGTCTCGCGCGCACCGGCGGCGGCGGCTTCCTGGTGGCGCTGGACGTGGACGGCCGCGTCGCTGCCGCGCCCGCCGCGGAACACCGCCTCGGTGGCGTTGTAGAGCTCGCGCAGCAGCTGGCCCTTCCAGCCGTTCCATACCCCCGGACCCACGGCCCGGATGTCGGCGACGGTGATGACCAGCAGCAGGCGCAGGCGCTCGGGGTTCTCGACGATGCGGGCGAAGGCGGCGACCGTGCCGGGATCCGACACGTCGCGCTTCTGGGCGAAGTCGCTCATCACGAGATGGTTCTCGACCAGCCAGGCGACCAGCTCGACCTTGCTGCGCTCGACGCCCAGGCGCTCGCAGGCGCTGCGGGCCGATCGGGCCCCGGCCTTCTCCTGGCCGCCCACGCCGCCCTTGCCCGTGTCGTGCAGCAGCATGGCCAGGAACAGGGCCTCGCGGTCCTCGATCAGCGGCATGATCGACACCGCCAGCGGATGGTCTTCCGACAGGCGGCCTGCGGCCATGTCGCCGATCAGGCCGACGGCCCGCAGGGTGTGCTCGTCCACCGTGTACGAGTGGTACATGTTGAACTGCATCTGGGCGACGACCCGGCCGAACTCCGGGATGAAGCGGCCCAGCACGCCGGCGTCGTTCATCAGGGTCAGGGTGCGGTAGCTGCGCTTGCCCCGCGCCAGCAGGTCGAGGAAGGCCTGGGTGGCGTGCGGGTCGCGGCGGACCTTCGAGGTGATGAGGCCCAGATTGCGGGTCACCGCCGTGAAGGCGTCGGGGTGCAGATCAAGGTCGCGCTCGTCGGCGATCTTGAACAGGCGGATCAGGTTGACCGGATCGCGCTCGAAAACCTCAGGCCCCTCGATGTTCAGCCGGCCGCCGTCCTCGTAGAAGCCCGGCGCGTCCAGGGCCTTGCGCTTGGGCTTGCCGCCCGGAAGGAAGCGCGAGATGCCCTTGGGCTCGTTCTTGAAGTGCTCGGCTTCCAGCTTGGCCGAGAAGGCGCGGGTCAGGGCCCCAACCTCCTTGGCGATCAGGAAGTAGCGGCGCATGAAGCGCTCGACCGCCGGGGCGTCGCCCCGGTCGCCATAGCCCATGCGGCGGGCGATCTCGGGCTGCAGGTCGAAGGTCAGGCGCTCTTCGGGCCGGCCGGTCGTGAAGTGCAGGTGGGCGCGCACCGCATGCAAAAAGTCGAAGGCGCGGATGAAGGCCTTGGTCTCGCGGCTGGAGAACAGCTCCAGCTTGAAGACGTCCTCGGGCTTGTCGACCGGATGCAGATATTCGGCGATCCACACCAGGGTGTGCAGGTCGCGCAGCCCGCCCTTCCCTTCCTTGACGTTGGGCTCGACCATGTAGCGGCTGGCGCCGGCGCGGGCCTGGCGGTCGTCGCGCTCCTTGAGCTTGGCGGCCACGAACTGCTGGCCGGTGCCCTTCATGACCTCGTCGCGGAAGCGCCTCTTGAGGTCGGCCGCCAGGCGCTCGTCGCCGGTCAGCCGCCGCGCCTCGAGGATCGAGGTGCGGATCGTGAAGTCCTCCTTCGACAGGCGGACGCATTCCTCGATCGTGCGCGAGGCGTGGCCGACCTTGAAGCCCAGGTCCCACAGCGCATAGAGCATGTACTCGATCACGCTCTCGACGTGCGGCGTCTGCTTGTAGGGCCGCAGGAACAGGAGATCGATGTCGCTGAACGGCGCCAGGGTGGCGCGGCCGTAGCCGCCCACGGCCAGCAGCGCCAGGCGCTCGCCCTCCGTCGGGTTGCGGGCCCGGAACACGTGCACCGTCGTGAAGTCGTAGAGGGCGGTGATCACCTCGTCGGTGACGCCGCTGAGCAGGCGGGCGGTCTCGACCCCGCTGGCGCCGTTCTCCAGCCGCTCCTTGGCGATCATCCGGCCGCGGAACAGGGCCTGCTTGAGGATCTCGATGGCCCGGGCGCGCTGGGCGGCCTCGTCGCCGATGGCGTCCAGAGCGGCGGCCGACAGGCGCGCGCGCAGGGCGTGGCCGTCGACGACATGTTCCAGGGGCGTTGGGCGAAGGCGACGGGGCATGGCGGTTATATGGTTACCCCAACGAGACGGCCAAAGCAGCCGCCGTGAGCGGCCGCCGCCATGCTCCTATGATTGATCTCAAGCCTTGAGCAGACCCTTAAGACGATAAAGCGCCTCCAGGGCCTCGCGCGGGCTCATGCCGTCGACATCGAGGTCCTTGAGGGCCGCATCGACGACACTGGGCGCCGAAACGGCAGGCGCCGCCATGACCGGGGCCGAGGCCGCGAACAGCGGCAGGTCGTCGAGCTTGGCCGGTGATTCGGTCTTGCTCTCCAGGCGGTCGAGCACCTCCTTGGCGCGGGCCACCACCTGCGGCGGCACCCCGGCCAGCTTGGCCACCTGCACGCCGTAGGAGCGGTCGGCCGGGCCGTCGGCCGCCTCGTGCAGGAAGACGAGGTCGCCGTTCCACTCCTTGGCCCGCAGGCTGAGGTTGGAGACGTACGCCATCCGCTCCTCCAGCGTCGCCAGCTCGTGATAGTGCGTGGCGAACAGGGCGCGGCAGCGGTTGGTGTCGTGCAGCGACTCCGCGCAGGCCCAGGCGATGGCCAGGCCGTCATAGGTGGCGGTGCCCCGGCCGATCTCGTCGAGGATCACCAGGCTTCGCGGCGTGGCCTGGGTCAGGATGGCGGCGGTCTCGACCATCTCCATCATGAAGGTCGAGCGGCCCCGGGCCAGGTCGTCGCCCGCGCCGACGCGGCTGAACAGCCGGTCGACCACGCCCAGCCGGAAGCTCTTGGCCGGCACGTAGCAGCCCGACTGCGCCAGGATCGCCAGCAGGGCGTTCTGGCGCAGGAAGGTCGACTTACCGGCCATGTTCGGGCCGGTGACGATGGAAAGACGCGCAGCGACCTCGCCGGCGGCGTCCAGCCGGCAGTCGTTGGGGGTGTAGGGGTCGCCGGCGCGGCGCACGGCGGCCTCGACCACCGGATGGCGGGCGGCCTTGGCCTCGAAGGCCAGCGACTTGTCGACCACCGGGCGCACGGCCCCGGCGTCCTCGGCCCATTCGGCCAGGGCGGCGGCGACGTCGAGGCGGGCCAGGGCCTCGGCGGCGGCCTGGATCGGGGCTGCCAGGGCGGCGGCCTCGGCGCGCCAGTCCTCGAAGGCGGCCACTTCCATGGCCAGGGCGCGCTCGGCGGCCTGGGCGATGCGGGCGTCGAGATCGGCCAGCTCCACCGTGGTGAAGCGCACCTGGTTGGCCAGGGTCTGGCGGTGGATGAAGGTGGCGTTCAGCGGCGGCTGGAACAGCGGATCGGCCTTGCCGGCCGTGGCCTCGACGAAATAGCCGAGCACGCCGTTGTGACGGATCTTCAGCGGGACGCCCGCCTCCTGGATCAGCCGCTGCTCCAGCGCGGCCACGACGCGGCGGCTGTCGTCGCGCAGGGAGCGGGCCTGGTCGAGCTCGGGACGCACGCCGGGGGCCACGAAGCCGCCGTCGCGGGCCAGGGCCGGCAGGTCGGGGCCGAGGCCGGCTTCGAGAGTGCTCAGAAGCTGCGAGATCCCCTGGTGCAGCGACGGCGTCAGGGCCGCGAGCGCGCCCTCCAGCTCGACCGGCGGCGGCGACAGCGGGTCGCCCGAGCCGCCGACCATGCCGGCCAGCTTCTCGCCGGTCTTCAGGCCGTCGCGCAGGCAAGCCAGGTCGCGCGGACCACCGCGGCCCAGCGCCAGGCGAGCCAGGCCTCGGGCCATGTCGCCCGCGCCCTTCAGCTGCTCGCGCAGGCGTTCGCGAAGGCCGCGGTGATCGACGAACCACTCGACGGCGTCCAGGCGCTGGTCGATGGCGGCCGGGTCGAGCAGCGGCCGCGCGAGGCGCGCGGCCAGCATGCGTGCGCCGCCGGCGCTGACCGTGCGGTCGATGACCGCCAGCAGCGAACCGTTGCGGTCGCCGCCCTGGGTGCGGTCGATCTCCAGGCTGGAGCGGGTGGCCGGGTCGATCGACATGACGTCGGCCTCGGCCGCGCGGCGCGGCGCGCGCAGGGCCGGCAGCTTGCCGGCCTGGGTCATCTCCAGGTGCGCGGCGATCAGGCCCAGAGCGCCGACTTCGGCGGGGGAAAGTCCGCCGAAACCGTCCAGGGTGTCGACGCCGTAGAGGCGCTTGACCCGGGTCTCCGAGGCCTGGGGCTCCGACAGGGCCGAGGGCATGGGCTGGATCAGCCCGCCGCAGATCTTCAGGGTCTGGGCCAGGTGATCGTCGGCCAGCAGGCGGTCGGCGACCAGGGTCTCGGACGGCGACAGGGCCGCCAGCAGCGGGCCGACCCCGTCCTTGCCGGTCGAGAAGCACTCGACCTCGCCGGTGGAGAGCTCGACGGACGCCACGGCGGCCTGGCCGGCGCGGATGGCCACGGCCGCCAGGCGGTTGGCGCCCCGGGCGTCCAGCAGGCCGTCCTCGGTCAGGGTGCCCGGCGTGACGACGCGCACGATGTCGCGGCGGACCACCGACTTGGAGCCGCGCTTCTTGGCCTCAGCCGGGTCTTCCATCTGCTCGCAGACGGCGACCTTGAAGCCCATGCGGATCAGCTTGGACACATAGGCCTCGGCCGCGTGGTGCGGCACGCCGGCCATCGGGATCGGCTGGCCGTTGTGGTTGCCCCGGAAGGTCTGCGAGATGCCCAGAGCCGCCGCCGCGCGGATCGCGTCGTCGAAGAACAGCTCGTAGAAATCGCCCATGCGGAAGAACAGCAGCGCGTCGGGCTGCCGGGTCTTCATGTCGAAAAACTGCTGCATCACCGGCGTGGCGCCGGTCGGATCGAGCGTTTGCGTGGGCGGAGAAACCGGGGCGTTCATCCGACCGGAAACTACAGAGCGTCGCGGTTTTCGTTAAGGGGTGCGACGGGGGTTTTTCGGTGTGCGAGACGAACAAGCAACTTGCAGAAAATGCAAATTGCTCCGGCGACGCCCCGGACAGGATTGGGGATGATTGCCCGAGCCGGTCCCCCTCCCTAAGCTTCAGCCGAACGCGGGGGCGGCATGAGCGGCGACGAGAACACCGGGGCGAGCACCTACAGGCCCGACTGGCTGCGCAAGCCGACGGCCGACCAGATGACGCGATACTATCCCGAGCGGGCGCAGAGGAACGAGATCGGCGGCTCGGCGACCATCCTCTGCAAGGTCGGGGAGGCCGGCCGGCTGACCGGCTGCAAGGTGCTCAGGGAAGCGCCCGAGGGCATGGACTTCGGCAAGGCGGCGCTGCGCCTGTCGCGGGAGTTCGAAATGACCCCGCCGCCACCCGAGCTGATCGGTCAGGAGGATGTCACCATCCCGATCACCTTCGCCGTGCCGCCGCCATCGCCGCTGTTCGAGCCGCCAGCCGCCCTGCTCGAGGCCGGGACGAGGATCGCCCAGACCTCCGACGCCGCCGCCCGCTTCGTCCGCTCGGACGCTGGCACGGCGACGATCCTGGCGGCCGCCATCATGATCGGCGGCCTCTTCGGCCTGATCCGGGCCCTGAAGGCCGATCGCCGGACCGATCTCTAGGCCCGTTCAGACGCGAAAAGGCCCGCTACAAGAGCGGGCCTGTCCTGAAATCCCACCGGCGCCGTCCGGCCTCAGCTTCCCGTCACTTCTTCCCAGAAGCGCTTGGCCTTGCCGACGAAGTTCGCCGACTTGGGGTTCTGCTTGTCGTCGCAGAGGCCGGCCAGCTCCTTGAGGAGCTCCTTCTGCCGGGCCGACAGGTGGGTCGGGGTCTCGACGAACAGCTCGACCACCAGGTCGCCGCGCTGGCGGTTGCGCAGCGACGGCATGCCCTTGCCCTTGAGGCGGACGGTCTTGCCGGTCTGGGCGCCTTCGGGAACCTTGACGCTGACGCGGCAGGTGCCGTCGCAGGTCTCGCCGCCCTTCAGGCACGGGGCCTCGATCTCGCCGCCCAGGGCCGCGACCGTCATCGGCACAGGCACGGTGCAGAGCAGATCCAGGCCGTCGCGCTCGAACAGCTCGTGCGGGGTCACAGACAGGAAGAGGTAGAGGTCGCCGCGCGGGCCGCCGCGCACGCCGGCGTCGCCCTCGCCCGCCAAGCGGATGCGGGCGCCGTCGTCGACGCCGGCCGGGATGCGCACCGACAGGATGCGCTCCTTGCGGACCTGGCCGTGGCCATGACAGGTGGCGCAGGGGTCGAGGACCAGACGGCCCGAGCCGCCGCAGCGCGGACAGGCGCGCTCGACCGAGAAGAAGCCTTGGGTGGCGCGCACCCGGCCGGCGCCGCCGCACGAACCGCAGACGGTGGGGCTGGTGCCGGGCTTGGCGCCCGAGCCGTCGCAGGTCTCGCAGGTCATGGCCGCGGGGACGGTGATCTCGACCTCGGCGCCGGCATAGGCCTGCTCCAGCGAGATCTCCAGGTCGTAGCGCAGGTCCTGGCCGCGTTGCGGGCCGTTGGACTGGCGGCGACCGCCGCCGAACATCTCGCCGAAGACATCCCCGAACACGTCGCCGAAGATGTCGCTGGCGTCGAAGCCCTGGCCGCCGCCGGGACCGCCCTGCGGGCCGTTGACGCCGGCGTGGCCGAAGCGGTCGTAGGCGGCGCGCTTCTGCGGATCGGACAGAACCGAATAGGCCTCGTTGATTTCCTTGAACCGGCCGCTCGCATCCTCGCAGCCGCCGTTGCGGTCGGGATGGTGCTGCATCGCCAGCTTGCGGAAGGCGGATTTCAGGCCCGCGTCGTCGCAGGTCCGGTTCACGCCGAGAATTTCGTAATAGTCGCGCATCGTCAGCGTTCGGCGCCCGTAAGGCTCAACAGGACAAGGATTGTCGTAGGAGAGGTGGGGGAGGCCGCGTCCCGCCGCAAGGCGTCAAACGGGCGCACCAGAAAACGAGCGCGCCGACGAACGGTCCTCGAAAGGGCGTTCGTCGGCGCGTCCATGGCTTAGGACGCCGGCTTGTCGGCGCCGTCGACTTCCTCGAACTCGGCGTCGACCACGCCGTCGTCCGCGGCGGCTTCAGCGCCGTCGGCGCCCTCGCCGTCCTGCTGCGAGGCGTACATGGCTTCGCCCAGCTTCATCGAGGCCTGGATCAGGGCCTGGGTCTTGGCCTGGATGGCCTCGACGTCCTCGCCTTCCAGGGCGGCCTTCAGCTCGGTGACGCCGGTCTCGATGGCGGCCTTTTCGGGCGCGCCGACCTTGTCGCCGTGATCGGCCAGGGCCTTCTCGGTCGAGTGCAGGATCGCCTCGCCCTGGTTCTTGGCCTCGACCAGCTTCTTCTTCTGCTCGTCCGAAGCCTTGTTGGCCTCGGCTTCCTTGACCATGCGCTCGATGTCCGCGTCCGAGAGGCCGCCGTTGGCCTGGATGCGGATCGAGTGCTCCTTGTTGGTCGCCTTGTCCTTGGCGTGGACCTGGACGATGCCGTTGGCGTCGATGTCGAAGGTGACCTCGATCTGCGGCACGCCGCGCGGCGCCGGCGGGATGCCCACCAGGTCGAACTGGCCGAGGATCTTGTTGTCCACGGCCATCGGGCGTTCGCCCTGGAACACGCGGATGGTCACGGCCGACTGGTTGTCGTCAGCGGTCGAGAAGGTCTGCGAGCGCTTGGTCGGGATGGTGGTGTTGCGCTCGATCAGCGGGGTGAACACGCCGCCCAGGGTCTCGATGCCCAGGGTGAGCGGGGTCACGTCGAGCAGCAGCACGTCCTTGACGTCGCCTTGCAGCACGCCGGCCTGCACGGCCGCGCCCAGCGCCACGACTTCATCGGGGTTCACGCCCTTGTGGGGTTCGCGACCGAAGAAGTCCTGCACCGCCTGCTGGACCTTGGGCATGCGGCTCATGCCGCCGACCAGGATCACTTCGTCGATGTCGCTCTTCTTCAGGCCGGCGTCCTTGAGGGCCTGTTCGCACGGACCGATGGTGCGGGCGATCAGGTCGTCGACCAGGGCTTCCAGCTTGGCGCGCGACAGCTTGATGTTCAGGTGCAGCGGGCCCGAGGCGTTCATGCTGATGAACGGCAGGTTGACCTCGTACTGAGCCGTCGAGGACAGCTCCTTCTTGGCCTTTTCCGCCTCTTCGCGCAGGCGCTGGAGGGCCAGCTTGTCCTTGCGCAGGTCGACGCCCTGCTCCTTCTTGAACTCGTCGGCCAGGTAGTCGACGATCCGAAGGTCGAAGTCCTCGCCGCCCAGGAAGGTGTCGCCGTTGGTCGACTTCACCTCGAACACGCCGTCGCCGATCTCCAGGATCGAGACGTCGAAGGTGCCGCCGCCGAGGTCATAGACGGCGATCTTCTTGCCGTCGTTCTTGTCCAGGCCATAGGCGAGCGCCGCCGCGGTCGGCTCGTTGATGATGCGCAGCACTTCAAGGCCGGCGATCTTGCCCGCGTCCTTGGTGGCCTGACGCTGGGCGTCGTTGAAGTAGGCCGGAACGGTGATGACGGCCTTGGACACCGGCTCGCCGAGGTGGGCTTCGGCGGCTTCCTTCATCTTCTGCAGGATGAAGGCCGAGACTTCCTGGGGCGAGTAGTCCTTGCCGTGGGCCTTGACCCAGGCGTCGCCGGTCGGACCCTTGACGATCTCGTAGGGCACCATGCCCTTGTCCTTCTCGACCACCGGATCGTTCGCGTTGCGGCCGATCAGGCGCTTGATCGCGAACAGGGTGTTGGTCGGGTTGGTCACGGCCTGGCGCTTGGCGGGCTGGCCGACCAGGCGCTCGCCGTCCTCAAGGAAGCCGACCACCGACGGGGTGGTGCGAGCGCCTTCGGCGTTCTCGATCACCTTGGGGTTCTTGCCGTCCATGATGGCCACGCACGAATTCGTGGTGCCAAGGTCGATACCGATAATCTTGCTCATGTGTGGTGCCTGCAGCTCCTCGAATGGCGGACGGCGGTGACAAGGGCCTTTTCAGAAAGCGCCCCGGTTTTTCTCGGTCCGTCCCCGTTGGTCGCGTTGATCCAAAATCCTGCCGCCCGCGAACGAGCGAAAGGAGAGGGTTCAATCGAAGTTGACGAGCCCGTCAACCCCGCTTCGATGCCCGATATGGGGGATACGCCAGCAGTCGCAAGCCCATTCCCGCAGGGAAAGAAGGGGAATCTGCACGACAGAAGGCCGCAGCGTCGGGCTGTCGACGCTGCGGCGACGCTGGGAAAGGCCCGCTCAGCCCGCCTTGGCGACCCAGGCGGTGATCGCCGGCAGGCGCTGGGACCGCACCTTGGCGCGGTATTCGATGGCCGCGACGGCCTTGTCGGCTTCCTTGCGCGAGCCTTCGGCGAGGTTCGCCGCCGCCCAGGCCTTCAGTCTGGCGGCCGTCTCGGGCTTGCCCGAAGCCGTGGCCAGGCTGGGGATGAAGCGGGTGCGCGCGCCGTTGTCGACCTTGCTGTTCACGGCGTCCTTGTGGGCCGCGGCGAAGTCGAAGGCGAGGTCCGGATGGCGGCCGGCGACGCCCGAGATCATGCTCGAGGCGTTGGTCTCGCCCGGCTCGGCGGTCAGGGCCAGGTCCAGCGCCTTGCGGGCCAGGGTCTCGTCGCGGGCCGAGGCCAGCAGGCTGTAGAGCTGGGCGCGGACCAGCGGGGTCTTCTCGGCCGCGGCCTGGGCGTGGATGGCGTCCCAGGTCGCCGGGTCGGCGTTGACCGCCACGACGCCCAGGATCGCCTTGCGCAGCGGGCCGGGGATCGCCGACGGATCGGTCTTGTCGGCTGCGAAACGCTTGCGGGCTTCTGCCACCACCGCCGGATCGCCCAGTTCGCCGAGCGTGGCGATCAGGTCGCCGCGCAGGATGGCGATCGGATCGGGCTCGCCGGCCTTGGGCGTCCAGCCCACGCGGTCCAGCATCGGCGCCAGGCGGGCGACGGCCAGCTTGCGGAAGGCCGCGCGCTCGGGCTGGCCCTGGTAGTAGCCGTCGATGGCCGACAGCACGGAGGCGACCTTGGACAGCACCTGCGGATCGGCGTCGGCCGGGGTGGCGGCGATCAGGTCCAGGGCGTCGGCCGCGCCCTGCTGGCCGGCGGTGCCCATGGCCCAGGCGTCGGACAGCAGGCCCAGCTGGTCGATGGCCGGCAGCTTGCCGAAATCGGCCGCCAGGGCCTGGAAGCGGGCCGGGGCGTAGAGGACGCGGTAGTAGCCGCTCTGGCCGGCGTTGACGACGACCGGGCCGCAGCCCTCGACCGTCAGACTGGCCTTGCCGCCCTCGACCACGGTCTTGGCGACGCTCGAGCCGTCCAGCGCCTTGGCGTTGACCGGCACGCGCCAGGACAGCGGCGTCTTGTCCGGGAAGTCCTTGCTGTACTCGCCCTGGGTCAGTGTCAGGACCTGCTTGCCGGCCTGGCAGGCGCCGCCCTCCACGCGGATCAGCGGCACGCCGGGCTGCAGGGTGAAGTTGTGGGCGATGGCGGTGATCGGCTTGCCGGCCGAGGCCTCGACCGCCTTCCACAGGTCGTCGCTGACCGTGTTGCCGTAGGCGTGGGCCTTGATGTAGGCGCGCACGCCGCTGCGCCAGGCGTCCTCGCCGACATAGCCCTCGAGCATGCGGATCACCGCCTCGCCCTTCTGGTAGGTGATGCCGTCGAAGGCCTGGCTGGCCTGCTCCACCGTCTCGACGTGCTGCACCACCGGGTGGGTGGACGAAAGGCCGTCGAGGTTCATGGCGTATTCGCGCCCCGCCACGGCGCCCAGCTGCGAGTTCCATTCGGGATGGAACTTCTCGGTGGCCCGGCCTTCCATCCACGAGGCGAAGCCCTCGTTGAGCCACAGGTCGTCCCACCAGGCCATGGTCACCAGGTTGCCGAACCACTGGTGGGCGGTCTCGTGGGCGATGGTGGTGTAGACGTTCTGGGCGTCGCGCTGGGTCGAGATCGCCGGATCCATCAGCAAGGCGTATTCGAAATAGAAGATCGCCCCCCAGTTCTCCATGGCGCTGAAGAACTGGCTGCGGCCCGGAGCGGCGATGTGGTCGAGCACCGGCAGCGGGTAGTCGACGCCGAAATAGTCGTTGTACCAGGCCACCAGCGGCCCGGCGGACTCCAGGGCGAACTTCGCCTTGGGCAGGTCGCCCTTCTTGGTGACGACGCCGATGTCGACGCCGGCGGTCTTGACGCTGGCGCGGTCGAACTCGCCCAGGCCGAAGAACAGCAGGTAGGTCGACATCTTCGGCGAGGTGGCGAAGGTCACGCGGGTCTTGCCGCCGCCCAGATCGACGCTCCTGGCGACCGGCATGTTGCCCAGGGCCATCTGGCCGGTGGGGATGGTCGCCTCGACGCTGAACGTGGCCTTGTGGAACGGCTCGTCCCACGAGGGGATGAACCGGCGGGCGTCGGAGTTCTCGAACTGGGTGTAGAGGGCGCGCCTCGAACCCTCGTCCGTGTCGTAGTCGAGAGCGAACAGGCCCGCGGCCTGGGTGTAGATCTTGCCGGCGTAGTCGGCGGTCAGCACGTGCTTGCCCTTGGCAAGGGGCGCGGCCAGGGTGAAGGTCACCGTCTGGGCCTCGTCGTCGACCTTGATCGTCGCCGGCTTGCCGTCGACGGCGGCCTTGGCGAAGGTCAGGTCGGCCGCCTGCAGGGTCAGGGTGCGGGTCGGCTGGGTCACCTCGACGGCGATCTTCACCGAGGCGGTGAAGCTCATCTTCTGCGCATCGGGCGTGAACGAGAGGTCGTAGTGGATCGGATGGGCGTTGCGCGGCAGCTGGGTGGTGACCGTGGCGGGCGTCGCGCCCTTGGTTCCCGTTTGGGCTCCGGTGGTCGCCGCGAGAGCGGCCTCGGAAGCGAAAAGCAGCGCGACCGCCGCGGCGGTGGACAGAAGACGACGCATGTACGGCCCTGGTATGCAACGATCGTGCGGCCAGCGGCCGCTTGGCGCGAAACCAACACCCATCCGGCCGCTGGGCGGCATTAATTCCGCGTAATGATGAACCCCGTCAGCCTCGTTCCCGGCTTCGATCTCTGGCCCGGCCTGCTGTCGCCGCACGCCCAGCAGACGCTGGTCGAGACGGTGCTCGCGGCCGCCAAAGCCGCGCCGCCGGCCCACTACGCCACGCCCTACGGCAAGGCGATGAGCGTGGCCATGACCAGCCTCGGCCCCCTGGGCTGGACCAGCGACACGAGCGGCTACCGCTACGCCGACCGCCATCCCGGCACGGGCGCGCCCTGGCCGGAAATCCCCCAGGCGCTGCTCGATCTGTGGGCCCGGCTGGGCGACGCCGAGGTCCCGCCCGACGCCTGCCTGGTGAACCTCTACGGCCCCGAGGCCCGCATGGGCCTGCACCAGGACCGCGACGAGGCCGATCCGCGCTTTCCGGTGCTGTCGATCTCGCTGGGCGACACGGCGGTGTTCCGCATCGGCGGGACCTCGCGCAAGGACCCGACCCGCAGCGTGCGGCTGGCGTCCGGCGACGTCTGCCGGCTGTCGGGACCAGCGCGCCTGGCCTTCCACGGGGTGGACCGGATCGTGCCCGGATCCTCGCGGCTCGTGCCGGGCGGCGGGCGGATCAATCTGACGCTCAGGCGGGCGCGGCCCGCATAACCCCTCCCGTCATTCCCGCCCTTGTGGCGGGAAACCCTGGTTCCGCTCGCATGTGAAGCGCAAGCGACGTGCTGAGCACGTCGCCCCACCCGCACCTGCGGCTGACAGAGGGGTTCCCGCCACAAGGGCGGGAATGACGGGAGGAATGAGAGACGGCCCAAACGAAAAGGGCCGCCCCTTGCGGAGCGGCCCCTTCGGTCGTCTCGGAATTCCGATCAGCCGCGCAGCTTGCGGGTGATGGTCTCCAGGTCCTGGCTGAGCACGGCGTCGTCCTGGCGCAGGGCCTCGATGCGCCGCACGGCGTGCAGGACGGTGGTGTGGTCGCGACCTCCGAAGCGACGGCCGATGTCCGGCAGCGAGCGGGTGGTCAGCTGCTTGGCCAGCCACATGGCCGCCTGGCGCGGACGGGCGATGGCGCGGTTGCGGCGCTCGCTGAGCAGGTCGGCCTGCTTCATGCCGTAGTGCTCGGACGTGGCCTTCTGGATGTCGTCGATGGTGATCCGCTTCTCGCCGCCGCGCAGGTGCGGACGCAGGATCGCCTGGACCTCGTCCAGCGTCAGGCGCGGCAGGCGCTCGCCGGCGCGGGCCGTCAGGGTGTTGAGGGCGCCTTCCAGCTCGCGGACGCTGTCGGTGAAGCGGTCGGCCAGGAATTGCAGCACTTCGGGACGCACGGCGCCGACGAAGCCCTGGGCGCGGCCGAGGGCCTCGATCTTGCGCTCCAGAATGCCCAGGCGCAGCGAACGGTCGGCCGGCTCCAGGCCGCAGACCAGGCCCGCCGACAGGTGCGAGCGCAGGCGCGCGTCCATCTCGGTCATGGCCGAGGGCGGACGGTCGGCCGAGAACACTACCCGGCGGCCGTCCTCGACGAGGGCGGTCAGGGTGTGGAACAGCTCTTCCTGGCTCGACTGCTTGCCGGCGATGAAGTGCACATCGTCGATGATCAGCAGGTCGGCGCCGCGCAGCTCGTCCTTGAAGGCCGTGGTCTGGCGATCCATCACCGCGCGCACGAAGGTCGACAGGAAGCGCTCGGCGGTCAGGTACACGACGCGCTTGTTGGGCGCGTTGCGCATGGCTTCCCAGGCCAGGGCGTTCAGCAGGTGCGTCTTGCCGAAGCCGTAGGGGCCGTGGAACAGCACCGGGTTGAAGTGGCCGTCGGCCCAGCTGGCGACGCGGCGCGCCACGGCGTGGGCGAATTCGTTGGCCGGACCGGGGACGAAGGTGTCGAAGGTGAAGCGTTCCTGCAGGCCCTGGACCGGCGAGGTCTTGCCGGCGGCCGGGGCGGGCGCGGCGGGCACGTCGCTGGAGACTGGCAGCACGATCTCGATCGGCTGGGCCTTGGCCTCGACATAGACGGCGCCGGCGGTGGCCGAGGCGGCGTCGGCCGAAGCTTCGAACTCGAGGCGCGACTTCAGGTCGAGGCGGCGGCCCACGGCGTCGCCGGCGGCCCACAGCTCGCCGATGCGGCGCCAGGCGCTGCGACGAATCCAGTCGCGGGCGATGCCCGTGGGGGTGACGAGGACGACGTCGCCGCCCTGGGTTTCACGCAGCACGGCGGGCGCGATCCACGAGCCGAAGGCGGCGTCGCCCAGCTCGCGCTTCAGGGCGACGCAGACTTTGTTCCACACGATGCCGGCCGGCTCGCGCGTGACAGCCGCATACGCGGCCGACAATTCCTGACTGGCCACCCCGACCTTGATCGACATCAGTTCACCGCCTCGCGCCTGCATACACACAATTACAGAATGACGGTCGCAAGCCCCCCATGGCGCACGACCGTGCTCGAACACTATCCCCACATTTATTGAAGACACACAGGGGCTTAACCGGCGAACGCATGGTGTCCGCCGCCGCCGCTGTCGTCAAAGACTGGGAGAGCGTTGAGACGCTTAAACTAGCCACCGGCCCCCGCCGGTCAAACGGAAAACTTGCGTCCGATCGCGGATATTTCTGTTGACTCGCGAGACCTCCTCGCTCGCCAAGGGAATGGCGTTTTGGAGAGTTTCGTTCGACGACCTGAGGGGCAGGTATAGGGGTACATAGACAAAGCAAAAGCCGACCGAGTTGCCTCGATCGGCTCTTACAAGTCTTTGATTTCGCTGAACGAACGGCGTTCGTTCGCGATCTGGACTTAGGCGGCGGCCTTGTCCAGCTTCTTCAGGCGAGCGGCCAGGCGCGAGACCTTCCGCGAGCCGGTGTTCGGATGGACGACGCCCTTCGAAACGGCGCGCATCAGTTCCGATTGCGCTTCGACGAAAGCGGCCTTGGCGACGGCGACGTCGCCGGCGGCCAGGGCGTCTTCGAACTTGCGCAGGAAGGTGCGCACGCGCGAGCGGCGAGCGGTGTTCACTTCGGTGCGACGGGCGATCTTGCGGATCGCTTTCTTGGCGCCGGGATTATTGGCCATGAGTTGGACCTTCAAACGGACAGCCACGCGGGCGGCCGCGAAGCAGGAGAAATCAAGAGCGCGCGGATATACGGGAACCCCGGGATTGGGTCAATCCATCCACATGGGGATTCTTCACCGCTCGGTCACGGCCCAGCTTCACGAACCCTTGAACGCCGGTTTGCGCTTCTCGACGAAGGCCGCCATCCCTTCCTTCTGGTCGTCGAAGGCGAACAGCGAATGGAACAGGCGCCGCTCCAGCGCCACCCCGGTGGTCAGGGTCGTCTCGTAGGCGGCGTTGACCAGCTCCTTGTTCATCGCCACGGCCAGCGGCGACTGGGACGCGATCTTGGCGGCGACCTTCAGGGCCTCGTCGACCAGCTGGTCGGCGGGGAAGACCCGCGAGACGAGACCCGAACGCTCGGCCTCGGCCGCGTCCATCATCCGGCCGGTCAGGATCATGTCCATGGCCTTGGACTTGCCCACGAAGCGGGTCAGGCGCTGGGTGCCGCCGATGCCGGGGGCGACGCCGAGATTGATCTCCGGCTGGCCGAACTTCGCCGTATCCGCGGCCAGGATGAAGTCGCAGATCATCGCCAGCTCGCAGCCGCCGCCCAGGGCGTAGCCGGCCACCGCGGCGATGATCGGCTTGCGCACCGTCTCGATGGCCCGGGCCTGGGCGGTGAAGAAGTCGGCCTTGAACATCTCGGCGTAGGACTTCTCCGACATCTCCTTGATGTCGGCCCCGGCGGCGAAGGCCTTGGCCGAGCCGGTCAGCACGATGCAGCCGACGCCGTCGTCGTTCTGGGCGTCCGCCAGCGCCTGGCCCAGCTCCGTCAGCAGCACGCTGTTGAGGGCGTTCAGGGCCTCGGGCCGGTTCAGGCGGATCAGCGCCACGCCGGGCGCGGTTTCGGGGCGTTCGACGATCAGGGTCTCAAAGGCCATCGGCCGTCCTTCCTCAAGTCCTGGCCGTCTATCGCGGCCCTTGTACGTCATAGCCCAGCGCGCGCAGGCGGGCGGGCAGGCCGTCGGGACCCAAGAGGTGCCCGGCGCCGACCACCACCACCGTCCGGCCGGACCCGGCCAGGCGCGCTTGCAGGGCGTCCATCCACCGTGCGTTACGCTCGACGATGAAACGGCGATAGAGGGCCGGCGAAGATTTCCGCATTCCACCGACGACGGCGCGCTCGAGCGCCTTCTGGTCGCCCTTCGACCACGCCGCGACCAGCCGGCGATAGGCGCCAGGATCCTTTTCCAGCTGCCTGACCGTGGCGTCGAGGGTCCTGACCTGGTCGGCCTGCGAGGCGCCGGCGAACAGGGCCATCTGCTGGTCGGGGGTCTCGAAGGCCTTGCGGACGACGGTCGGCGGCGCGGCCGCCTGCAGCCGCCGCTCGACCCCGTCCTCGGCCAGGCCCTGGTTCAGGGCGAAGGCGGCCGTGGTCAGCCGCACCTCGGCCATCCAGGGCTGCAGGCGCTCCAGCTCGCTCATCGGCACGGAGAGGCGCTTGGCCAGCTTGCGCAGGCGGGCGGCGGCGCGGGGCTTGAGGCGCGAGGTCAGGGTCTGGCCGGGCGGCAGCAGGCCGTAGGCGCCGGCCAGGGCCTGCATCCGCTGGTCGGCGGCCGCGTCCATCGGCAGTTCGAACCACAGGTCGTCGGCCCTGGAGAGCGCCGCGTCCAGCGCCGGCGGCTTCCAGTCCAGGTCCTTGGGCAGCACGTGCATCGAGCCGAACAGCACGATCTCGGAATCCGCGTCGCGCACGGTCCACATGGCGGGTTCGGCCAAGGCGGGCGTCGCCAGCAGCGCGGCGAGAGCGACGAGGAGGGAACGGAACATCACGCCAGACCGGAAAGCCGCGCCTCAGCTGAGCAAGGCGCGGTCAGGGTCATTTCTGACAAACGGGGCAGAAGAAGGTCGAACGCCCGGCCTGCACCTCGCGGGCGATCACGCCCTTGCAGCCGGGGGTCGGGCACGGCTCGCCCTCGCGGTCATAGACCCGGAAACGATGCTGGAAATAGCCCAGCGCCCCGTCGGCGGCCGCGAAGTCCTTAAGCGACGAGCCGCCGACCTCGACGGCCTCGGCCAGCACCTCCTTGATGGCCGTGGTCAACGGCCCCAGCCGCTTGCCGGCGATCTGGCCCGACGGCTTGAACGGCGAGATGCCCGAGCGGTGCAGGGCCTCGCAGACATAGATATTGCCCAGGCCCGCCACGGTCTTCTGGTCGAGCAGCAGGGTCTTGGGTCCCTGCTTGCGGCCGCCGAACGCCTTCACCAGCGTCTTGGCGTCGAAGGCCTCGGACAGGGGCTCCGGCCCCATGGTCGCGAACCAGGGATGGCGATCGACGCGGTCGGTGGCGATCAGGTCCATGAAGCCGAACCGGCGCGGGTCATAATAGGTGACGGTCGCGCCCTCTTCGGTCTCGAAGATTACGTGGGCGTGCTTGTCGTCCGGCTTGACCTCGCGGGCGAAGTCGCCGGGCCGCACGGCCCCCTCCGGCGCGGCGATCTCGAACCGGCCGGTCATGCCCAGGTGCATGACGAGCGTGTCGCCGCGGTCGAGCGGGGCCAGCAGGTACTTGGCCCGCCGATCCAGCCGCAGGATCTTCGCGCCCGTCAGCCGCTGGACAAAGCCCTCGGGCAGGGGAAAGCGCAGGTCGGGACGGTTGGCGCGCACGCGGGTCAGGCGCGCGCCGGACAGGACGGGCTCGAGGCCCCGGCGGACGGTCTCGACTTCGGGCAGTTCGGGCAAGACGGCTCCTTAAGACGGTGACGCGACGCAAGGCGCGGTCTAATAGGCGAAGATCATATAGAGAGCCCGACCCGTAGACGTCATGAGCAAGCCCTCCGCCACTTTCGGATTCAAGGACGTGGACCCTGCCCTGAAGGCGGGTCTGGTGCGCGGGGTCTTCGACCGCGTGGCCAAGAACTACGACCTGATGAACGACCTGATGAGCGGCGGCGTGCACCGGCTCTGGAAGGACGCGGTCGCGGCCAGGCTCAACCCGCAGCCGGGCGAGATCATCATCGACTGCGCCGGCGGCACCGGCGACATGGCCCGCCGCTTCGCCAAGATGGCCCGCAACGCGCAACAGCGCCGCGGCGGTCCGGACGCGACGATCAACATCGTCGACTACAACGCCGAAATGATCATGGCCGGGATCGAAAAGGGCGGCGAGCCCGAGATCACCTGGACCGTCGGCGACGCCCAGCGCCTGCCGCTGCCCGACGCGTATGCCGACGCCTATGTCATCTCGTTCGGCATCCGCAACGTCACCGACATCGACGCGGCCCTGCGCGAAGCGCGCCGGGTGCTCAAGCCCGGCGGCCACTTCCTGTGCCTGGAGTTCTCGCGCCCGGCCACCGAAGCCCTCGCCAAGGCCTATGACGCCTACAGCTTCAAGGTCATCCCGCAGGTCGGCGAATGGGTCGCCAAGGACCGCGACGCCTACCAGTACCTGGTCGAGAGCATCCGCCGCTTCCCCGACCAGAAGACCTTCCTGTCGATGATCGAGGCGGCCGGCTTCAAGCGGGCGACCTACACCAACTTCACCGGCGGCGTGGCGGCCCTGCACCAGGGCTGGGCGCTCTAGGCCCATGCAACGCCTGTCCGCGTTCGTCCGCCTGATCGGCGCCGGCTGGCGCCTGGTGCGCGCCGACGCCCTGGTTCCGCGCGAGGTCGAGCCGCTGCTGCCGCCGTCGGCGCGGCTTGCCGGCCGGTTCCTGCGCCTGTTCGCCGGCGGCAGGAGCCGCCAGGGCCGTCCGGGCGAGCGCCTGGCCCGCGTGCTGGAGGGGCAAGGTCCCGTCGCCATCAAGATGGGCCAGTTCCTGTCGACCCGGGCCGACATCTTCGGCGCGACCTTCGCCGAGGACCTGTCGCACCTGAAGGACCGGCTGCCGCCGTTCCCCACGCCGATCGCCCGCGCCGAGATCGAGCGCAACCTGGGCCGCCCCATCGAAAGCCTCTACGCGACCTTCGGCGAGGCGGTCGGCGCGGCCTCCCTGGCCCAAGCCCACGAGGCCACCCTGCACGACGGCGCCAAGGTCGCCGTGAAGGTGCTGCGTCCCGGCATCGAGCGCCGCGTGGCGCAGGACAGCGAAACCCTGCGCCTGGCCGCCGACCTGTCGCACCGCCTGGTTCCCGCCGCCCGCCGCCTGCGCCCGCGCGAGTTCGTCGAGGTGGTGATCCGGGCGCTCGACCTGGAGATGGACCTGCGCTTCGAGGCGGCCGGCGCGGCCGAACTCGGGGAAGCGATGGCCCAGGACGTCCACATGCGCGCCCCGGCCGTGGTCTGGGACGGCGTCGGCAAGCGGGTGCTGACCCTGGCCTGGGCGGAAGGCGTGCCGCTGTCGGACCCCAAGGCGCTCGAACAGGAAGGCCTGGACCGCAAGGCCCTGGCCGAGAACGTCACCCGCGGCTTCCTGGCCCAGGCCCTGGACCACGGCCTCTTCCACGCCGACCTGCACGAGGGCAATCTCTTCGTCAGCGCCCCGGCCGCCATCACCGCCGTCGACTACGGCATCGTCGGTCGCCTGGGCCCCGCCGAGCGCAAGTACCTGGCCGAGATCCTCTACGGCTTCCTGCGCCGCGACTACACCCGCGTGGCCAAGGTGCATTTCGACGCCGGCTACGTGCCCGCCCACCAGGACATGGACGCCTTCGCCCAGGCCCTGCGCGCCGTCGGCGAGCCGGTGTTCGGCCGCGACGCCCGCGACGTGTCAATGGGCCGGCTGCTGGCCCAGCTGTTCGAGATCACCGCCCTGTTCGAGATGGCCCTGCGGCCCGAGCTCGTGCTGCTGCAGAAGACCATGGTCACGGTCGAGGGCGTGGCCCGCCGCATCGACCCGACCCACGACCTGTGGGACGCCGCCAATCCCGTCGTCAGCCGCTGGATCGCCCGCGAGCTGTCGCCGGTGGCGCGGATGAAGGAACTGGCCGACGAGGCCGTGCGCGCCCTGCGCGCCATGGCCCGCTACGCCGAGCAGCCGCCGGCCCCGCCGACTGTGATCGTCGAGAAGCGCCCGGCCTGGCCGTGGTTCCTGGCGGGCGCGGCGGCCACGGCCCTGGCCTTCGCGGCGGGCCTGGGCGTGGCGAGCCTGCTGGGCTGATCGCACCCCACGCCCTATCCTCCCGTCATTCTCGCCCTTGTGGCGAGAACCCCTGGTTCCGCTTCCACGTGAGGCGCAAGCGGATCGCTGGCGATCCGCCCCGCTCGCCCTTGCGGCTGACAGAGGGGTTCCCGCCACAAGGGCGGGAATGACGGACATTTATAGGTTTGGGCTAAAGCCCCAACGCCCCGCGAGCCGCCGCGATCGCAGCTGCCCGCACGTCCTCGGCGTAAATCACCCCCGCGCTGTGCCCCCACACCGGCCCCGGCCAAGCCGGATCGCCGTCGCGGCGGCCCAGCACGTGGACGTGCAGCTGCGGGGTGACGTTGCCCAGGGCGCCGACGTTCAGCTTGTCGACCGGCAGGTGCAACACCGCCGCCACGGCCCGCACGGCCGCGCCGAGGGCGACGATCTCCTCGGTCAGGGCGATGCGGCCCTCGGGCGACAGGTCCTCGATCTCGACCAGGCCGTCGGCGCGGGGGATCAGCACCAGCCACGGGTAGCGGGCGTCGTCGTGCAGGCGCACGTGGCAGAGCGGCAGCTCGCCGACGGCGTGCGAGGAGGCCGGGAAGGCCGGATGCAGGGAAAAGTCAGCCACGTTTCGGAACCGCCGCCCAATAGTCGAAGTCGAGGATCACGGCCGGGTCATAGACCCCCTCGCTGTCCTTGTCGGGGAAATCCGTACAGGGCCGATCCTTGGTCGCCACGAGCCGCAGCCGCAGGACGCCGACGCCTCCCAGATCGGCCTTGTCCAGAACCTCGCTCCAGGCGAACACCGTCGCGCCGGCGAAGAACGGCGCCACGTGCCGGCCGCCGTTGATCCCCAGGATCAGCCCGGCGTTCTGCAGGCCGTTGAACGACAGGGCCTTGGCCGTCGAGATCACCACCCCGCCATAGACCAGGCGCCGACCCGACGGGTCCTTGCCCCGCTCGAACTGGTTGAAGTGCACCTTGGCCGTGTTCTGCCACAGCCGGGTGGCCATCTGGTGCTCGGCTTCCTCCACCGCCATGCCGTCGACATGGTCGATCTTCTCGCCGACCGCGTAGTCCTCGAAGGCGTGCGGGGCGCCGGCCAGGGCGTAGTCGTAGGCTGAGAAATCCAGGCCCGCCGGAACGACCAGGTCCGAAGGCGCGACCGCCTTGGCCAGGTCCGGAACCGACTGGCCCTCGACCACGGCCGCCGGATCGCGCTTTCGCACCATCACCCAGCGCACGTAGCTCAGCACCGCCTCGCCGCGCTGGTTGGTCCCGGTGGTGCGGACGTAGACGACGCCGGTCTTGCCGTTCGAATTCTCCTTCAGGCCGATCACTTCGGAGGTCGCCGTCAGGGTGTCGCCGGGGAAGACGGGCGCCAGGAACCGGCCTTCGGCGTAGCCGAGGTTGGCCACGGCGTTCAGGCTGATGTCGGGCACCGTCTTGCCGAACACGACATGGAAGGCGACCAGGGGATCGACGGGGGCGGCGACCAGACCGCTGGCCCGGGCGAATTCGTCCGACGAGAACAGCGAAAACCGTGGTCCGTACAAGGCCGTATAGAGAGCGACGTCGCCCGCCGTGACCGTGCGCGGGGTCGCGTGAACCAGCACCTGGCCCGGCCGGAAGTCCTCGAAAAACCGTCCCGGATCGGTCTTGCTCACGGCGCCTCTCCTTGTCGTTGTTGTGATCGTTTTGCCGCAGCGCAGCGAAACGGGAAAGGGGGCTTGAGACTAAGCCGCTAGGGGCGTAGACCGCGCCCCGACATTTCCTGTCCACAGCCTGATGGAGACACCATGGCTCGCGCGAAGATCGCCCTTATCGGCGCCGGCATGATCGGCGGCACCCTGGCCCACATCGCCGCTCGCGAAGAGCTGGGCGACGTGATCCTGTTCGACATCGCCGAAGGCACCCCGCAGGGCAAGGCGCTCGACATCGCCGAAGCCTCGGCCGTGTTCGGCAAGGACGTGGCCCTGAAGGGCGCCAACGACTACGCCGACATCGCCGGCGCCGACGTCTGCATCGTGACCGCCGGCGTGCCGCGCAAGCCGGGCATGAGCCGCGACGACCTGCTGGGCATCAACCTGAAGGTCATGAAGGCCGTCGGCGAAGGCATCAAGGCCCACGCCCCGAACGCCTTCGTCATCTGCATCACCAACCCGCTCGACGCGATGGTCTGGGCCCTGCAGCAGTTCTCGGGCCTGCCCAAGGAAAAGGTCATCGGCATGGCCGGCGTCCTGGACTCGGCGCGCTTCGCCTACTTCCTGGCCGAAAAGACCGGCGTGTCGGTCGAAGACATCCACGCCTGGACCCTGGGCGGTCACGGCGACGACATGGTGCCGATGGTCCGTCACTCGACCGTGGGCGGCCTGCCGCTGCCGGACGCCGTGAAGGCCGGCTTCCTCACCCAGGAAGAGCTGGACGCCATCGTCGAGCGCACCCGCAAGGGCGGCGGCGAGATCGTCGCCCTGCTGAAGACCGGCTCGGCCTTCTACGCCCCGGCTGAAAGCGCCATCGCCATGGCCACCAGCTACCTGAAGGACAAGAAGCGCGTCCTGCCGTGCGCCACCTTCCTGAACGGCCAGTACGGCCTGTCGGACCTGTATGTGGGCGTGCCGGTGGTCATCGGCGCCGGCGGCGCGGAAAAGATCATCGAGTTCGAAACCAACGACGCCGAGAAGGCGATGTTCGCCAAGTCGGTCGAGTCGGTGAAGGGCCTGATGGAAGCCTGCAAGACCATCGACCCGACCCTGGTCTAAGACTGGTTCGACCGTCGAGAACGACGAAGGGCGGCTCCTCACGGAGCCGCCCTTTTTCTTTGGCTGGTGAGGCTCAGATTGCCCAATACATCCCGTCCCCTCTGTCCGCCGCAGGTGCGGGAGGGGCGGACTGCTCAGCAGTCCGCTGGTGTCTCACTCGCAAGCTGAGCGAGGGTTTCCCGCCACAAGGGCGGGAATGACGGGCGTGTTGTTGAGAAGGTAAGATCTAGTGCGCCGCCTCGCCGTCCTGCGAGATCTCCTCCAGCGTCTTGCCGACCTGCTTGGCGCCGTAGTCCTTGGCCACGTCGCCCAGCGACAGGATGCCGGTCAGGTTTCCGGCCTCGTTCAGCACCACCAGGCGGCGGACCTGGTTGTTGGCCATGCGGGCGGTGGCGTCGGCCAGGATGTCGTCTTCCTTGACCGACAGCACCTCGCCGTCGCTCATCACCTCGGACACAGGGCTGTCGAAGCTGCGGCCTTCGGCGACCACGCGCAGCACGATGTCGCGGTCGGTGACCAGGCCCAGCACCTTGCCGTCCTCGACCACCGGCACCACGCCGCTGTCGACCTTGGCCATCACCTCGGCGACCTTGCGGATGCTGTCGCCGGGACGGGCGACCGAGACCTGGCTGGTCATGGCGTCGCTGACTTTCATCGGGTGTTCCTCCTTCAGGGGGAATGCAAATTGGACCCGCTAGAAACCCCGCGACGCCGAAGACCGTTCCGCTTGCCCGGTCGGCGACGCTTAGCCCAGGGCCGCCTTGTTGGCCGCCAGGAAGGTCGCGACCGAGGTGGGGGCCTTGCCGGTCAGGCGCTCGACGGCGTCGGTGACGATGGCGTGCTGGCCTTCTGCGGCCTGGGCGTCGAAGTCGGCCAGAACGTCGACATAGACGCTCGGCAGGCCGGCCTGGGCCAGGCCCGCGCGCAGAGCGTCGAGGGGGATGTCCTGGTGGGCGACCGGCTTGCCCGAGACCTGCGCCAGCAGGGCGGCCAGCTGGTCCTGGGTCAGGGCCTGCGGGCCGGAGACATCGAGGATCTGGCGACCTTCCGCGCCCAGCAGGGCGGCGGCGTCGATCGCGGCGCAGTCCTCGCGGGTGACATAGGCCCGGCCCTGGCCGGCCGTGGCGGCGTAGAGCGTGCCGCCGGCGATCGCCTGGCCCGCGCCCAGCAGGATGGTCTCGGCATAGAGGTTGTGGCGCAGGATGGTCCAGTTCAGGGACGGGGCGGCGATGATCGCCTGCTCGCTCCAGAAGTGGTCGTCGATCACCCCGCCGCCGGCCTGGGGCCGCGCGCCAGGAGCCGAGGTGTAGAGCACATGGCTCACGCCCGCCTCGACCGCCGCGGCGACGGCCGCGCGGATCTGGGCGATGCGGGTTCCCCATTGGCCCAGGCTGTCGGTGCTGACCAGCAGCACCCGGTCGGCGCCGGCGAAGGCGGTCTTCAGCGAGGCCGGATCGTCGAAGTCGGCGGCGCGCACGTCGACGCCCTTGGCCGCCAGGTCGGCGAGCTTGCTCGGATCACGGGTCGTGGCGATCACGTGCGGGGCGCCGGCCTCGAGCAGCAGCTCGACCACGCGGCGGCCCAACTGGCCTCCGGCGCCGGTCACCAGAAGGCGGTCATTGAGGAAGGGTCGAGCGGTCATCGAAGGCGTCCTTTGCTGGTCTCTTTTCGAGACCTGGTGTAGATGTGAGAGCAAGGCCCCGTCGTAAAGACGGCAGTTTTCCGGGAGATAGGCACCTTGAAGGAACTACCCACGCTTTCGCCGGAGGCGCTTTGCGACGCGCTGGACGGCTGGAAGGGCCAGGGCTTCACGGCCTCCGACTGCCCGGTGCGCGACGTCATCGACCACCTGGGCGACAAGTGGAGCACACTGCTGCTGTCGCTGCTGGCCACCGGCCCCAAGCGGTTCGGAGCCCTGCGCCGGGCCGTGCCCGACATCTCCCAGCGCATGCTGACCCAGACCCTGCGCGACCTGCAGCGCGACGGCCTGATCGAACGCCAAGTGTTCCCGACCAAGCCGCCCAGCGTCGAATACAGCCTCTCGCCCCTGGGGACGTCGCTGCAAGGCCCGCTCAACGCCCTGATCGCCTGGGCCATGGACCACCACAACGCCATCCGCGCGGCCCGTTCGCGCTACGACGAAGCCGAGGCCGCTTAAAAAGATCCTCCCCCTCTGGGGGAGGCGGCCCAAAGGGCCGGAGGGGGGCCGTTCTCAGCTTCCGCGGCGGCGGCCGTCTCCGCCCCCAACCACAAAACTCCGCCTCCCTCGCCCTGTGGCGAGGGCCCATGCCGGCGACCGCTCAAACCCAGGCCGTACTGCCAAGATCTGAGCAGCTGAACGATGGATCCTGGGCACAAGGCCCAGGAAGGCGATCTAGGTCGAGTGAGGGCGCGCACGACAAGATCCTCCCCCTCTGGGGGAGGTGGCCCGGAGGGTCGGAGGGGGTCCCCTTCAGGGGGACTGCCGCTTTCGGCCAAACCGCCCTACATGCCGTGGCAAGCCTCACCGGAGCCTCCATGACCATCACCGCCCACCGCGTCAGCGTTCCCGTCTTCGTCCAGGGGCTGAAGGGCCTCGCCGGCGTGCTGGCCAAGGCCGCAGCCCATGTGGAAGCCCACAAGCTCGATCCCGAGGCCCTGCTGAAGGCCCGGCTCTATCCCGACATGTTCCCGCTGATCCGCCAGGTGCAGATCGCCACCGACTTCGCCAAGGGCGCCAGCGCGCGCCTGGCCGGACTTGAGGTTCCGGCCTGGGACGACGCCGAGACCAGCTTCGCCGACCTGTCGGCCCGCGTCGAACGCGCCATCGCCTATGTCGAGGGCCTCGATCCGGCCGCCTTCGAGGGCGCCGAGGACCGCACCGTGGCCCTTACCCGCCGCGGCGAAACCACCGAGCACAACGCCCTCGACTATCTGACCGCCCAGGCCCTGCCGAACTTCTACTTCCACCTGGCCACCGCCTACGGGATCCTGCGCAAGAACGGCGTGGTCGTGGGCAAGCGCGACTTCCTCGGCACGGCCTGAGGAAAGAGGCGGCGGCCCGTCTCCACCGGACTGCCTACGCAGTCCGGATTCCACAAGGAAAACGCCTTCCGCATGCGGAAGGCTCAGGGCCGCCGCCGAAACGCCCACACCAGTCCGGCCAGGGCCGTCACCACGCCGGCCACCGCCGACAGCACCACCGCCAATTCCTTCAGTACCTCCGGTTCCATAGCTCCACCCGTTACTCACCCCGCATCGCGGTTACGGGCCAGAGTGGCTCAAGCCGACGTCGAGTCCGGACGTATGTTTCTGTTTTGTTCCGAGTCGCGAGACAGGAGCGTCACGCCACCTCCTGCACCGACACGGCCTCCATCCCCAGGATCGCGGCCTTGCGGGCCAGGCCCCAGTGGTAGCCGGTGAGGCGGCCGTCCTTGGCGATGGCGCGGTGGCAGGGGATCAGCAGCGAGATCGGGTTGGCGCCGATGGCCCCGCCGGTGGCCTGGAAGGCCTTGGGCTTGCCGGCCCAGGCGGCGACCTGGCCGTAGGTGGCGGTCTCGCCGGCCGGGATGCGCAGCAGCGCCTTCCAGACCTGCACCTGGTAGGGCGAGCCGATCAGCACCACGGGCAGGGGGCCTTCGCCGGCGCCGAACGCCCGCAGGGCCGTCTCCTGCGCCGCCACGTCGTCGCGCACCCAGTCGGCGCCGGGCCAGCGGCGGTGCATGTCGGCGAAGGCGAAGTCGTCGTCGCCGTCCGAGAAGGCCAGGCCCGCCAGGCCCCGCTCGGCCAGCACGAACAGGCCGCGCCCGAACGGGGTGGGCGACCAGCCCCAGCGCAGGGTCATGCCGGCCCCGCGCCGACGCACGTCGCCCGGCGTCGCCGCCTCCTGGGCGATGAACAGGTCGTGCAGCCGCGAGGGGCCGGAAAGGCCGGCGTCATAGGCCGCGTCGAGCACGCTGGCCCCGGCCTCCAGCGAGCGGCGGGCCTCGGCATGGGCGATGGCCGCGACGAAGGTCTTGGGGCTGACCCCGGCCCAGCGGGTGAAGATCCGCTGGAAGTGGAACGGCGACAGGCCCACCGCGCCGGCGGCCTCGTCCAGCGACGGCCGGTCCATCCAGCGCTGGGCCAGCCAGTCGAGGGCTGTGGCCATGCGGTGATAGTCGGCCGAGCGCTCGGCCAGGCGCGCGAGGGTTTCGGAAGGCGAGACGTCGAGAGGCATCGGTTCACTCTAGCCCCGGCGGGGCAGGGCGTCCGCCCGGTTCTTGCGCCGCAGTTTCTTGGGCGCGTTCGGCGGCGAAACCGCAGACACTTTCGCCTTCACGCGCCTCACGACCACCGCTCGGCTCTCGCGCTCTTGATCGCCCGCTCCAGGGCATGCGCGAAGGCCACCCGCTCGTCCGGGCTGAGCGCCCGGGCCAGGGTCAGGCGACGGCGCGACATGAAGAGGCGCACGCGGCTCTCGTGCTCGCCGGGCTGGTCGAGATCGACGCGAGTGAAGGCCGTCGGCGACGTCCAGACCACCTTGGCGCCCCTGGCGTCCTCGCGGCTGACGGTGATCGCCTCGGCGGTGACCCGCACCCGCTCCGAGCGCGACAGGGCCCGGTTGCTGGCGCTCAGGGCCAGCCACAGGGCCAGCACGTCAAGCCCGAGGAACGGCAGCACCGGCGGCGCGCCCAGCACCAGCAGGAACACCGCGACCATCAGGTTGAAGGCGATCACGACGCCCAGCACCACGGCCATGCCGGTCTTGCCGAGCGACCGGTTGGGGCGGATGACGGCATCCATGTAGAAGGCGGCGGCCATGACCTGGATTTACGCCGCTTGCGCCGCCTTGGCGAGCCGGCCGCATCACGGCATGGTCGCGGCGATGGCCGCCGCTCCCAAAACCCTCGTCAAGAAACGCCCCGCCGCCAAGCGGATCTCGCCCGCCGAGCGCGAACGCGTGCGCATCCTGTTCGAGCGCTTCGAGAGCCTGGAGCTGCGCCCCAAGACCGAGCTGAACTATTCCAACCCCTACGAGCTGGTCACCGCCGTCGCCCTGTCGGCCCAGGCCACCGACGTGCAGGTCAACAAGGCCACCGGTCCGCTGTTCCAGGTCGCCGACAGCGCCGAGAAGATGCTGGAGCTCGGCGAGGACGGCCTGATCAAGTACATCGCCTCGATCGGCCTCTTCCGCACCAAGGCCAAGAACGTCATCGCCTCGGCCCACATCCTGATGGACCGCTATGGCGGGCAGGTGCCGCTGAACCGCGAGGCGCTGGAAAGCCTGCCGGGCGTGGGCCGAAAGACCGCCAGCGTGGTGCTCAACGAGCTGGACGTCGAGCCGGCCATCGCCGTCGACACCCACGTGTTCCGCGTCTCGCACCGCCTGAAGCTGTCGGCCGGCAAGACGCCCGACGCGGTCGAGGACGACCTGATGCGGATCGTGCCCGGTCCCTACCAGACGCGGGCCCACCACTGGCTGATCCTGCACGGGCGCTATGTCTGCATCGCCCGCAAGCCCAAGTGCGAGATCTGCAAGATCGCCGACCTGTGCCCGTCGCTGGGGCTTTTCTAGGTCTTAGCCGACCCGCGCGTTCGGCTTGAACCGCGCGGTCATGACCATCATCGCCACCACGCCGACCGCCATCAGCAGCCAGGCGCCCGACAGGTCCGACGAGGCGTCGCGCACCCAGCCGGCCAGGAACGGCATGACGCTGGCCATGACGTAGCCGCCGCCCTGGACGAAGGCCATCAGGTCGCCGGCCTGGTCGGGGTCGGCCGCGTGGTCGAGGGTGACGATCAGCGACAGCGGGAAGATCGCGCCGATGCCCGCACCCAGCAGGCAGACGGCCGGCAGAACCAGCCACGGGGCCAGCAGCAGGCAGGCGATGCCGCTGAGCAGCGAGGTCAGGGCGGCGACCAGCAGCGGCCGGCGATCCGGACGGCGGGCGATGGCCGCCGAGACCGTCAGGCCCGCCAGCACCTCGCACACTGTCAGGGCCGACAGCGCATAGCCGGCCTGGTCGGCGGTCAGGCCCCGGCTGGCGTAGAACGGAGGGAACCAGGCCAGCACCAGGGTGTAGGCGCCGGTGCCGACGCCGAAGAAGGTCAGCAACAGCCAGGCGCGGGGGCTCTTCCACAGGGCGTGACGGCGAACGACGCGCGGACCGCCGGCCGGGACGGCGACCGAGCGCCTGGTCGCGCCGGTCCACAGCAGCAGGGCCAGCATGGCCGGCAGCGCCCACAGGCCGAACATCGCCTGCCAGCCGGCCAGGCGGGTCAGTCCCGAGGCGCCCGCCGCGGCGACCGCGGCGCCGGCCATGATGCCGGTGGTGTAGAGTCCCGTGAGGCGGGCGGCGTCATCGCCGGCGAAGCGCTTGATGAACCCTGGCATCAGCGCCTGCACGGCCGCGACGCCGATCCCGACGATCGCGGCGCTGAAGAAGAGACCCGAAAGGCTGGGCCACAGGGCGCGCAGGCCGCAGGCGAGGGCGATGGCCAGCAGGCCGGCCGCAACGCCCATGCGCTCGCCCAGCATCCGGCGTAGCGGCGCGGCCAGCAGGGCGCCCAGGCCCATCAGGAAGATCGGCAGGGTGGTCAAGAGGCCGGCCGCGGCCGAGGAAGCGCCGGTGGCGGCCTTCACCGTGTCGAGCACCGGACCCAGCGCCGCCAGGGCGGGGCGCAGGTTCAGGGCCGCCACGACGATCGCCGCGATGGTGAGCACGGCGCCGCTTTTGGCGGCACGGGCGGCAAGAAGCGCATGTTCGCGCGTCTTGGCGTCTTCTTCGTAAGCGAGGACCACGATATATCTCGAAAGCAAGTATCTTGATGGCGAGATATATCCGATGACGGCGAAAGCCAAGCGTCACGACCGCGCAGGCGCGGCCTCGGCCCAATGGCGGCGCGAGCGACCGGACCTCGATCCGTTCCCGATGGAGCTGGTCGGCCGCCTCTGCGAGGCCGCCGAGATCGTGCTCAAGGACCGCCTGGCGCCCTTGTTCGCGGCCCATGGCCTGCAGCGCGGCGAGTTCGACGTGCTGGCCACCCTGCGCAGGGCCGGCGGCGACTTCGCTCTGACGCCGACCGACCTCTACGAGACGGCCATGGTCTCGTCGGGCGGCATGACCGCCCGCATCGACCGGCTGGAGAAGATGGCCCTCGTCGAGCGCCGCCCGCACCCCAGCGACCGGCGGGGGACGCTGGTCGCGCTGACGGACGAGGGACTGGCGCTGCTGGACAGGATCCTGCCGCTGCACATCGACAACGAGCGGGCCTTGCTGGCGGCGCTCGATGGCGAAGAGCAACGGATGCTGAACGCCTTGCTGGCCAAGCTGCTGGCCGGGCTCTAGCCCTTAAGATTCCCTACTTTCGTCATCCCGGACGGCCAAAGGCCGATCCGGGACCCAGGGGACTGGGCGCGGCGCTTGCTTCAACGCCTTGGCGGTGGCCGACGCGATGCGTCTGCCCCTGGGTCCCGGCTCTACGCTGCGCTTCGGCCGGGATGACGGGCTTTAAGGACAGCGATCAGAGCCCCAACCCCAGTCCGCCCCGCGCCTTCGGCGGGTTGATGTGGCCGGCCTCGCGGGCGCGGGTCCAGTTCAGCTTCTCGAGGTTTTCTCGGAAAGCGAAGCGCAGGATGTGGTCGGCGACCACCTGCTCCAGCTTTTCCAGGGCCTCGAAGTCGTCGGCCTCAACGGTCATGTCGAGGCCTTCGGCGTCTGCGGTCATGCGGCAGGGCCCCAGCGGCAGCGGGAAGGCCGCCGTGGTCTCGGTCAATTCGACCTCGAACTTGTGGCCCCAGTGCTTGGCCAGCTGGGTCATGTAGCGGGCGGCCTTGTCGGTGACGAGGCGGGCGTGGCTCTGCATGGCGCTGCTCCTTGCTTCCCCGACCTCAGACAGCTTCGATCGCCGCGGCCGCGTCGTCCAGAGCCTTGGCGATGGCCGCGATCTGCTCGGCCGACAGGGCGCCGGCGTGCAGCTTCAGCCGCAGGGCCGTCTTGAGGTTCTCGCGGGCCCGCAGGATCTGCGGCGCGAAGGCGGCGCTGCGCGAGGCGGCTTCGGCCATGCGGGCGAAGAGACCGTTCACCGGCTGGGCGTTGGTTTCCAGGAAGGCTTGGCCCTCGTCGGTGATGGTGTAGAGCTTCTTGCCGCCGCCGGCGTCGGTCGCGGCGACGTAACCCAGCTCTTCCAGCAGGGTCAGGGTCGGGTAGATCACGCCGGGGCTGGGGCTATAGGCGCCGCCGGCCGCGGTCTCGACCGCCTTGATCAGCTCGTAGCCGTGGCTGGGCTTCTCGGCGATCAGCTTCAGAACGACCAGGCGCAGGTCGCCATGGTCGAAGAACCGGCCGCCGCCGCGCGGACCGCCGCGGCCGAAGCCGCGACCGCCCATGCCGCCGCCGTGTTCACGACCGTCGAAGCCGAAGGGATGGCGGCTGTGATGACCGCCGTGGCGGCCGTGGTGGGGATGGTGATGACGTCCAAACATGTATGCTCTTTCGATGCAGTTTCGTTATATCGAAATGATAGATATATCGAAATCGCAGAGCGTCAAGAGCTATTTAGATATATCTGATGTTATCGGTTTGCGACCGCCGCCGGAAAGGCCTGGTGGCAGACCTCCTCGCCGAAGGCGTCGCTGAGCTGCTCCTCGGCCTCGCCCATCTTGATGACGGCCAGGCGGCCGCCGACGATGGTCTTGCCGATGGCGTAGTCGCCGACCACCTTGCCGGTGCGCACATCGACCAGCCGGGCCTTGCCGCGCAGCACATTGGCGCCGGCGACCAGGGCGGTCAGGGCCGGATTGGCCTTGTCGAAGCGGTCGAGTTTCGCTTCCAGCCGCAACGGCCGGTCGCCCTTGGCGCAGCCGTCGAGCTTGGCCTGGACGTGCTGCTTGAACAGGGCGTCGAAGCCGTCGGTGACCTTGAGATCACCCCGCGTGAGGCGCACCTCGGAGACGCGGGCCTGGGCGCGCCAGTCGGCCGGCAGGGTCTCGACGGCCGTGCTGCGCGAAAGGCTGACGCAGCCCGAGGCCGCCATAGCAACGCCCAGCAGGGCCAAGGTCATCGCCGTCTTCATCGTGCGCTCCAGTTCCGGTCCGGGCTGCAACGCGCCGAGCGGGGGAAAGGTCGCAGACTCGAAGAACGATGGTCTTGGACGAAGACGCGACGATCACGCCGCCCGCAGGGTCTCGGCCAGCAGGCGCCCCTCGGCGGCGCGGCTGGAGCCGGCCCGCCAGGCCACGACGATCTCGCGGCTGGACTGGGCCGTGTTCAGCGGCCGCACGGTCACCGGCGCGTTCTCGGCCAGGCCCGCCTGCACCGCCATGGCCGGCAGGAACGACACGCCCAGGCCCGAGCCGATCATCTGCACCAGGGTGGGCAGCGAGGTGGCCGCGAAGCTTTCCTCGTCGCCGACGTTCCGGGGCGGCTCCAGGCCGCAGGCGGACAGGGCGTGGTCGCGCAGGCAGTGGCCGTCTTCCAGCAGGATCAGCTCCTGGCCATCGAGGCTGGAGGGATCGACCCGCTCCTGCAGGGCCATCGGGTGGTTGGCCGGCGCTGCGGCCAGCAGCTCGTCGTCCTCGACATGGGCGCAGTCCAGGCCGGTCATGTCGTAGGGCAAGGCGATCAGGGCCGCGTCCAGCGAGCCGGCCTTGAGGGCCGCGATCAGCCGCTGGGTCAGGTCTTCCCGAAGAAAGAGGCGCAGCTTGGGGAACTGGTCGCGCAGCATCGGCAGGGCGCGAGGCAGCAGATAGGGGGCCACGGTCGGGATCACGCCCAGCCGGAAACGCCCAGCCAGCGGCTGGCCGGCCCCGCGCGCCGCCTGAACCAGATCTTCCGTCTGGGCGAGAATGGCGGTGGCCCGGCGCACGGCCTCCTGGCCGGCAGCGGTCAGGATCACGCCCGAGCGGGCCCGATCGACAACCGGGGCGCCGAGGATCTTCTCCAGCTCCTGGATCCCGGCCGACAGGGTGGGCTGGGTGACATAGCAGGCGTCGGCGGCGCGGCTGAACGAGCCGTGCTCCGACAGGAGCTTCAGGTACTGCAGCTGGCGAAGGGTCGGGAGCATGGCTTTCGATATAGGCCGCCTCTATCGAAACTCCAAAAGCAATCGAGCCGATTTCGGGAGCGCCGCCGCGGGTTGATCGTGCGCATGTCGCCGGCGGCTCATTCAGCGCCTAAACAACGCCCACTCCCTTCCCTGCCCTCTCCTCTCCTCTCCTACAGCGCCGCCTTCACCGCTTTCGCAAAAGCCGCCCCGTGGTCGTGGGCGTGCTCGAGGAAGAGATCCGGCTCGATGATCTCCAGCTCCATCAGCTGCGGGGTGTGGTCGAGGCCCCGGATCAGGTCGACGCGGGCGTAGGTCAGGGGCGCTCCGACGGCGTCAAGCACCATGCGCGCGGCGTGCAGGGCCTCCGGCTCGGGCGCGATCTCCGAAACCTTGCCGCCGTACTGCGGCTGCACCCGGAAGTCGCCGGGCACGGCCACCTTGGTCACCGCGTGGCTGAAGGCGCCGTCGAAGAAGAACAGCGACAGCTCCCCCTCCTCGCCCACCGCCGGCAGGAACGGCTGTATCAGGGCCGCGCCGGCCGGGGCGCCGGAAAGGTCGGAATGCCGGCCCAGCTTCACCGTCTGGTGCGAACCGCCGGAGACCTGCGGCTTGGCCACCACGACATCGACCTGGAAGCGGTCGCAGGCCTCGGCGACCGCCTCGGGCGTGACCTTGTCCAGCGTGATGGTCGGCACCACCGGCGCGCCCTTGGCGGCCAACTCGGTCAGATAGGTCTTTGCCGTGTTCCAGCGCAGCAGCGAGGGCGGATTGGCGGTGCGCACGCCGGCCGCCTCCAGGGCGTCGAGGCGGGCGTACCATTCGGGCTCGCGATGGTGATAGCCCCAGCTGAGCAGCGGAAGGACGATGCCCTGCCCGTTCGCCTCGATCGGATCGGTCCACGATCGCGACGCGACGGTCAGGCCCAGGGCCCGCAGCGGCGTCGCCAGGCGCTCGAACAGCGGCGGCCAGCTCTGGGCGAAGCGCGGTTCATCGGCGGCGGGAACCAGGATCAGGACGTCGGGGCGCGGGGTGCTCATGCCCCAACGGTTAGAAAGCCGCACCTCGCACCGCAAGCCCCGCGTTGCCTTGACGGCCCTGTTCCTTTACTTGCCGACGGTCCCGTTTTCGCCGTCCCCATCAAAAGGCTCGCTCCGCCTCATGACCGCCCTCTACGACGTCGCCGCCATCGGCAACGCCATCGTCGACGTGATCGCCCAGTGCGACGACGCCTTCCTGGACGCGCAAGGGCTGGTGAAGGGCTCGATGGCCCTGATCGACACGACACGCGCGGCCAGCCTCTATGACGCCATGGCGGCGGGCATCGAGGCCTCGGGCGGCAGCGCCGGCAACACCGTGGCGGGCGTGGCCAGCTTCGGCGGCAAGGCCGCCTTCATCGGCAAGGTCGCCGACGACCAGCTGGGCCGCGTCTTCACCCACGACATGCGCGCGATCGGCGGAACCTTCACCACCCCGCCGCTGGCCGAAGGCCCGGCAACCGCCCAGTGCCTGATCAATGTCACCCCCGACGCCCAGCGCACCATGTCGACCTACCTGGGCGCCTGCGTTGAGCTGACCGCCGCCGACGTCGATCCGGCCATCATTGAGGCCGCCCAGTACGCCTACCTCGAAGGCTACCTGTTCGACCCGCTGGAAGCCCGCCGCGCCTTCGCCAAGGCCGCCGCGCTGAGCCACGGTTCGGGTCGCAAGATCGCCATCACGCTGAGCGACAGCTTCGTCGTGGATCGTCACCGCGAAGCCCTGCTGGGCTTCGTCGAGACCCAGTGCGACATCGTCTTCGCCAATGCCTCCGAAGTGTGCGCCCTGTTCCAGAACGACGACTTCGACGCGGCGGTCAAGGAACTGGCCAAGCGGGTCGAGATCGCCGCCGTCACCCGAAGCGAAAAGGGTTCGGTGGTCGCCCAGGGCGACAGCGTCCATGAAATCTCGGCCTTCCCCGTGGAAAAAGTCGTGGACACGACGGGCGCGGGCGACCAATACGCCGCAGGTTTCCTCTACGGCCTCTCCCAGGGCCGCTCGCTGGCCGACTGCGGCAAGCTGGGCTCCCTGGCCGCCGCCGAGGTCATCGCCCACTACGGTCCGCGTCCGCAGGTCAAGCTGCGCGACCTGGCCGCCCAGAACGGACTCTAACCACCCAAGGCCCTCCGGGGCCTTCAAGGACGAAGCATGGCCCGCACCGCTGAAGTGGTCCGCGAGACGAAAGAGACCCAGATCCGGGTCTGGATCGATCTCGACGGGACCGGCGCCTCGACGATCTCCACCGGCATCGGTTTCTACGACCATATGCTGGAGAGCTTCGCGCGCCACGGCGGCTTCGACCTGAAGATAGAGACCAAGGGCGACCTGCACATCGACATGCACCACACGGTGGAAGACACCGGGATTGTGCTGGGTCAGGCGATCAACAAGGCGCTGGACGGCTTCAAGGGCATCCGGCGCTTCGGCCACGCCTATATCCCGATGGACGAGACCCTGACGCGCTGCGCCATCGATCTGTCCAACCGCGCCTATCTGATCTGGAAGGTCGAGTTCAAGCGGCCCAAGGTCGGCGAGATGGACACCGAGCTCTTCAAGGAGTTCCACCACGCGTTCGCCATGAACTGCGGGGCGTGCATCCATCTGGAGACGCTGTACGGCGACAACACCCACCACGTGGCGGAGAGCGGCTTCAAGGCGCTTGCCCGGGCCCTGCGCCAGGCGGTGGAGTTCGATCCGAAGACCGGCGGCCAGGCGCCGTCGACCAAGGGCGTACTGTAGGTTCCATGCAAACTCTCGCCCTGATCGACTACGGGTCGGGCAACCTGCGATCGGCGGAGAAGGCCTTGAACGAGGCCGCCCGCCGGCGCGGCGTCGCCGCCTCCATCGTCGTCACAGCCGATCCCGACCTCGTGGCCAAGGCCGACCGGGTGTTCCTGCCCGGCGTCGGGGCCTTCGCCTCGTGCCGCGCGGGCCTGGACGCCTCCGGCGTGTTCGAAGCCATGAACGAGGCCGTGCACCAGCGCGGCGCGCCGTTCATGGGCATCTGCGTCGGTCACCAGCTGCTGGCCACCGAGGGCCTCGAGTTCGGCGTCACGCCGGGCCTCGACTGGATCGGCGGCCAGGTGAAGAAGCTTCAGCCGTCCGATCCCTCGCTGACCATCCCGCACATGGGCTGGAACGCGATCGCCCTGCACCGCGCTCATCCCCTGTTCGTGGGGATCGAGGACGGCGCCCACATGTACTACGCTAATTCCTTTGCCCTGGCGGCGGCCGATCCGGCCGACGTGGTGGCGACCAGCGACCACGGCGGCCCGTTCGTCGCGGCGGTGGCCAAGGGGAATGTCGCGGGCGTACAATTCCACCCCGAAAAATCACAAGCCGCCGGGCTCGCCCTGCTCGCCAACTTCCTGGAATGGCGCCCATGATCCTCTATCCCGCCATCGACCTGAAGGACGGCCAGTGCGTGCGCCTGCTGCACGGCGACATGGACAAGGCCACGGTCTTCAACAACAGCCCGGCCGACCAGGCCCAGCGCTTCGTCAAGGACGGCTTCTCGTGGCTGCACGTCGTTGACCTGAACGGCGCCATCGAGGGCAAGTCGGTAAACACCGCCGCCGTGCAGTCGATCCTGGAGTCGATCTCGATCCCGGTGCAGCTGGGCGGCGGCATCCGCACCCTGGAAGGCATCGAGTCCTGGATCGAGGCCGGCGTGTCGCGCGTCATCCTCGGCACCGTGGCCGTCCACGATCCGGACCTGGTCCGCAAGGCCGCCCGCCTGTGGCCCGAGCAGATCGCCGTGGCCGTCGACGTCCGTGACGGCAAGGTCGCGGTCGACGGCTGGACTGGCCTGTCGGACATCGACGCCATCACCCTGGGCAAGCGCTTCGAGGACGTGGGCGTGGCCGCCCTGATCGTCACCGACATCAGCCGCGACGGCGCCCTGACCGGCGTAAACGTCGAGGGCGTGGGCGAACTGGCCGACGCCGTCTCGATCCCCGTCATCGCCTCCGGCGGCGTCGCCGCCGTCGCCGACATCGAACGGCTCAAGGCCCGCAAGGGCGTCGAGATCGCCGGGGCCATCCTGGGCCGCTCGCTCTACGCCGGCACCATCAAGCCGTCCGAAGCCTTGGTCGCGGCGGCCGCCTGATGCTGAAGACCCGGATCATCCCTTGCCTCGACGTCAAGGACGGCCGGGTCGTCAAAGGCGTCAACTTCGTCGACCTGCGCGACGCCGGCGATCCGGTGGAACAGGCCGCGGCCTATGACGCGGCCGGCGCCGACGAGCTGATGTTCCTCGACATCACCGCCTCCAGCGAAGGCCGGGGCCTGATCCTGGACGTGATCTCGCGCACCGCCGAGGTCTGCTTCATGCCCGTCTCGGTGGGCGGGGGCGTGCGCCAGGTGGCCGACATGCGCCGCCTGCTGCTGGCCGGGGCCGACAAGGTCTCGACCAACACCGCCGCCGTCGAGAACCCCGACCTGATCGCCGCCGGGGCCGACGCCTTCGGGGCCCAGTGCGTCGTGGTGGCCATCGACGCCAAGGCCCGGCCGGACGGCTCGGGCTGGAACGTCTGGACCTATGGCGGCCGCAAGGACACCGGTCTCGACGTGGTCGACTGGGCCGCCAAGGTGGTCGAACGCGGCGCGGGCGAGATCCTGCTGACCTCGATGGACCGCGACGGCGCCAAGATCGGCTACGACATCCCGCTGCTGCAGGCGGTGACAGGCGCGGTCAACGTGCCGGTGATCGCCTCGGGCGGCGCGGGCAAGACCGAGCACCTGGTCGAGGCCGCCCGCGACGGCCACGCCGCCGCCGTGCTGGCCGCCTCGATCTTCCACTTCGGCGAGATCTCGATCGGGGAGGCCAAGGCCGCCATGGCCGCCGCCGGCGTGCCGGTGCGCCTGGACCCGGTCGCATGAGCCGGCTGTTCGAGGTCCTGGAGCGGCTGGCCGCCACGGTCGAGAGCCGCAAGGGCGGCGATCCCACCGCGTCCTACACCGCCAAGCTGCTGAACGACCCGGCTCTGGCCGCCAAGAAGCTGGGCGAGGAAGCCGTCGAGACGGTGATCGCCGCCGTGGCCCAGGGTCCCGAGGCCCTGGCCTCGGAAAGCGCCGACCTGCTGTACCACTGGCTGGCGCTGATGGCGGCGGCCGGGGTGTCGCTGGACGCCGTGGCCGAGAAGCTCGAGGCCCGCGAGGGGACGTCGGGGCACGCTGAGAAGGCTGCGCGGCCGAAGTAGAGCCACCGGCCTCCTCGCTTCCCAATCACGCCCAAAATCTTGCCTTCCTAGGCCTTGTGCCTAGGACCCATGCGTCCGCTATGCTGAGCCATTCGCTCGCACACCTGAAGCGCCAAACGCATTCCCGCACCGCATTGCCCGCTGAACGATGGGCCCTGGGCACAAGGCCCAGGGAAGCGAACTTTGGTGCTTTGGGGAGCAAACTTCCCCTACCCCTTCCGCTTCAGCGCCACGTAGAGCGCGCCATCGCCGCCATGCCGCTGGTCCGCCGGCGACACGCCGGCGATCATCTCGCGCAGGACCGGAGCGGCCAGCCATTCGGGCGTGCGCTGGCGCAGGACGCCTTGGCCGACCTTGCCCTTGCCGGTGATCACCAGCACCGCCCGGTGGCCGTCGTCCCAGGCCCGGCGAACGAAGCGCTCCAGCGTCGCGCGGGCCTGGTCCTGGTCGAGGCCGTGCATGTCGAGACGGGCGCCGATCGGGTCGTGGGCCTTGGCGATGCGGCGATGGCGGTTGGGCTCGATGCGTTCCGGCGGCGGCTTGGGCGCGGGCTTGGGCTTGAGCGCCTTGATCTCGGCCGGATCGATGCGCAGCGGGGCTACCGAGGCCAGGTGGGTCGGCGGGGCGATCTCGGCGGCGTGGGCCATCAGGTCGGCCTTGCCGGCCCGAACCCGGGCCTTGTCGCGCATTTTCAGCGGCTTTTCGGGCGCGCGGCCCGTCACCGTGGAGGCCACCAGCCGCCACAGGCGCTGGCTTTCGTCGTCCGGCGGCCGCCGCTTGCTCATGGTCAGGCCCTGGAGATCAAGGCTGCGGTTGGGGGACCAGGCGCCACAGGCGCAGGTCGTGACGCACGCGGCCGGCCTCGGTTCCCGCCGCCTGGCCCGTGCCCATGTAGAGGTCGGCCCGCACCGCGCCCTTGATGGCGCCGCCGGTGTCCAGCGCCACCACGGCCCGGCGATAGGTCGGGAAGGCCCCGGCCAGCTTGGGCGCGCTGGCGTCGATCCAGTAGAGGCCGCCCAGGGCGTTCTGGCTGGGATCGACGGCGATGGCGCGGCCGATCGGCAGCGACACATTGGCCGCGCCGGTGGCCTGGCGGCCGTCGTCGGGCAGGGTCTGGAAGAACACGTAGCGCGGGTTCAGCCGCATGATCTCGTCGGCCCTGGGACCGCGATTGGCCGCCAGCCAGCCGCGGATCGCCTCGCCCGAGGTGTCGCCGTCGGCCAGCAGGCCGCGGTCGCGCATGGCCGTGGCGACGCCCGTGAAGGGCTTGCCGTTATGGGCGGCGAAGGCGGCGCGCACCCGGCGGCCGTCGGGCAGGGTCAGGACGCCGGAGCCCTGGATCTGCAGGAAGAACAGGTCCTCGGGCCGCAGCCAGGCCAGCGGCCGGTCCAGCGGCGAGGCCTCGATGGCGGCGCGGTCGTCATAGGGGACGAAGGTCCCGCCCGCGACGCGGCCGGCCACGGTCCTGCCCTTCAGGGTCGGATCGAAGGCGCCGAGGTCGAGCATGACCAAGTCGGCGGGACGGCCGCGCATCGGGGCGCTGAACTCGGCCGAGCGCGACATCCGCGCCTCGTATTCCGGCGCGAAATAGGCGGTCAGCAGGCCCTGGCCGGCGATCGGCTCCGGACGGAAATTGGTTTCCAGGAACAGGCGCGCCCTGGCGTCATCGACCGGACCGGCCTGCCTGGCCTTGCGGCATACCTCGGCCGTGGGCGCGTCCTTGGCGACGCCGCAGGTCTCGCGGAAGGCCTGCAGGGCGGCGGCGTGGTCTTCCTCGTTCCAGCCCTGCAGCGCCGAGAAGCCGGCCCCCGGGGAGACCGGCGGAGTCGGTTGCGGCCGGGGCGTCGAAGGCGGAACCGGCGCTGTCGGGGTGATCGGCAAGGGCGGCGCGGCCGTCGTACAGGCGGCCAGAACCAGGGCGGCCGCCGCGGCGGTCAGGACGGAACGCAACATCAAGCTTCGGCGACCGCGACGCGCACCAGGGTCCAGTTGGGATCGCGGCTCTTGAGGTCGCGCTCGAAGGTCCACAGATCGGCCGTGCGGCGATCGTCCACCGCCTCGCCGGCGGCGCTGGTGGAACGGGTCCGCACCTCGGCGAGGATCCGCACCACGGCGCGGCCGACGTCGCCTTCCACGGCGGCGCTGTCGAGATCGACGCGCGGCAGGGTCAACAGTTCGACGCTCTCGGTGCGGCCGTCGGCCTCGCGCGCGACGATCGCGCCCTCGAAATTGGCCATGACGTCGGGCGCCAGCAGCGGCTTCAGGGTCTCGCGATCCCCCTGGGCGAAAGCCTTGAGGATCATCTCGTAGGCCTGGCGGGCGCCCACCAGGAAGCGACCGACGTCGAAGTCGGGCTGACGGGCGCGCAGGGCGGCCACGCCGGTGGCGGCCACAGGAGCCACGGTCTCCGGGCTCTCGGCCGGGCGACCGGCGGCTGGAGCAGCCACGGCGGCCGGCGTGTCCTCGGGCTGGCGGCCCACCCGCCGGCCAAGCACGGCGTAGAGTTGGTACAGGACGACGGCGGCGAGCACCGCGAAGACGATCAGTTCAGTCACGACAAATTCCGCATCGGGCCGTCGATGGCGACGACAGCCTTCCTATATAGGCCAACCGACCGCCCGCGTCAGGCGCCTGACGTTGCACGGCGTTCTCGCACATGTTAGCAGCGCCGCTCACGCCTAAGGCCGGGCGACCCGCGCCGAACACGGAAAACGTTCATGACCGACACCATCGGCGCTCCGCCCGCCGCCCAGGACGACAACGAAGCGGCCGCCGCCGGCATCCGCATCGTCGCCCAGTTCGTTCGCGATCTCTCGTTCGAAAACCCGCTGGCCCCGGACTCGCTCCGCGCCGCCGCCGACCAGCCCGCCATCGACATGGGCGTCGAGATGAACGCCCGCGGCCGCGCCGACGGCCTGTTCGAAGTGGACCTGAAGCTGTCGGCCCGCGCCACGCGCGGCGAAACGGCCGTGTTCCACGTAGAAGTCGTCTATGGCGGCCTGTTCCACATCAACGGCGTGCCGGAAGAAGCCCTCGAGCAGGTCCTGCTGATCGAGTGCCCGCGCTTCCTGTTCCCGTTCGCCCGTCGCCTGATCGCCGACGTCACCAGCGAAGGCGGCTTCCCGCCCTTCCTGATCGACCCGATCGACTTCGGCGGCGTCTACGCCGCGCGCAAGGCCCAGGCCGAAGGCGCGCCGGTCGGCAACGCCTGATTCAGGCGCGATCGCCCAATTGAAGTAAGGCCCGGAGCGAAAGCCCCGGGCCTTTCTTTTTGCTCGCCGCTCCCAAGTTTCGTCATCCCGGCCGTAGCGCAGCGAAGAGCCGGGACCCAGGGGCCGCCGCAACGCGACGGCCGCCGTCGATGGCGTTCAACGCAACCGCCGCGCCCAGTCCCCTGGGTCCCGGATAAGCCCTGCGGGCTTTCCGGGATGACGAGGTTTGGGGATGTTTGGAAAGTCAGAGCCGCCTAAGGCTGCAAACGGTAGCCGCCCGCCTCGGTGATCAGGATCCGCGCCACGGCCGGGTCGGGCTCGATCTTCTGGCGCAGGCGGTAGACGTGGGTTTCCAGCGTGTGGGTGGTGACGCCGGCGTTGTAGCCCCAGACCTCGGTCAGCAGCTCCTCGCGCGACACCGGCTTGGAGCCGGCGCGGTAGAGGTACTTGAGGATGTTGGTTTCCTTCTCGGTCAGCCGCACCTTCTTCTGCTTGTCGTCGACGAGCAGCTTGGCGGACGGCCGGAACTCGTAGGGACCGATGCGGAAGAGCGCGTCCTCCGAGGCCTCGTAGCTGCGCAGCTGGGCGCGGATGCGGGCCAGCAGCACCCCGAAGCGGAAGGGCTTGGTGACGTAGTCGTTGGCGCCCGATTCCAGGCCCAGGATGGTGTCGCTGTCGCTGGCGGCGGCCGTCAGCATGATCACCGGCGCGGTGACGCCGTTCTTGCGCATCAGGCGGCAGGCCTCGCGGCCGTCCATGTCGGGCAGGTCGACGTCGAGCAGGATCAGGTCCGGCTTGATCTCGCGGGCCTGGCGCACGCCTTCGCCGGCGGTGGCGCACTCGGCCACGGCGAATTCCTCGTGCAGGGCGAGCTGTTCGGCCAAGGCGCCGCGCAGGTCGTCGTCGTCGTCGATGAGAAGCAGGGTCTTGCGTTGCGCCATGAGCCGGAACATGACCGCTGCGAGGCCCGGCGCCAAGGGGCGCGGCTTGCGGGAGCGGGGTTTGCGATGATCTTCCTGGCGTATTCGGACGGAACGATCGATCTCGGGGACGGCCGCAGGGTGCGCTGCGCCCTCGGCAAGGCCGGCGTCATCGCCGCCGCCGACAAACGCGAGGGCGACAATCGAAGCCCCCTGGGGACCTGGGCGATCCGAAAGGTGCTCTATCGTCCCGACGTCTATCCGGACGGCCCCGCGACCACCCTGCCCGTCGCGCCGATCGCTCACGACGACGGCTGGTGCGACGCCCCGGGCGACCCGAACTACAATCGACCGGTGAAACTGCCCTACCCGGCCAGCGCCGAGCGGATGTGGCGCGAGGATTCGGTCTACGACCTGGTCGGCGTCCTGGCCCACAACGACGATCCGCCGGTTCCCGGCATGGGCTCGGCGATCTTCCTGCACCTGGCGCGGGAAGGCTATCCGGGCACCGAGGGGTGCGTGGCCCTGGCGCGGGCGGACATCGAGGCCCTGCTGGCCAAGGCCCGGCCGGGGGACGCGATCGGGATTTCGGAATGATCCTTCTCCCCTTGCGGGAGAAGGTGGCGGCGAAAGCCGACGGATGAGGGGCCTCTCGGATGGGGACGCCCTGCCCGGCCTGACCGCTGCACGCGGCTTTGAGGTCTGAGACACCCCTCACCCGACCTGCTTCGCAGGCCACCTTCTCCCGCAAGGGGAGAGGGATCAGCGAGAACCAAATAAGGCCGACCCCACCCGCACCGAGGTGGCTCCACAGGCGATGGCGGTTTCGAAGTCGTCGCTCATGCCCATGGAGAGCCTGGCCAGGCCATTGCGGGCGGCGATGTCGGCGAGCAGGCGGAAATGCGGGGCGGGATCCTCGTCGGCGGGCGGTATGCACATCAGGCCTTCCACGGAAAGGCCGTAGGGCCCTCGGCAGGCGGCGATGAAGGCGTCGGCCTCGGCGGGGGTCGCGCCGGCCTTCTGCGGCTCCTGCCCGGTATTGACCTGGACATAGAGGCGCGGGGCCTTGCCCTGGGCCTGGACCTCGTCGGCGAGCACGCGGGCCAGTTTCTCGCGGTCGAGGGTCTCGATGACGTCGAAGAAGGCCACGGCGTCGCGGGCCTTGTTCGTCTGCAGGGGACCGATCAGGCGCAGTTCGATCTCGCCGCGATGCGCGCTCCAGCGCTCCTTGGCCTCCTGCACGCGGTTCTCGCCGAAAACCCGCTGGCCCCCGTCGAAGACCGGGGCGATATGGTCCCAGGGCTGCAGCTTCGACACCGCCACCAGATGGACGGCGTCGGCGTCGCGGCCGGCGGCTTTCGCGGCGGCGGCGATGCGGGACTGGATGGAGATCAGGGCTTCGGACATGGCGGACCAGGAAACGGACAGTCTGGGGACCCTCTCTAGAACGGCCGCGCGGCTTCGCCCATGGGCCTGGCCGGGCGATCCCCTGCCCCGGCTGCTGTTTTTCACCGATCCGGTCCGCACGCCCGATCCCGAGACGGTCGCCGAGCGCCTGCCGGCGGGAGCCGGGATCGTCTACCGACCCTTCGACGCGCCCGATGCTGTCGAGCGCGGCCTGCGCCTCGCCGAGATCGCTCGCCGTAGCGGCCTGCTGCTGCTGGCAGGGGCCGACCCGGCCCTGGCCGAGGCGATCGGCGCGCACGGCCTGCACCTGCCCCAGCGCCTGGTCGGGACCGCGCCGGCGATCCGCGCCGCCCATCCGGCCTGGCGGCTGACGGCGGCGGCGCACGACGCGGCCGCGGCGCGGGCGGCCCAGCTGGCGGGGGTCGAGGCGCTGGTGGTCTCGCCGGTCTTCGCCAGCAACAGCCCGTCGGCCGGAACGCCGCTGGGCGTCGAGGGCCTGGCGGCGATCGCGGCCCAGAGCGCCCTGCCTGTCTACGCCCTGGGCGGGGTCGGCGCGAAGACCGCCGAGGCGCTGGTCGGCGCGGGCGTCTATGGCTTGGCGGGTGTCGAGGGGTTCGGCGTCTAGGGCCGCCCCGTTATCCTGTCATTCCCGCCCTTGTGGCGGGAACCACTCTGTCAGCCGCAAGGGCGGTAGGGGCGACGTACTCAGCACGTCGCTTGCAGCTCACGTGCGAACGGAACCAGGGGTTCCCGCCACAAGGGCGGGAATGACGGGAGTTTTATAGGTTGGGGATCGAGCGTGAAGCTCGGATCAGAACTTGAACGCCGTCTCGAGCTTCACGCGCGGGGCGGGCTCGCGGGTTTCGTTCTTGCGGGCGGCCACGGCGGGGTTGTTCTCGCCCAGGGCCACGGCGCCGCCGACGCGGATCGACGGGGTGACCTTGAAGTAGGCCCCGGCCTGGACGTCCTTCAGCTCCATGTCGCGGCCGACGGGCTGGTCGAGGTCGAGCTTGAGGCCCCACTTGCCCTTGCGGGCGTCGAATTCGAGGGTCTTCTTCGGGCCTTGCGGGCTGAAGGGCGCTCCCTGCGAACCGGTGAAGTCGTTCTTGACGGTAAAGTCGGCGGTGGCGGGCGCGGTGCGGGTCTTCGTCTGGGCGTGCGCGATCGAGGCCGATCCCGTCAGGATCAGCGCGGCGGCGGCGCCAGCCATCACGAATTGGGTCGCGACCTTCGTCACTCGACACCTGTCCCCAAAATTACCCCTGCCCGAACCCTATATAGGCACGGACACCCTGAACGCCGAATAAAGGCCTGAATACAACGCGGTCAACAGGGCTTGGATCACGCTGATCGTCGCAGGTTACGATTCAAGCGGCGCCTGTGGCGGTCATGTCACGCGATTCCTGTTTTGACGCGGCGCGGCCATGCTATAGAGCCGTTCCGGCTGCGGGGGCGCGCCAGGGCTGCGCGAACGCGCCGGCAGACATTTGGAGCAAGGTACTATGGCGTTTGAGCGTGGGTCGGTGTTGCGCGGCGTCGCCGCTGGCGTTCTGGCGCTGTCGGTTCTCGGCGTTGGCGCTTGCAGCAGCAACAAGCCGCCCAAGACCTTCACGACCCAGAGCGAAGAGCCGGGCTTCCAGCCCTTCGGCCTCTTCAAGAAGAACGCGCCCAAGACCGCCCCGAGCGAAGGCTCGATCGGCGTCAACGGCTTCCTGTGGCGCGCGTCGCTGGACACCCTGGCGTTCATGCCCCTGGCCTCGGCCGACCCGTACGGCGGCGTGATCGTCACCGACTGGTACGTGAACCCGGAAAAGCCGGACGAGCGCTTCAAGGCGACCGTCTACATCCTGGACACCCGCCTGCGCGCCGACGGCCTGAACGTGACCGTCTTCAAGCAGGCCAAGGACGCTTCGGGCGCCTGGGTCGACACGGCCGCCGCCGACCAGACCGCGACCGACATCGAGAACGCCATCCTGACGCGCGCGCGTCAGCTTCGCCTCTCGAACATCAAGAACTAAGGACCACCAAGTCCTTCGCACGCCTTTCGGGAGCCCCCTGGCGACAAGGGGCTCCCGTTCGCATATTTAGGCGCGCTCTGGCCGCGAAACCGCTTATGACGTCTGCGGAACGCGCCCCAGAGCCTGCGCAGCAGGCTCTGGAATCAAACATTTAGAGCGCGCCCGGGCGGGTTAACCGCCTACACTTAACCCTGGCGCGCTCTCGCGCCCCGTCCGCAAGCATCTCTGGTTTCCATGGCCCGCTACAATCCCAAAGACACCGAGCCGAAGTGGCGTGAAACCTGGGCCAAGGCCCAGACCTTCCTGACGCCGATCACCCCGGATGCGCGGCCGAAATACTACGTGCTCGAGATGTTCCCCTATCCGTCGGGGCGGATCCACATGGGCCACGTGCGCAACTACGCCATGGGCGACGTCGTGGCCCGCTACAAGCGCGCCCAGGGCTTCAACGTGCTGCACCCGATGGGCTGGGACGCCTTCGGCATGCCGGCCGAGAACGCGGCCATGGAGCGCGGCGTCCACCCCAAGGGCTGGACCTACGACAACATCGCCGCCATGCGCGAGCAGCTGAAGGCCCTGGGCCTGTCGGTCGACTGGTCGCGCGAATTCGCCACCTGCGACCCGGAATACTACGGTAAGCAGCAGGCTTGGTTCCTGCGCCTGCTGAAGCGCGGCCTGGTCTATCGCAAGGAAGCCTCGGTCAACTGGGACCCGGTCGACATGACCGTGCTGGCCAACGAGCAGGTCATCGACGGCAAGGGCTGGCGCTCGGGCGCGACCGTGGAGAAGCGCAAGCTGACCCAGTGGTTCCTGCGCATCACCGACTACGCCGACGCCCTGATCGACGGCCTGAAGACCCTGGATCGCTGGCCCGAGAAGGTCCGCATCATGCAGGAGAACTGGATCGGCCGGTCCAAGGGCCTGCGGTTCAAGTTCCAGTTTGACGGCGAGGCACCGGACGGCCTGGCCGAGGGGCTGGAGGTCTACACCACCCGTCCCGACACCCTGTTCGGCGCCAGCTTCGTGGGCATCGCCCCCGAGCACCCGCTGGCCGAGCAGCTGGCGGTCGAGAACCCCGACCTGCAGGCCTTCATCGCCGAATGCCGCAAGGGCGGGACTTCGGAAGCCGACATCGAGGGCGCCGAGAAGCTGGGCCGCGACACCGGCCTGCGCGTGAAGCACCCGCTGGATCCGTCGATCACCCTGCCCGTCTGGATCGCCAACTTCATCCTGATGGACTACGGCACCGGCGCGATCTTCGCCTGCCCGGCCCACGACCAGCGCGACCTGGACTTCGCCCGCAAGTACGACCTGCCGGTCAAACCCGTGGTGCTGCCGGCGGGCGCGGATCCGGCCGCGTTCGAGGTCGGCAAGGAGGCCTATGTCGGCCCCGGCAAGATCTTCAATTCGGAATTCCTGGACGGGCTGGACGTCGAGGCCGCCAAGGCCGAAGCGGTGGCCCGCATCGAGGCCGCCGGCCAAGGCCAGGGCGCGACCGTCTATCGCCTGCGCGACTGGGGCGTCTCGCGCCAGCGCTACTGGGGCTGCCCGATCCCGGTCATCCACTGCGAGGCCTGCGGCCCGGTGGGCGTGCCGGAAGACCAGCTGCCGGTGGTGCTGCCCGAGGATGTCACCTTCGACCCCAACAAGCCGGGCAATCCGCTGGTGCGGCACCCGACCTGGAAGCACGTCAACTGTCCGCAGTGCAACGCCCCGGCCGAGCGCGAGACCGACACGCTGGACACCTTCGTCGACAGCAGCTGGTACTTCGCCCGCTTCACCGATCCGACCGCGGCCGAGCCGATCGACAAGGCCTGCGCCGACCACTGGATGCCGGTGGACCAGTATATCGGCGGCGTCGAGCACGCGGTGCTGCACCTGCTGTACGCCCGCTTCATCACCAAGGCGCTGAAGGACGAGGGCCTGCTGTCGGTGGACGAGCCCTTCGCGGGCCTGTTCACGCAAGGCATGGTCACCCACGAGGCCTACAAGAACGAGGCCGGCGAGTGGGTCGAGCCGTCGGACGTGGTGATCACGGCCGAGGGTAACAGCCGCATCGCCAAGCACGCCAAGACCGGCGCGCCGATCGTCATCGGCGACATCGAGAAGATGTCGAAGTCCAAGAAGAACGTCGTCGCCCCCGAGGACATCTTCGAGGCCTACGGCGTCGACGCCGCGCGCCTGTTCGTGATGAGCGACAGCCCGCCCGAGCGCGACGTGCAGTGGACCAACAGCGGCGTGGAGGGCAGCTGGCGCTTCACCCACCGCCTGTGGAACGAGTTCGACAGCCAGCCGGCCGGCGACTTCGCCCACGACGAGGCTGACGAAACGGCCCTGGCCCTGCGCAAGGCGGCCCACAAGCTGATCGGCTTCGTCACCGACAGCATCGAGGGCTTCCGCTTCAACAGCGGCGTGGCGCGCCTGTACGAGTTCCTGAACGCCCTGAAGGCCGCTCCGGCTGAAGGGGCCACCAACGCCGTGCTGGCGGCCCGCGCCGAGGCCCTGGACATCCTGGCTCGCCTGGTCGCGCCGTTCACGCCCCACCTGGCCGAGGAGGCCTGGGTGCGCCTGGGCCGCGAGGGCCTGGTGGTCGACGCCCCCTGGCCCAAGGCCGATCCGGCCCTGGCCGCCGACGACGAGCGCGTGCTGCCGATCCAGATCAACGGCAAGCGCCGCGGCGAGATCAAGGTCAAGGCCGGCGCCCCGGATGACGAGGTGCAGAAAATCGCTCTGGCGGATCCGGGCGTCATGGCCCACCTTGAGGGCGTCACGGTCCGCAAGGTGATCGTGGTCAAAGACCGCATCGTCAACATCGTGGCGAACTGATCCATGAAGCGTCTCCTGGCGGCCGCCGCCCTGATCTCGACCCTGGCCCTGTCGGCCTGCGGTTTCACCCCGCTCTACGCCCAGCACGGGGTCACCGGCGGGCTCGGCGCGATCGAGGTGGTGGCGGCCCAGGGCCGCGCCGGCTACCTGCTGCGCGAGCAGCTGGAAGACGCCCTGGCGCGTAATCCAAACGTGCTGGCCTCGCACCGCCTGACCTACACGGTAAAGGAAAACCGCTACGCCCGCGGCGTGCGCGTCGACAACGTGGCCAACCGCTACGAGCTCAACATGAAGGTCGACTGGAAGCTGGTCGACGTCACGACCGGCTCGGAGGTCCGCAAGGGCCAGACGACCGCCGTGGTGACCTACGACTCGGCCGACCAGCCCTACGCCGCCATCGCCGCCCAGCAGGACGGCCAGGATCGCGCCGCCGCCGAGGTGGCGCGCAAGATCCAGCTGGACCTCGCCGCCTGGCTGGCCGGCAAGGCGCCCGCCTGACCTCGTGGCCATTCTTTCCAAGCGGCAGGACGTCGAGCGGTTCCTGAAGGAGCCGACCCCCGACATCCGGGCCGTGGTCATCTACGGCAAGGATCGCGGCGTCGTGCGCGACCGCGCCACCCAGCTCGCCCACAAGGTGGTCGAGCGCCCTGACGACCCCTTCGACACCGCCCTGCTGACCGAGGGCGACCTCGACAGCCAGCCGGGCCGTCTGGAAGACGAGCTGGCCGCCCTGTCGATAATGGGCGGCAAGCGCCTGGTGCGCCTGCGCCTGATGGGCGAGAAGGCCGGACCCGACAAGCAGGCCGCAGAAGCCCTCACCGCCCATGTCGAGGGCCGCCTGAACCCGGAGGCCTTCTTCCTGGTCGAGGCCGGGGCCCTGGGCCGCGACTCCGCCCTGCGCAAGACGGGCGAGAAGGCCAATGGCTGCTACGTCATCCCCTGCTACGAGGACGAGGTCGGCGACATGGCGCGCCTGACCCGCGACGCGCTCTCTCGTGACGGCGTCAGCCTGAACGGCGAGGCGCTGGACCTGTTCGTCAACCGCCTGCCCAAGGAGCGCGGCGTGGCCCGCGCCGAGATCGAGCGTCTGGCGCTGTACCTCGGTCCCAACAGCGGCGTCGTGGCCACCCCGGCCGACCTGACCGACTTTCTCGGCGTCGAGCCCGAGGCCTCGTTGAGCGACGCCGCCGCCGACGCCTTCGGCGGCCGCATCGGACCGGCGCAGGCCGGCCTGCGCCGCGCCGCCCAGGAGGGCGAAGGCGGTCCGGCTGCCGTGCGGGCCATGGGCTATTATCTGGGCCGCCTGCGCCGCACCCTGACCCTGCACAAGAACGGCGTGGATCTGGGAGCCGCCGCCAAGGCCTCGGGCGTGTTCTGGAAGACCGAGCGCGAATTCCTGCGCCAGGCCCGCGCCTGGACGCTGGAGCATCTGCTGACCGTGCAGCAGGACATCCTGACCGCCGACAAGGCCTGCAAGACCTCCGGCTCGCCCGACCAGCTGATCGCCGAGCGCCTGGCCCTGCAGATCGCCGGCCGCGCGCGGCGGTTGGGGCTGTAGGCCGGATCGATATTCGCGGGCGCGCCTCTACCGTTTGCCGCACACAACGATCGCCTTCCTGGGCCTTGTGCCCAGGATCCATCGTTCAACCTGCTCAAACCTTGGTAGTACGGTGGAGGTCTGAGCGGTCGCCAGCATGGGCCCTCGCCACAAGGGCGAGGGAAGCGGCTGTTGGCGGACGACAAGCACCAAGCTCGCCGGTTCCGCACATGAATGTCGATCCGAACCTGGCCGGAGGCCATGCCTTCCGGGGCGAGATCGAGATTCGGTCGCGCTGGCAAAGCTTTTCGGACTCGGCGGTCATCCCGCTTGTGGAAAGTGATCGCCGCACGGACGACCAATTCAATCCGTCGAGGCCAACGTTTTCCTTGTAGCGCAAGGGCTTAGAGCAAATTCAGCCCTACCCTGCCCTCGCCTGTGGCGAACGGCGCGACCAGGGATACGGCCGCGCCTTCTTCCGTGCGTGACAGAAGACCCCGTCAGGCGCCCCGGGTCAGGCGATTGCAGAGGTCGTCGAGCTGCTCGAGCGTCGCGTAGCGGACGATCAGCGAACCGGCCCCGCCGCGATGGTCGATCTCGACGTCGAGGCCGAGCACCGACGACAGGTCGGCCTCCAGGGCCTGGGTGTCGGTGTCCTTGGCGCGCGGCGCCTTGGGCGCGCCGCCGGCCTTGGCGCGCGGCGTGGCGTCGCCGGTCTGGGCGACGCGGGCCAGGGCCTCGGTCTCGCGCACCGACAGGCCGCCGTCGATGACCTGCTGGGCCAGGGCGCCGGGATCGGCCGCCGTGGCGATGGCGCGGGCGTGACCGGCGGTCAGGGCGCCGGTGACAAGGTGCTGTTGCACGGCTTCCGGCAGGGCCAGCAGGCGCAGCGTATTGGCCACGTGGCTGCGGCTCTTGCCGATGGTCTGGGCGATGGCGTCCTGGGTGCGGCCGAACTTGTCCATCAGCACGCGGTAGCTCAGCGCTTCTTCGAGGATGTTGAGGTCCGAGCGCTGGACGTTCTCGATGATGCCGATCTCGAGCACGGCCAGGTCGTCGAGCTCGCGCACGATGATCGGCACGGTCTTGAGGCCGGCCCGCTGGGCGGCGCGCCAGCGACGCTCGCCGGCGACGATCTGGTACTCGCCCGGAGCGCCCGGCGCCGGCCGCACCAGGATCGGCTGCAGCACGCCCTTCTCGGCGATCGAGTTGGCCAGTTCTACCAGGTCATCCTCGCGGAAGGTCCGGCGGGGCTGATCGGGATTACGCTTCAGCAGCTCGATCGGCGCCTCGCGCGAGCCGCCGGTATTGTCGCCCGGCGCCTGGGCGGGGGCCGCGTCGACCTCGCCCAGCAGCGCCGACAGACCGCGACCCAGACCCCGACGGCCTTCCGACATCCCCGCTTCACCGACCACGACCGTCTCCTGGAAACTTCAAATTCGATAACGACTTCGACCCGTATCCTCAGGTCGTCTTCACCTGTGGATCAGGCCGCCTGGGCCTGGCGATCCTTCTCGCGGCTGATGACCTCGCGGGCCAGGCGCAGATAGGCCTGCGACCCGGCGCACTTGAGGTCGTACAGCAGCACCGGCTTGCCGAACGACGGCGCCTCCGACACCCGGACGTTGCGCGGTATGACCGCGTCATAGACCTTGTCGCCGAAGTGATCCCGGACATCCTTGGCCACCTGTTCGGACAGGCTGTTGCGGCGATCGTACATGGTCAGCACCACGCCCTGGATCTCCAGGCGCGGATTGAGGCTGCCCCGGACGCGCTCGATGGTGCGGATCAGCTGGGTCAGGCCTTCCAGGGCGAAGAACTCGCACTGCAGCGGCACGAACACGGCGTCGGCCGCGGTCATGGCGTTGACCGTCAGCACGTTCAGCGACGGCGGGCAGTCGATCAGGACGTAGGTGTAGGGCCCGTTGGCGCGCAGAGGCTCCAGGGCGTCGCGCAGCCGGTAGGAACGGCGGGCCACCTGGCCCAGCTCCAGCTCGACGCCGGAGAGATCGGCGTCGGCCGGGATCACGTCCAGGCCCGGCAGCGAGGTCTGGACGGCGGCCTCGATCACCGGCGCCTCGCCCATCAGCACGTCATACAGCGTCTTCTTGCGCTGCAGGCGACCGATGCCCAGGCCCGTGGAGCAGTTGCCCTGCGGGTCGGCGTCGATCAGCAGCACGCGCTCGCCGCAGGCCGCCAGGGCGGTGCCCAGGTTGATGGCCGTGGTGGTCTTGCCCACACCGCCCTTCTGGTTGGCGACGGCCAGGACTCTCAGCTCAGACTTTGCGGACACGGCTCAGCCCCTTGATTTGCACGACATGGCCGCGCGGGTCGCTCTTGGAGCCCCGCACGTCCGACTCGAACTTCCAGGTCTTCTCGGCTTCGGCGATCTCGGCGGCGACCTCCTGGCCCTTCAGGAGCCAGGCGACCGCGCCGCGCTTGAAATAGGGTTGGGCGAATTCCAGCAGGCGCGGCATCGGCGCGCAGGCCCGGGCCGTGACCACCTGGACCTTGAGGTCCAGGCTCTCGGCGCGGGCGTTGTGGATCTCGACCGGCAGGTCGAGCTCGCGGCAGACGGCGTCGAGGAAGCGGCAGCGCTTGGCCATGCTCTCGACGAGGTGGACCTTGGCCCCGGGAACGCCCTTCAGCAGGATGGCCAGCACCACGCCGGGCAGGCCGGCGCCGGCCCCCAGGTCGGCCCAGACCTTGGCCTGAGGGGCGAAGGTCAGCAGTTGGGCGCTGTCCCAGGCGTGGCGGTTCCAGTAGGCCGCCATCGAGCCCGGGCCGACCAGGTTCATCACCGCGTTCCACTCGGCCAGCAGCTCGCGATAGCGGGCCAGGTCGGCGATCTGGACGTCGGTCGCGCCCGTCAGCCTCTGGAAGGCCGCGGCGTCGACCGGGTCGAGCGTCTCGATGACGAGTTCGGACAAGGCTTGAGCCATCAGGCGGCGCGACCCCGACGGACGTGGGCCAGCAGCGCCGTCAGCGCGCCGGGGGTCACCCCCTCGATGCGGGCGGCCTGGCCCAGGGTCAGGGGCTTCACCCGGATCAGCTTCTCGCGCACCTCGTTGGAGAGGCTGCCGATGTCGCGGTAGTCGAGGTCGGCCGGCAGGCGAAGGTCCTCGTCCTTGCGCAGGGAGTCCGCATCGGCGCGCTGGCGGTCGAGATAGCCGGCATAGGCCGCCTCGATCTCGATCTGCTCGCGGGCCATGGGGCTCCAGTCGGCGATCTCCGGCCAGACGCGGACCAGGTCGTCCAGGCCCACGTCGGGATAGGCCAGCATGGCCAGGACGTCGCGGCGCTGGCCGTCGGCATTGACCTTGAAGCCGGCCTTCACGGCCTGCGCCGGGGTCATGTTCAGCGCCCGGGCCCGGGCGCGGACGGCGGCCAGCTCGGCGGCCTTGGCCTCCCAGGCGGCGGCCCGGACCTCGCCCACGACGCCTAGTTCGACCCCGCGGCCGGTCAGGCGCTGGTCGGCGTTGTCGGCGCGCAGCGTCAGGCGGAACTCGGCCCGGCTGGTGAACATGCGGTAGGGCTCGGTCACGCCACGTGTGACCAGGTCGTCGATCATCACGCCGATATAGGCCTCGTCGCGGGCGAAGACGGCCGGCTCGCGGCCAAGCGCCGACAGCGCAGCGTTCATGCCGGCGACCAGCCCTTGCGCGCCGGCCTCTTCATAGCCCGTGGTGCCGTTGATCTGGCCGGCCAGATAGAGGCCCGGCAGGCGCTTGGTCTCCAGCGTGGCGTAGAGCTCGCGCGGATCGACATAGTCGTATTCGATCGCATAGCCATAGCGCACCACCTCCACGGCCTCGAGGCCCGGGATGGTGCGCAGGAACAGGAGCTGGGTCTCGGCCGAGACCGAGGTCGAGACGCCGTTCGGATAGACCGTGTCGTCGTCCAGGCCTTCCGGCTCCAGGAACACCTGGTGGCTGGTCTTGTCGGCGAAGCGGACGACCTTGTCCTCGATCGACGGGCAGTAGCGCGGGCCGATCCCCGTGGCGCGGCCGCCATAGACGGCGGACTCGCCCAGGCGCTCGGCGATGATCCTGTGGGTTTCCTCGGTCGTATAGGTGATGCCGCAGCGGATCTGCGGCACGTCGATACGGTCGTTGAGGAACGAGAACGGCACGGGCTCTTCGTCGGCCGCCTGCATCTCCAGGCGATCCCAGGCGATGGTCTTGCCGTCGAGACGGGCGGGCGTGCCGGTCTTCAGGCGGCCCATGTCGAAGCCCAGGCCATAGAGGCGGTCCGACAGGCCGATGGACGGCTCATCGCCCACGCGGCCGGCCGGGATGCGGGTCTCGCCCTGGTGGATCAGGCCCTTGAGGAAGGTGCCGGTGGTCAGCACGACCTTGGGGGCGCGGTAGACGCTCCCCTCCCCGTCCACGGCGCCGGCCACGCAGCCGTCCTCGACGATCAGGTCTTCGGCCGCGGCGGCGATGACGTCGAGGTTCGAATAGGCGAACAGCTCGGCCTGCATGGCCTCGCGATATAGCTTGCGATCGATCTGCGAGCGCGGGCCGCGCACGGCGGGGCCCTTGGAGCGGTTCAGCATCCGATACTGGATGCCGGCCTTGTCGGCCATGCGGCCCATCAGGCCGTCCAGGGCGTCGATCTCGCGGACCAGGTGGCCCTTGCCCAGGCCGCCGATGGCCGGATTGCACGACATCTCGCCGACGGTTTCACGTTTGTGGGTCAGCAGCAGGGTGCGCGCGCCGGTGCGCGCAGCAGCGGCCGCGGCTTCGCAGCCGGCATGACCGCCGCCGATGACGATGACGTCCCAGGCCTGTTGGCCATTGGGGGGCGAAGTATTGGACAAGGGAGAAGCGCCTCAATGCGGAACGCCCCCGGCGCGGCGGGGGCGTTTATCGACTTATAGCCTCAAGCCCGCCTGTGGGCGAGTCGAGACCGGCGTGTTCCACGTGAAACGCCGTGTGCGTATCTGTGGTCAGCCTGTGGACCGTTCAAGGCGGTGTTCCACGTGAAACATTCACTTCCCAATGCAGAAGCTTGAAAAGACACGGTCAAGCACGTCTTCCGGATCGATCCGGCCGGTGATCCGGGAAAGCGCACGGGCGGCGAGACGAACGTCCTCAGCAGCCAGTTCCACGTCGTCGGTTTCGGCCAGGGCGCGCTCCAGATAGGCCCGAGCCTCGCCCAGACGCTCCGCGTGGCGGATCCGGGTGGCGGCCGGGAACTCCGCGCCGGACAGCGCCTCGACCACGTGGGCGGTCAGAACGGCGCGGATAAGGTCGGCCCCCTCCTCCCGCGCCGACAGCGCCGCCACGTGCAATCCCAGCGCCTCGGCCTCGGCGCGTATGGCCGCAACGACGCCCGGCTCTACCAGATCGGTCTTGTTGACCACCATCCAGTCGCCGCTACGGATTATTGCGTGGTGTTCGGAATGTTTCACGTGAAACTCCGCCGCGTCCACGACCCACAGGCGCAGATCGGCGTCCTCGGCCCAAGCCCGCGCCCGGCGCACGCCCTCGGCTTCGATGTCATCGGCCGTCTCACGGATCCCGGCCGTATCGGCCAGCAGGGCCTTGTAGCCGCCCAGCACCAGGGGGACCTCGATGACGTCGCGCGTGGTGCCCGGGGTCGCCGTGACGATTGCGGCGTCGCGTTCGGCCAGAGCGTTGAGCAGCGTGCTCTTGCCGGCGTTGGGCGCGCCGACCAGGGCGATGCGGAAGCCGTCCCGCACCCGCCGGCCACGTGCGACATCGGCCAGGGCGGCGTCGATCTCCGCCTTCAGCGTCTCCAGGCCGGGTCGGGCCCGCGCCGCCACGTCTTCCGGCAGCTCCTCATCGGGGAAGTCGACGGCGGCCTCCAGCATGGCCAGGGCCTGGACCAGCAGATCGCGCCACGCGTCGTAGCGACGGCCCAGGGCGCCGCCCAGCTGACCCAGCGCCTGCTTGCGCTGGCCCTCGGTCTCGGCGTCGATCAGGTCGCCCACGGCTTCGGCCTGGGCCAGGTCGAGCTTGCCGTGCTGGAAGGCGCGCCGGGTGAACTCGCCGGGCTCGGCAAGGCGCAGGCCCAGGGCCGACAGAGCGCCCAGCAGCGCCTCGACGACGGCGCGGCCGCCGTGCACGTGAAACTCCGCGGCGTCCTCGCCGGTGTAGCTGGCCGGACCCTGGAACCACAGCACCAGGGCGTCGTCGAGCGCCACGCCGTCATGGCGGAGGGTGCGCAGGACCGCCTGGCGCGGCTTGGGCAGGTTTCCCGTGAGAGCCCGCACGGCGTCGCTGCTGCCGGGACCCGAGACGCGGATCACCGCCACGGCGGCGCGACCGGCCGCCGTGGCCGGCGCGTAGATCGTATCGCTCATCAGTCGCGCTTGCCGACCGCCGCTCCGGCCGCGGCCGTCATCAACTTGCGGAAGCTGTCCTGGGCGCCGGCCCCGAACGCCATCCAGTTCTTCAGCAGCTCCTCGGGGGCCAGCATCGCCATGTTGGCGTCCATGCGAGCCTGCATCTCTTTCACGAGATGTTCGTTCAGCGGGCTCACGTCCGGCAGGCCCAGAAAGGCCCGGGCCTCGACCGGGGTGCAGTCGATCTCGATCGTCATCTTCATCGAAAAGGTTCCCTGGCGGCGGGCCACGAGATTGTGACGTCGCACCCTGCTCGCCGCAGGTTAGAGCGCTTCGGTCGAAAGTCCCAATCGGCGGCCCAAGGGTGGCCCCTATGGCAGCCTTGAGTACGGAGAGAGCCCAATGAGCGAGACCCTCACGATCAACACGCCCGACGGCGACTTCACGGCCTATGTCGCGCGACCGGCCACGGTTGACGCCGCCCCGCCGGCCGTCGTGGTCATCCAGGAGATCTTCGGCGTCAACCAGGTGATGCGCGACATCTGCGACAAGCTCGCCGGCGAGGGCTTCCTGGCCGTGTGCCCCGACCTCTTCTGGCGGATCGAGCCGGGCATCGACATCACCGACAAGTCCGAGGCCGAGTGGAAGAAGGCCTTTGAGCTGTTCAATGCGTTCGACGTGGACGCCGGGGTCGCCGACATCGACGCGACCATCGACGCCATCCGCCCGCAGTCGTCGGGCAAGGTCGGCGCGGTCGGCTACTGCCTGGGCGGCCTGCTGGCCTTCCTGACGGCGACCCGCACCGACGCGGACGCCTCGGTCTCCTACTACGGCGTCGGCCTGGAGAAGCATGTCGGCGAGGCCGAGAAGCTGGAGAAGCCGCTGCTGCTGCACGTGGCCGAGGAAGACAAGTTCGTGCCCAAGGAGGCCCAGCAGGTGATCTTCGCGGCGCTGAAGGATCACCCGCAGATCACGCTTCATACCTATGCCGGCCGCGACCACGCTTTCGCGCGTGAAGGTGGTGAGCACTATGACGCCGCCGATGCGTCCCTAGCCAACGGCCGCAGCCTGGCCTTCTTCAAGAAGACCCTCGCCTGATGCTGGCCGTCGAAGCCAAGGCCGCCGGCGGCCCCGAGGTGCTGGAAGTCGTCGAGCGCGACCTGCCCTCCCCCGGCCCCGGCCAGATCCTCGTCCGCCACGCGGCCGTCGGTCTAAACTTCATCGACACCTATCACCGCTCCGGCCTCTATCCGCTGAAGTACCCGCAGGTGCTGGGCCTGGAGGCCGCCGGCCACGTGGAAGCGACCGGTGAAGGCGTCACCCGCTTCGTCGTCGGCGACCGTGTCGCCTACAACGGCTCGATGGGCGCCTATGCCGAAGCCTCGGTCGTTCCGGCCGATCGCGCGGTGAAGGTTCCAGAGGGCGTCGAGCTGGAGGTCGCCGCCGCCGTGCTGCTGAAGGGCATGACGGCCGAGTTCCTGGTCCGCCGCTGCTTCCCCGTGAAAGCCGGCCAGACCGTGCTGGTCCACGCCGCCGCCGGCGGGGTCGGTCAGATCCTGGTGCAGTGGGCCAAGGCCCTGGGCGCGAGCGTGATCGCCACGGTGGGCTCGGAGGCCAAGGCCCAGATCGTCCGCGATCTCGGCGCCGACCACGTGATCCTCTACGACCACGAGGACGTCGCCGCTCGGGTCGCCGAGATTACCGACGGGGCCGGCGTTCCGGTCGTCTATGACGGCGTCGGCAAGGACACCTTCCAGGGCAGCCTGAAGAGCCTGGCCCGTCGCGGCGTGCTGGTGACCTACGGCAACGCCTCGGGTCCCGTGCCGCCCTTCGCGCCGCTGGAGCTGGGCGCCAAGTCGGCCTGGATCACCCGCCCTCGCCTGTTCGACTACATCGTCACCACCGAAGAGCTCGACGAGAGCGCCGCGGCCCTGTTCGAGGTCCTGGCCTCGGGCGCGGTGAAGATCGAGATCGGCCAGCGGTTCCCGTTGGCGGAAGCGCGCGCGGCGCATGAGGCGCTGGAGGGGCGGAAGACGACCGGGGCGACGGTGCTGGTGCCGTAAGCCGGGGAAAGCCCCCTCCGGCCCTTCGGGCCACCTCCCCCAGAGGGGGGAGGATCTCCGGGCCAGATGCTCCCCCTCTGGGGGAGCTGTCGCGGAGCGACTGAGGGGGTCAGCCCCAACAAAAAAGGCCCCGGATTGCTCCGGGGCCTTTCTCGTGTTTCACGTGAAACACCAAGCTTAAGTATTCATGCTCTGGAAGAAATCGCCGTTCGTCTTCGACTGGCGCAGCTTCTCGAGCAGGAACTCGATGGCGTCCGAAGCGCCCATCGGATTGAGGATCCGGCGCAGCACGTAGGTCTTCTGCAGCTGGTCGCGCGGGGTGATGAGCTCTTCCTTGCGGGTGCCCGACTTGAGCACGTCGATGGCCGGGAAGATGCGCTTGTCGGCCACCTTGCGGTCCAGGACGATTTCCGAGTTACCGGTGCCCTTGAACTCTTCGAAGATTACTTCGTCCATCCGGCTGCCGGTGTCGATCAGGGCCGTGGCGATGATCGACAGCGAGCCGCCTTCTTCCACATTACGCGCCGCGCCGAAGAAGCGCTTGGGGCGCTGCAGGGCGTTGGCGTCGACACCGCCGGTCAGGACCTTGCCCGACGACGGCACCACGGTGTTGTAGGCGCGGCCCAGGCGCGTGACCGAGTCCAGCAGGATGACGACGTCGCGCTTGTGCTCGACCAGGCGCTTGGCCTTCTCGATGACCATCTCGGCGACTTGCACGTGGCGCGTGGCCGGCTCGTCAAAGGTTGAGGCGATGACCTCGCCCTTCACCGTGCGCTGCATGTCGGTGACTTCTTCCGGGCGCTCGTCGATCAGCAGGACGATCAGATAGCACTCGGGGTGGTTGGTCTCGATCGACTTGGCGATGTTCTGCAGCATCACCGTCTTACCCACGCGCGGCGGGGCGACGATCAGGCAGCGCTGGCCCTTGCCGAGCGGGGCGACGATGTCGATGACCCGGCCCGAGCGATCCTTGATGGTCGGATCGGGCAGTTCCATGTTCAGGCGCTCTTCGGGATAGAGCGGCGTCAGGTTGTCGAAGTGCACCTTGTGGCGCACGTTCTCGGGGCTCTCGAAGTTGATCTTGCTGACGCTGGTGAGAGCGAAATAACGCTCGCCTTCACGGGGCGAGCGGATCGCGCCTTCGACGCTGTCGCCGGTGCGCAGGCCGAACTTGCGGATCTGCGAGGGCGAAACGTAGATGTCGTCGGGGCCCGGCAGGTAGTTGGCTTCCGGCGAGCGCAGGAAGCCGAAGCCGTCCTGGACCACTTCCATGGTGCCCGACCCGAAGATCTCCACGCCTTCTTCGGCGAGGGTCTTCAGGATGGCGAACATCATGTCCTGCTTGCGCATGGAGTTGGCGTTCTCGACCTCGAAGGTCTCGGCGAACGCCAGCAGGTCGGCCGGCGACTTTTCCTTCAGTTCCTGCAGCGACATGCGCGTCAGGCCCATGGCGGCGATGGCCGCGGTGATTTCGGCGTTGTCGTCCTCGTCGCCGGCGTCGCCTTCGGCGGCGTTGTCGGCGGAGGCGTCAACGGTGGTGTCGATCGCGGCGTCTTCCGTCGTTTCGACGGTGTCGAGGGAGGTTTCCAGCTCGGCGGGGACTTGCGGGTCGGTGTCTTCAGACATGCATGGACTCACGGTGGCCCGGATACGATCCGGGCTTGGGTAGAAATTCAGCCGGCTCCACGTGGAAGCGGCGATGGGGTCGCGCCATTGACGACGGCGCGGATCGATCAGGGGAACGGATCATGAGGGCGCACCAGGACGGGCGCGATCCGTGAAAGGCGGGAACGCAGCGGTATGACCGCAACGTCTGACCAAGACGGGAACCACAAGGCGGCCCCGGGGTCAAGCGCTACCGGAGCCATCCTGTGGGCGCTCGTCATCCTGCCTGAGGATGAAGGTGGGAGAACGCGGGGGCCAGGCCCCCTTCCCTCTAGTTCAGGTACTTGGTCGTCACCGACAGCACGATGACGATCGCCGCGACGAAAGGCAGCTCGTTGGTGGCGCGCCAGAACTTCTCCGAGCGGGTGTTCTGCCCGGCCTCGAACTGGCGACGGGCCTTCGACAGGAAGCCGTGCCAGCCGAACAGGAAGAACACCCCGGCCAGCTTGGCCAGCATCCAGGGCTTCAGCAGAAAGTCCCAGCCGCGGATGACGCCGTCGGCCATGATCAGGCCAAGGCCGAAGATCAGCGCGGCGACCATCGCCGGGTTGATGATCCCGCGCAGCAGCCGCCGCTCCATGACCTTGAAGGTCGCGTCCATCTCCGAGCCCAGCGTGGCGCCGGTATGGTAGACGTAGAGGCGCGGCAGGTAGAGCATCCCCGCCATCCAGGCGATCACGGCCAGGATGTGCAGGCCGCGGATCAGGTTGAAATGCTCGACCAGGAAGTCGGTCACGCGGCGGCTCCCGAATGGACTTTGGGGCAGGGTTGGTCTTCTTCGCAGATCAGCGACGACGGATCGGCGAGGGCCTGCGTGACCAGAGTCCCCAAACAATCGATGAACGCCGGCGTCACGCCAAGAGCGGGCGGGCGGACATAGATCGAGCCGCCGTGCTCGTAAGCCAGCTCGCGATATTCGACGTCGAGCTCGACCAGCGTCTCGATGTGCTCGGAGACGAAGGCGATCGGCGCGACGATCAGGGCCAGACCCTGCTGCGCAGCGGCCTTGACCTCGTCGTCGGTCGGCGGACCGATCCACTTCAGCGGACCGACCCGGCTCTGGTAGCTGATCTTCCAGTCAACGCCCTCGCCCAGGATGTCGCCGAGCTTGGCGACGACGGCGGCGGCCGTAGCCTCGACCTGGCGCTGGTAGGGATCGCCGCCGAGGATCACCTTCTCCGGCAGGCCGTGGGCCGAGAACAGGATCCGCGCCGGCTTGGGCGAGCCGGCCTTGAGGTAGTCCTGGCGGATCAGATCCGCGTGCGCCTGCACAAACCCTTCGGCCGTCGGATAGCAGCACACGGTCGTCGTCCGGCCCTGGCCTTTGCGACCCGTGACCTTGCGCCATGCGCGCTTCCACGCTTTCAGCGACGAGGCCGTGGTCGTGGTCGAATACTGCGGATAGAGCGGCAGCAGCACCACCTCGTCGGGCGCGAAGGCCTTCACCGCCTTGGCCGTCTCGCCGGTCAGCGGATCCCAGTAGCGCATGGCGATGAAGGTCTTCACCTCGTCGCCGGGCAGCCGCTGGACCAGCACCGCCTCGAGCGCCGCCGCCTGCTTCTGCGTTTCCGGCAGCAGCGGCGAGCCGCCGCCCATCAGGGCGTAGTTGGCGCGCGCCGACTTGGCCCGGGTGGTCGAGATCAGGGCCGCGACCGGATAGCGGACGAAGAACGGCGCCTGGATGATCGCCGGATCGCGGAACAGGTTGAACAGGAAAGGCCGCACCGCCTCCTGGCGGTCGGGTCCGCCCAGGTTGAACAGGACGACGGCGATCTTCCGCCCCGCCTTGGAGCCGCTGTTCAATTCACTCACAGGCCGGTCACCCGCTTCAGCACCTGCTCGACATGAGCGATCGGCGTGTCGGGCAGAATGCCGTGACCCAGGTTGAAGATATAGGGGCCCTGTCCCCACTGCGCGAGCATCTGGTCGACGCGTTCGTCCAGCGCCGCCCCGCCGGCCCGCAGCAATAGCGGGTCGAGGGCGCCCTGGATGGTCTTGGTCTTCTGGATCGTCTGGCCCAGCTTCGCCGAGGCCGAGGTGTCGAGCGCCACCGCGTCCACCGGCACGGCCTGCGCGTAGGCCTCTACGAGGGTTCCGGCCCCGCGGGGGAAGCCGATGACCGGCACGGTCACGCCGCGGGCGCGCAGGCCCTCGACGATGGCGATGTGGGGCCGGGTCACCAGACGCTCGAACAGCGGCTCTGAGAGGCCTTCAGCCCAGCTCTCGAACAGCTTCAGCGCCTGGGCGCCGGAAGCCGCCTGCATGGCCAGGTAATCCACCGTCGCGTCGACCAGGATCTGGATCAACCGGTCCAGCTTGTCGGCGTGCTGATAGGCGAAGGTCCGCGCGCCCGAGCGATCGCTGGAGCCGCCCTCGATCATGTAGGTCGCCACCGTCCAGGGCGCGCCGGCGAAGCCGATCAGGGCCTTGGAGGGATCGATGTCGGCGCGAACCCGCGACAGCGTCTCGCCGACGGCCTTCAGGGCCTCGCCCGCCTGGCCCACCTTGTCGGCCATGGCGTCCAGATCGGGCAGCTCGCCGAGCTTGGGACCCTCGCCGGACTCGAACCAGACCTTCTGGCCGAGAGCCCCGGGGATCAGCAGGATGTCGGCGAAGACGATGGCCGCGTCATACGGAAAGCGGCGCAGCGGCTGCAGCGTCACTTCGGCCGCCTTTTCGGGGTTCAGGCAGAAGCTGATGAAGTCCGGGGTCGTCGCGCGCACGGCGCGGTACTCGGGCAGGTATCGTCCCGCCTGGCGCATGAACCAGACCGGGGGACGCTCGGCGGTCTCGCCAGCCAGCACGGAGAGAAACTTCGGGATCGGGGCGCTCGTCATACCGGCGTTAAATCCCGACGAGCCTTTCCACTCAAGTCCGGGAGACCCCGTACCCTCTTATTCTTCTTAAAAATAAGATTCTTAGAAAGATAGGAGGAAGGAGGAGGGCAAGTGCAACACGGGGATAAGTCCGCCCGTGTGGAGGAGTCCAACAGGCCCTACTCGGTATGCCCAAGCTTGGTCCACATGGGGGTCATACCTTGTGAACTCCGTGGACAAGCCGCCAGGGCCCTGGAATCCCTAAGGAACCCAGATGCTGGTAAAAGCGAAATTAACCATCTGTTAGGAGTTTCCACAGGCGTGGACGAACGCTCAGGCACATGTCCTGGAGGGCAGGTTCAAGCTGGGGATTGTCCGGCGTCAATGAGGCCGTTTATCACAGGGGCGCGGCGCGTCGCCGCGGCAGGGCGTATTTGGCGCCCGCTTGTCCCCAGAGGGCGCCCAGAGTGGTAAAGCAATCTTTAACGGACGATCCACAGGAAGGCGCCTCGGCTGAGACCGATCGCCACACCGCGCGGTTCGCCACCTACTTCCATATCCACCTGGTGTCGGACTCCACGGGCGAGACGCTCAACGCCATGGCGCGCGCGGTTTGCGCCCGTTTCACCGACATCCTGCCCATCGAACACATCTACGCGCTGGTTCGTTCCACGCGTCAGCTGGATCGCGCCCTCGACGAGATCGCCGGCGCGCCGGGCGTGGTCATGCACACCATCATCGACCCAAACCTACGCGCGGCCCTGGAAGAAGGCTGCCGCAAGCTCGAAATGCCCTGCATCGCCGCGCTGGATCCGGTGGTCAGCGCCATGTCACGCTATCTGGGGGCCAAGATCTCCACGCGCGTGGGCGCGCAGCACGCGCTGAACAACGACTATTTCGACCGCATCGAGGCCCTGGACTACGCCATCGCCCACGACGACGGCCAAGGCGGCCAGGACCTGACCCAGGCCGACGTCATCCTGGTGGGCGTGTCGCGCACGTCGAAGACCCCGACCTGCATCTATCTGGCCCATCGCGGCGTGCGCGCCGCCAATGTGCCGCTGGTGCCCGGCCGCCCGCCGCCCGACCAGCTGTTCGAGCTGAAGAACACCCTGATCGTGGGCCTGATGACCAGCCCCGAGCGGCTAATCCAGATCCGCCGCAACCGCCTGCTTTCCCTCAAGGAGAACAGGGAGAGCGATTATATCGACACCGACAGCGTGCGTGCCGAGATCATCGCCGCCCGCCGCCTGTTCGAGCGCAACGGCTGGCCGATCATCGACGTCACCCGCCGCTCGGTGGAAGAAACCGCGGCGGCGATCATCAACCTGCTGTCGGGCGGCCGCGGCCAGGTCGAGGTGCTGGGATGAGCGCTCCTACTATTACGCTGGCCTCCACCAGCTGGACGCGCCAGACGATCCTCAAGAACGCCGGCGTGCCGTTCGAGGCCGTCGCCGCCGGCGTGGACGAAGACGCCGCCAAGGCCGGCCTGCTGGCCGAGGAAGTCTCCCCACGGGACATCGCCGACGCCCTGGCCGAGATGAAGGCGGTCAAGGTTTCGGGCAAGCGACCGGGCCTGGTGATCGGTTCTGACCAGACGCTGGAGCTGAAGGGCCGGCTGTTCGACAAGGTCGGCACGGTGGAAGAAGCCCGCGCGCGTCTGCTGGAGCTGCGCGGCGAGGTTCACAAGCTGCATTCCGGCGTCGTCGTCGCCCGCGACGGCCGGCCGATCTGGCGCGTGGTCGAGACGGCGAAACTGTCGGTGCGTCCGTTCAGCGAGGCCTGGCTCGACGGCTATCTGGAGCGCAACGGCGAACAGATCCTCTCGTCGGTCGGCTGCTACATGCTGGAGGGCGAAGGCCTGCAGATGTTCGACCGCGTCGACGGCGATTATTTCACCATCCTCGGGCTGCCGATGACCGGCCTGCTCGACTTCCTGCGCCTGCACGGAGCCCTCCAGGCATGAGTTCTCAACACGGCCAGGCCATCACGGGCGCGGCCCTGGTGGCCGGCGTCTGCGGCCAGCCGATCGTCCATTCGATGAGCCCGATCCTGCACAACGCCTGGCTGGCGGCGGCGGGCATCGACGGCGCCTATGTGCCGATGGGGCCGGCCGAGGATCGGTTCGAGGCCTTTGTGAACGGCTTTCGCGGCGGGGTGATCCGGGGGCTGAACGTCACCATTCCCTTCAAGGAACGGGCCCTGGCCTGCGCCGACGAGGCCAGCGACCTGGCCCGCCTGGCCGGCGCCGCCAACCTGCTGCGGTTCCGCGACGACGGCTCGATCTTCGCCGACAACACCGACGGCCCGGGTCTGCTGGGCGCCATCGCCGCCCAGGCGCCGGACTTCGACGTGACCGCTTCGCCTGTCGTGATCCTCGGGGCCGGCGGCGCGGCGCGCGGCGCGGCGGCGGCCCTGCTGCTGGCCGGCGCGCCCGCCGTGCGCATCGTCAACCGCACGCTCGCCAAGGCCCAGGCGATCGCCGACGCGCTTGTGGACAAGGTCACGGCCGCCGGCGAGGACGCCCTCCCCGCCCTTCTGGCCGACGCCGGCCTGGTGATCAACGCCACGTCGCTGGGCCTGGGCGGCGGCGAAGGTCCGCCGGCCGATCTGTCGCTGACGCCGCAAGGCTGCGTGGTGATGGACATGGTCTACAAGCCGCTGCGCACCGAGTTCCTGCAACGCGCGCAGGCCGCCGGCCGCGCGACGGTGGACGGGCTGGAAATGCTGCTGTTGCAGGCCGTGCCGTCGTTCGAGGCCTTCTTCGGCCAGGCCCCGCCGGCGGATGTCGATGTGCGCGCCATCGCCCTGGCGCATCTGGGAGCGTCGGTGAAGTGATCATCCTCGGCCTCACCGGCTCCATCGGCATGGGCAAGTCGACCACGGCCAAGATGTTCGAGGCCCAGGGCGCGCCGGTCTATGATTCCGACGCCGCCGTGCATGCCCTGTATTCGGTCGGCGGCGCGGCCGTCGGACCGGTCGAGGCGGCCTTTCCGGGCGTTGTCGTGGATGGCGCGATCGACAGGGCGAAGCTCAGCGCCCAGGTGGTCGGCGATCCGGAGGCGCTGGAGAAGCTGGAGGCCATCGTCCATCCGCTGGTCGGCGCCCACCGCATCGGCTTCTTCGAGAAGGCGCAGGCCGAGGGGCACGGGATCGTCGTGCTCGACGTGCCGCTGCTCTATGAGACCGGCGGCCAGAAGAACGTCCACAAGGTGGTGGTGGTCAGCGCCCCTGCCGATATCCAGCGCGAGCGCGTATTGGCCCGGCCCGGCATGACCGCCGAAAAGTTCGAGGCGATTCTCGCCCGCCAGCTGCCCGACGCCGAAAAGCGGGTTCGCGCCGACTTCGTCATCGATACGGGCCGGGGCCTGGAGGCCGCCGAGGACCAGGTGCGCGACATCCTGACCCTGTTGAGAACCTCCGCCCACGCTTGATGCCGGACTCGAACCGGCTCATTGAAAGGCCATGGCCCGGGAAATCATCCTCGATACTGAAACGACCGGCTTCGATCCGAAGACGGGCGACCGCCTGGTCGAAATCGGCTGCATCGAGGTGGTGGACTTCATGCCCACCGGCCGCTCGTTCCACGAATATTGCGACCCGCTGCGCGACATGCCGGCCGAGGCCGAGAAGGTGCACGGCCTGTCGGCCGCCTTCCTGACCGGCAAGCCGAAGTTCCACGAGATCGCCGACAAGTTCCTGGAATTCGTCGGCGACAGCGTCGTGGTCGCCCACAACGCGTCGTTCGACCGCAGCTTCGTCAATTTCGAGCTGGAGAAGTGCGGCCGCGCGCCGCTGCCGGAAGAGCGGTGGATCGACACCCTGGCCATGGCCAAGAAGCGCTTTCCGGGCATGTACAACTCGCTCGACGCGCTGTGCAAACGTTTCAAGATCAGCCTCGACAGCCGCGACAAGCACGGGGCGCTGATCGACTCCCACCTGCTGGCCGAGGTCTATCTCGAACTGCAGGGCGGCAAGGAACGCGCCCTCGAATTGACCCACGCCGTGGCGGTGAACGCCGTCAGCGCCGCCCGCGCCGGCGGCTACGGCGCCCGCCCGCGCCCCCTGCCCTTCCGCTCGACCGACGCCGAGCGCGCCGCGCACGCCGACTGGGTCAAGTCGACCCTGAAGGACAAGGCCGTCTGGCTGAAGTTCGACCTGCCGGAACTGGCGACGCCGGCGGAGTAGCTTAACTCAACCTCTCCCATAGGGAGAGGGAGGGGCCCGCCGCGAAGCGGTGGGAGGGTGAGGGGTTACAACCCTCGCCGATTTATCCAAAGTTCGTGCCGGCACGCCGGCCGACGCCTTAACCCCTCATCCTCCCACGCCTGCGGCGCGGGCCCCTCCTTCTCCCTATGGGAGAAGGTGAAAAGGGACGGCTTCGGTCGGATCAGACCTTCAGATCCGCCGTCACCGGCGCATGGTCGCTCGGACGCTCCCATTCGCGGACGTTGTCGTGCACCCGCGAGGAGACCTTGCCGTCGATGATCGCCGCCTCGCGCAGGCCGGGGCTGGCGAGGATGTGGTCCAGACGCAGGCCGCGGTTGGACTTGCGGAAGTCGGCGGCGCGGTAGCTCCACCAGCTAAACAGCTTTTCCGGCTCGGGCGTGGCCAGGCGCGGCAGGTCCAGCAGGTCCATCGACTTGATGAAGGCGTCGAAGGCCTCGAGCTCGGCCGGGGTGTGGCTGACCACCTTCAGCATCTGGCGATGGCTCCACACGTCGTTCTCGCCAGGAGCGATGTTCAGGTCGCCGGTGACGATCAACGGGGCCTTGGGGTCGCGCTTCTTCAGGGCGGCCGTCAGGGTCTCGTAGAAATCCAGCTTGTGGTCGAACTTCGGGTTGGCGACCCGGTCGGGCAGGTCGCCGCCGGCCGGGATGTAGAAGTTCTGGATCTCGACCCCGGCCACCTTCACCGCCACGCAGCGGGCATGACCCTCGCGGCAGTTCATCAGGGTCGGGGTGTCCTCGATCGGCAGGCGCGAGGCGATGGCCACCCCGTGCCAGCCCTTCTGGCCGGCGATCTTGATGTGCGGCAGGCCCATGGCCTCGAAGGCCTCGCGCGGGAACTCGCCGTCCTGGCACTTGATCTCCTGCATGCACAGGACATCGGGCGCGGCTTCGTCGACGAAGCGGGCGGCCTGTTCGGCGCGCAGGCGGACGGAATTGACGTTCCAGGTGGCGATACGGAGGCGCATGCCGCTCCCCTACCCTCGCCGGGGACGGACCACAAAGAAAAACGCCCGGACGCGAGGGGCGTCCGGGCGAAAGTCAGGTCTCTCATGCCGCCGCCGGGAGGGGATAGATCCGGCACGGTTTGCGAAGAGCGGGTCGGGCGCTCATCGCCATGCGTGGTAAAAGTGCCACGGCGAAATTTTTAGTTCAAGAGAAAAAGCGCTTCAGACTTGCATGTTGTGAGAATGTCACAAAAGGAGCCGGTCCGGCGGTCATCCGGTCGGGGTTTTACCAACCCTGCGGCGAGGGTCCTGCAGAACGAACAACTTCGGATCGATCGCGCCGATCTTCTCCAGGCCCGACAGCCGCACGCGGGTCTGGCCGCCCTTCACGTCGCTGATGGTCCAGCCGATCAGTTCGGGCTCGTTGCTGAAATTCATCTCCAGCCGGCCCAGGGTCTGGCGGCGGGCGTCCTGGGCGACGATCGTGAAGCCGTCGGCCAGCTTGCGCACGCCGGTGATCTTCACGCCGCGATCCAGGCGCACCTCGCGCGCCAGCAGCAGGGCCAGCGGCGTGCGGCTGAGGGGATAGCTCTCGAAGGTCTTCAGCCGGCTGTCGAAAATGTTGACGGCGCTGCCGTTGCTGACGACCAGCAGGCCGTTGGGGCCGTCATACTCGAACCGCGCCTTGCCCGGGCGTTGCAGCCACAGCGTGCCCTGCGTGGTGACGCCGCGCGGATCGGTCTGCACGAAGCGGCCCTTGGCGTTGGACAGGCCCTGGATATAGGCGGTGGCCTTGGCGATCAGCGCTTTGTCCTCGTCGCTGAGGTCCTGGGCGAAGGCCGGGGCGCCGAAAGCGGCGGCCGCCAGGCCCGCGCCGCCGGCGGCGAGCAGGAAACGACGGTTCGGATCGGTCTTGGTCATGCGAACTCCTTCAACTCCACCTTTGCCCTGCCCGCGCGTCGCGGGAAAGGCCATGGCGGGGCCGTTTTCCGGCGCTGCGATGAAGGGCCGTTCAGGTTGGGGCTGGTGAGAACGCCGGCGGGACGGTGGAGGTTTCGTTCTGATCCTTCTCCCCTTGCGGGAGAAGGTGGCGGCCGAAGGCCGACGGATGAGGGGTCTCTCAAACATGAGACGCATCACCCGGCCTGACCGCTGCACGCGGTGTTGAGTTCTGAGAGACCCCTCACCCGACCTCGCTCCGCGAGGCCACCCTCTCCCGCAAGGGGAGAGGGATCAAAGCGCCGGCGGCGGGGGCGCGAGGATCTCGCGCTTGCCGGCGTGGTTGGCGGCGCCGACGACGCCTTCCTTCTCCATCCGCTCCATCAGCGAGGCTGCGCGATTGTAGCCGATCTGCAGGCGGCGCTGGATGTAGCTGGTCGAGGCCTTGCGGTCGCGGGTGACCACGGCCACGGCGTGGTCGTAGAGGTCGTTGGCCCCGCCCTCGCCGGCGAAGGCGCCTTCGATGGCCTCCTCCTGCTCTTCGTCGCCGCCGGCGGTGACTTCTTCCAGGTATTGCGGGATGCCCTGGTCGCGCAGGAACTTGGCGACCTGCTCGACTTCGCCGTCCGACACGAACGGGCCATGCAGGCGCGTGATGCGGCCGCCGCCGGCCATGTAGAGCATGTCGCCCTGGCCCAGCAGCTGCTCGGCGCCCTGCTCGCCCAGGATGGTGCGGGCGTCGATCTTACTGGTGACCTGGAAGCTGATCCGGGTCGGGAAGTTGGCCTTGATGGTGCCGGTGATGACGTCGACCGACGGGCGTTGCGTCGCCATGATCAGGTGGATGCCGGCGGCGCGGGCCATCTGGGCCAGGCGCTGGACGGCGCCTTCGATGTCCTTGCCGGCCACCATCATCAGGTCGGCGACCTCGTCGATGACCACGACCAGATAGGGCATGGCCTCGGGACGGATCTGTTCGGTCTCGTAGATCGGGCGGCCGGCGTCGTCGAAGCCGGTCTGGACGGTCCGCTCGAAGTGCTCGCCCTTTTCGAGGGCCTCGTTGGCCTTCTCGTTGTAGCCGCCGATGTTGCGCACGCCGATCTTGGACATCCGGCGATAGCGGTCCTCCATCTCGCGGACGGTCCACTTCAGCGCCACGACGGCCTTCTTTGGGTCGGTAACGACCGGGGCCAGCAGGTGCGGGATGCCGTCATAGACCGACAGTTCCAGCATCTTCGGGTCGATCATGATGAAGCGGCACTTCTCGGGCGGCAGCTTGTAGAGGATCGACAGGATCATGGCGTTGACGCCGACCGACTTGCCCGACCCGGTGGTGCCGGCGATCAGCAGGTGGGGCATCTTGGCCAGGTCGGCGATATAGGGCTCGCCGCCGATGGTTTCGCCCAGCGCCATGGGCAGGATCGAGCTGGCCTTGTCGTAGTCGGCGCTCGACAGCAGGTCGCGCAGATAGACGGTCTCGCGACGCGAATTGGGCATTTCGATGCCGATGGCGTTGCGGCCCTGGGCCACGGCCACGCGGCACGAGATCACGCTCATCGAGCGGGCGATGTCGTCCGCGAGAGCGACGACGCGGGCGGTCTTGACGCCCGGGGCCGGCACCAGCTCGTACATGGTCACGACGGGGCCGGGGCGGATCTGGTCGATCTGGCCCTTCACGCCGAACTCGGCCAGCACGCTTTCCAGCAGGCGGGCGTTCTGGCGCAGGGCGCCTTCGTCGAACTCCGACGAGCGCGGCTTGGACTTGGCCAGCATGGCCAGTTCCGGCAGCTGGAAGCCGTCTTCGTCCTCTTCGAAGTCGAAGGTCTTCTGCTGTTCGCGCAGCTCGCGCCCGCTGGTGGCGGCCGGGGCCTTGGGCTGGCGGATGGCCAGCGGGCGGGCGTCGAAGCTGGGCGCGAAGTCGTCCTCGTCGTCCACCGGCGGCGGGGCCGGACGTGCGGCCTTGGCGCGGGGCGCGGGCTGGGGCGCGACGGGGATCTCGTCGTCACCGTCCTCGACCGGGGCGGGCGCGCGGGCGCCGCGACGCTGGGTCGGTGCGGGCTGGTCGTCGATCGCCTCGATGGCCTCGCGGACGGCGCGGCGCGGCGCGGCGGCGGTCTTGGCGCGGGGCGCGCGGACGGGTTCGGGCTCGGGCTGGCGCGGGGCGCGTTCGCGGGGCGCGGTCAGGCGGGCGATCAGGGCCATGACGCTTTCGGGATCGACCCGGCGAACGCCCAGGGCGTAGCCGACGCCGATCACGGCTCCGACCAGCAGCAGCAGGGCGGCGATGATCCGCGCGCCGGGAATGTGGGCGAAGCCGAAGATCCCGCCGATCAGGTTCAACAGGCCGTCGCCCCAGAAGCCGCCCAGGCCCTTGGCCAGCGGCCACACGGCGGGCGGCGCCAGGATGGTCAGGAAGCCGGCCAGGGCCAGCAGGCCGGCCACGCCGACGCCGGCGCGCATGCGCAGTTCCTTGCGGTGGGCGTCGGGATCGGGCTGGGCGGTGCGCGCCAGGCCGAAGACCAGCATCATGATCGCGGCGATCCAGCCGGCCAGGCCCAGCGACTGCACGACGACGTCGGCCACCATGGCGCCCGCGCCGCCCAGGGCGTTGGTCGCCGGCGCGCTGCTGACGGCGTTGAAGCTGGGATCGGCCGCGTCATAGGTGGCCAGCGACAGCAACAGGCCAGCGCCCAGCACGGCCAGCACGCCGCCCCGGAACCGGGCCGTCCAAGGTTGCGCCCAGCCGTAGCGGACCGCTTCCCAGACCAGCTCCACATTCGATCGCCGCGCAACTCGCGCCATGAACCACTCCAGAGTCGTACGGAGCGATCTTGTGGGCCGGTTTGGTTAAGGGGCGTTTACCGAGCCGGGCCGTCGGCGCGGTTTACGAACGAAGACTTAATGTCGCAGGGGTTGTGGAACGAAAGCGCGGCCATGCGCATTTCACCCTCGTATCCCCTAGTAAGTCCCCTCTGACTTCAGGCCCGGACGGCGACGCCCGGGCTTTTCTTTGTGCAGTGTATCCTTCTCCCCTTGCGGGAGAAGGTGTCGACGAAGTCGACGGATGAGGGGTCGATAACCCTGTCGGTTCGGCGCCATGCATCCACCGCTGTCGCAGCGGTTTCGCTCTTCGACCCCTCACCCGACCTCCCTTCCGGGAGGCCACCCTCTCCCGCAAGGGGAGAGGGATCTAGAGAATATACCGGCTGAGATCCGCGTTCGCCGCTAGGGCGCCGACGCGTTCCTTCACATAGGCCGCGTCGATGGTCACGGTCTCGCCGCCGCGATCCGCCGCCGAGAAGCTGATCTCCTCGACCACCTTTTCCAGGATCGTCTGCAAACGCCTGGCGCCGATGTTCTCGACCGAGCCGTTGACGGCCACGGCCGCGTCGGCCAGGGCGTCGATGGCCTCGTCGGTGAAGACCAGCGTCAGGCCTTCGGTGGCCATCAGCGCCTGGTGCTGGCGCAGCAGGTTGGCTTCCGGTTCGGTGAGGATGCGGCGCAGGTCGTCGCGGGTCAGGCCCTTCAGCTCCACGCGGATCGGCAGGCGGCCCTGAAGCTCGGGCAGCAGGTCGCTGGGCTTGGCCACGTGGAATGCGCCCGAGGCGATGAACAGGATGTGGTCGGTCTTCACCGGCCCGTACTTGGTCGACACCGTCGTGCCCTCGATCAGCGGCAGCAGGTCGCGCTGCACGCCTTCGCGGCTGACGTCGGCGCCCGAGCGCTGCGAGCTGCTGGCCACCTTGTCGATCTCGTCGAGGAAGACGATGCCGTGGTTCTCGGCCAGGGCCAGGGCTTCCTGGGTGAGGGCTTCCTGGTCGAGCAGCTTGTCGCTCTCCTCGGCGATCAGCGGGGCCCAGGCGCCCGAGACCGTGGTCTTGTGGGTCTTGGTGCGACCGCCGCCGAACGACTTCATCATCTCAGACAGGTTCAGCACCGAGGCGCCCGGCTGGCCGGGGATCTCGAACATGCCGCCGCCGCCGCTGTCGGGCAGCTGCAGCTCGATCTCCTTGTCGTCCAGCTCGCCGGCCCGCAGCTTCTTGCGGAAGCTGTCGCGGGCGGCGCCGGCGCCGGGACCTGTGAGAGAGTCGAGGATGCGATCCTCGGCGGCCGCTTCGGCCTTGGCCTTCACGCCGGCTCGCCGCTTGTCGCGGACCATGCCCAGGGCGCTTTCCACCAGGTCACGGACAATCTGGTCGACGTCGCGGCCGACATAGCCGACCTCGGTGAACTTGGTGGCCTCGACCTTCAGGAACGGCGCCTGGGCCAGGCGGGCGAGGCGCCGGGCGATCTCGGTCTTACCGACGCCCGTGGGGCCGATAAGCAGGATGTTCTTGGGGGTGATCTCGTCCTGCAGGTCGGCCGGCGTGCGGCGGCGGCGCCAGCGGTTGCGCAGGGCCACGGCGACGGCGCGCTTGGCCTCGGCGTGGCCGACGATGAAGCGATCCAGTTCGGAGACGATTTCGCGGGGGGAGAACTCGGTCATGTGTCGTTGATCAGGGTCTCGAAGATCAGGCGCCAACCTTCGGCGCGCCTTTGCCAGACGTGCATATAGTGCGCCGCCACGGGTTTGTTATCCGGTCCGCTCCAACTGGCTTCGCCGTGGGTCCAGACGAAGTCGCCGGCGGCGGACGCGCCACCGCCTTGCGGGCGCAGCGCGATGGCGGCCGGACGCAGGGCCAGGCGGGCTGAAAGATCGTTTCCGGCCAAGGCCTTGGTCTCTTTCGGGCCGAGCAGCCAGGCGTCGTCCGTCAGAGCGGCCTTGTAGGCGGCCGGAGCGTTGGTCGCGGCGGCGGCGGCCAGGGCGGCTTCGGCGGCGCGGGCCTCTTCGAAGCCCTTGGCCTGGGATTGCGCACCGGCGGGCGCCAGCGGGCCGACCTGGGCGGCGGCGTCCGGACCGGGGGCCTTGCCGGGATCGGCCTGCGCCCCGCCGTCATAGACCCACTTCCACAACCCGTCCGCGCCCTTGCGCCAGATCGTGGCGTAGTAGCCGCCGCGCTTGTCGTCGATGCTCCAGGGACCCAGCGACAGGCCAAGGTCGCCGGAGCGGGCGATGACCACCTTCTGCGGCCACCAGAAGAGCTTGGGCTCGTTTGTCCCCGGACGTTTCTCGTAGAACTCGCGGGCGTTCACCGGGCCGGGGGCGAAGACGATGGCGTCGTCGGCCATGTGTTTCAGGAACGAGCCCCCGATCCCCAGCGCCAGGCCGTCGGCGGCGAAGGCGCGCTCGGCGGCCTCGACCGGGGCGGCGGAGATCTCCTGGGCGAACGCGGGGGTGGCCAAGGTGATGGCGATCAGGGCGGGCGGCAACAGCTTGAGCATGGTCAGGGCCTCCTGCGCACCTTAATCCGTCATCCCGGCCGTAGCGAAGCGAAGAGCCGGGACCCAGGGGCGGCTCGCATTGCGCCGGCAGCCCACAGAGGCGGTCAACCCTGTCGTCGAACCCGGTCCCCTGGGTCCCGGATAAGCGCTGCGCGCTTTCCGGGATGACGGAGGTGAGGAAGCTACAGCCCTTCCACCGTCAGGTTGCCGTTGGTGTAGACGCAGATCTCGGCGGCGATGGCCATTGCGCGCCGGGCGATCTCTTCCGCCGTCAGGTCCTGGTCGATCAGCGCCTTTGCCGCCGCGAGCGCGTAGTTGCCGCCCGAGCCGATGGCCGCCACCGCGCCGCCGCCGGGGCTTTCGCCGGGCTCCAGCACGTCGCCGACGCCCGTGACGGTGTAGATGGCGTCCTTGTCGGCCACCAGCAGCATGGCTTCCAGACGGCGCAGGTAGCGGTCGGTGCGCCAGTCCTTGGCCAGGTCTACGCAGGCCCGGGCCAGCTGGTTGGGATATTGCTCGAGCTTGGCTTCCAGCCGCTCGATCAGGGTGAAGGCGTCGGCCGTGGCCCCGGCGAAGCCGGCGACGACCGCGCCTCCGGCCAGGCGGCGCACCTTGCGGGCGTTGCCCTTGACGACGGTTGGCCCCATGGAGACCTGTCCGTCGCCGGCGATCACGGTCTGGCCGTTCTTGCGCACCGCGAGAATGGTGGTGCCGTGCCAGTCGGGGAACGAGTTCGAGCTTTGCATGGCTTCGCATGTGGCGAGGCCGGCCTGGAGGGTCAAGCGCCATGAGCTTTTCGGAACGCGAAGTCGAGCGCTACGCCCGCCACCTGGTGCTGCGCGAGATCGGCGGGCCGGGGCAACAAAGGTTGAAGGCGGCCAGGGTGCTGCTGGTCGGCGCCGGGGGCCTGGGCGCGCCCGCGGCCCTCTACCTGGCCGCCGCCGGCGTTGGCACGATCGGTTTGATCGATGCCGACACGGTGTCGCTGTCGAATCTGCAGCGGCAGGTGCTCTACGCCGAGACTGACCTCGGCAAGCTGAAGGTCCAAGCCGCCGCCCAGCATCTGGCTGCGCTCAATCCGAACGTCACGGTTGTCCCCCACCCCGTCTGGCTGGACGCGGCCAACGCCCGCGAGATCGTCCGCGGCTACGACATCGTGCTGGACGGCGCCGACGATTTTTCCACCCGCTTCGCCGTCAGCGACGCCTGCCTGGCCGAGGGCAAGACCCTGGTCAGCGGGGCCCTGGGCCGCTGGACCGGCCAGGTCGGGGTGTTCCACGGCCGGCCCTGCTATCGCTGCCTGGTGCCCGAGGTTCCGCCCGACGCCGAGACCTGCGCCCTGGTCGGCGTGGTCGGGGCGCTGGCGGGGGTGATCGGCTCGATGATGGCGCTGGAGGCGGTGAAGATCATCGCCGGGGCGGGCCAGCCGCTGTCAGGACGCCTCTTGATCTACGACGCCCTGGCGGCCGAGACCCGCACGGTGCGGATCGGCGCGGACCCGGCCTGCCCCAGCTGCGGCGCATAGGGCGGCAAGATCTCGGCCATCGTCCCTCAGGCGAAGGCCGTCTTCAGGTGGGCGATGGCGGGGTTCAGCACCGCCTTGAAGGCGGCTTCGTCCCAGTTGCGGTGGCCGATGTCGCGCAGTTCGACGTGCTGCACGGTCTTGCCGGCGTCGCGCAGCGCCTTGGCCATGATCCGCGACTGCCGGGCCGGCACGATGCCGTCGTCGGCGCCGTGGATCAGCAGCACCGGGACGGCCACCTTGGCGGCGTTGCGGGCCGGCGAGGCGGCTTCCAGCATGGCCTTGTCCTTGGCCGGGTCGCCGATCGTCTCGACCCAGTACTTGTAGGACGGGGAGTCGTCGCCGTCCTCGCGCTCATAGGCCAGCATGTCGAGCAGGTCCGACACGCCCGCGATCGACACGGCGGCCTTGTAGAGCTCGGGCTTGCGCACCGCGCCCATCAGGGCCGCATAGCCGCCGTAGCTGGCGCCGCAGATGGCGATCTTGCCGGGGGCGACGCCGCCGGCCTTGACCACCTGCTCGACGGCGTCCTCGATGTCCTCCTGCATGCGGTCGCCCCAGCGTCGCCGGCCGGCCTCGACGAAGGCGCGGCCATAGCCGGACGAGCCGCGGAAATTGACCTGCAGCACCATCCAGCCCTGGGCCGCGAAGCTCTGGACGAAGAGGTCGAACTCCACGCTGTCGCGGATCTCGGGCCCGCCGTGCGGCAGCACCACCAGCGGATGCGGGCCGGGCTTCAGCGGCCGGGTCAGGTAGCCGCGCAGCTTGACGCCGTCGCGGGTGGCGACGTCCAGCGTCTCCATCGGCGCCAGGCGCGCCTCGGTCAGCCACGGCTGGCGCTCGCCCAGGGCCTCGAAGCGCTTGGCCTGCTTGTCGTAGAAGAAGAACGAGCCGGGCAGGCGCGGCCCATAGACATAGGCCAGCAGGCGCTGGCCGTCCGCGCTGGCCCCGGTCAGATAGACGTTGGCCTCGTTGCCGAAGAAGGCGTTCATCGCCTTGTAGTGGGCGTTCATCTTCGGGTCGGCGAACTGATAGACGACGCGGTCGTCGGTATAGCGGGCGCCGACGAAGCGGCCCTTCTCGTCGACCAGCACGTCTTCCAGGTCGCGGCCGAGGCGCTCGGAGACGGTCTCGCCGAAGCTCAAGGTGCGCAGGTCGAACTTGCGCAGGATCCGGGCCTCGCCGTCTTCCAGGCGGTTGGCGACCAGCAGGACGCCCGGCTCTGGCGAGGCGCCCAGCACCTCGAAGTCCATCTTCTCCCACTCGCTGCGACGGATCTTGCGGATGAAGGTCCACTTGTCGTCGCCGGGCGGGCGGCCGAACAGCGACAGCACCGAGCCGCGGCTGTTGAAGTCGTAGCGCAGCACCGGCCGGCCGTCCTGCACGTCCCAGCCGCGGGTGGAGCTGCCGCCGTACTCCACCAGCTCGGCCTCGCCGGTGTAGACATCGACCTTGTAGACGCCCAGGGCGTCGCGGGTCAGTTCCCACACCGCCATCAGCACGTGGCGCGGGTCGTCGCGCAGCATGTCGACGACATAGCCGAGGTCGAAGTTCTCGCGCAGCTTGATGCGCTTGTTGCCGAACAGCACGACCTCGTCGCCGCCGCCGACATTGATCGCCAGGATCCGACGCACCGAAAGGCCGCCGTACGAGCCGCCGATCCGCGAGCCGGTCGAGGTGAACGAGGCGGCGTTGCTGTTGTTGATCCAGATCAGCAGCCGCTCGTCGTTGGCCCAGGCGATCCGCTCGACATTGATCGAGCCGATGCGGATGGTCTTGGGCCCGTCGGCGGGATCGGCCGCCTTCAGGAAGGTGACGGTGGCGATCTTCTTGCCGTCGATGTCCTGCAACGCCAGCAGGGCGATCTTCTCGCCGTTGGGCGACAGGGCGGCGCTGCGCACCCGCGAGGGCTTGAGCAGCTCGTCCAGGCTGGGCGGTCCCTGCGGGGACTCCGCCGCCATCGAACCCCAGGCCGACAGGATAGCCGGCACGCCAAAAGCGCCCCCCACGACGCCGCGACGCGAAATCATCGAACTCTGAACCCCCGATACAGGGGTCTAGCTAAAGCTTGGCCTTGGACAAGGTCAAGTTGTCCGCCGCCGAAGGCTCTCGCCTACAGCATGGCCGGGATCACGCGGTCCGGCGGGCGATGGCCGTCCATGAAGGTCTTCACGTTGACGATGACCTTCTCGCCCATGTCGATGCGGCCCTCGACCGTCGCCGAGCCCATGTGCGGCAGCAGCACGACGTTGGGCAGCTTCAGCAGCTTGGGATTGATGGCCGGCTCGTGCTCGTAGACGTCCAGGCCCGCGCCGGCGATCTCGCCGCGCGCCAGCATGTTGGCCAGGGCCCCTTCGTCGATCACCTCGCCGCGGGCGGTGTTGACGACGATGGCGTGCGGCCGCAGCAGCTTCAGGCGACGGGCCGACAGCAGGTGGTAGGTGGCCGGGGTGTGCGGGCAGTTGATCGAGATGATGTCCATCCGGGCCAGCATCTGGTCGAGGCTTTCCCAGTAGGTGCAGCCCAGCTCCTCGGCGATGCGCGGGCTGACGGGCTTGCGGTTGTGATAGTGCACCTGCATGCCGAAGGCCTTGGCGCGGCGGGCCACGGCCTGGCCGATGCGACCCATGCCGACGATGCCCAGGCGCTTGCCCCACAGGCGGCGGCCCAGCATCCAGGTCGGCGACCAGCCGTGGAAGTCGCCGGCCTTGACCACCTCGGCCCCCTCGACCACGCGGCGCGCTGCGGCCATGATCAGGGTCATGGTCAGGTCGGCGGTGTCTTCGGTCAGGACGCCGGGGGTGTTGGTGACGATGATGCCGCGGGCGTTGGCCGTGGCGACGTCGATATTGTCGACCCCGGCCCCGAAATTGGCGATCAGCTTGAGCCGTTCGCCGGATCGCGACAGAAGGCGCGAGTCGATCCGATCGGTGATGGTGGGCACCAGCACGTCGGCTCGTCCCATGGCGTCGACGAGCTCGTCGGGCGTCAGGGGCTTGTCGGCCAGGTTCAGTTCTGTGTCGAACAGCTCGCACATCCGCGTCTCGACGGGATCGGGCAGCTTGCGCGTGACGACGACTTTGAGCTTGCGAACGGGCATGGGCGGTCTGAAAAGCCTTCCCTGACGGGCGTTCCAAATCTGTAGCAAAGGGGCCGGAAGCGGCCAAGCAACATGCCGGTGAAAAGCAAACATCGTTCGCTTGGTGGTTTTCGCGGCTTGGGCGGTCTGATCCCGGTCGCCGCCCTGCTGGCGGCGGGCGCCGCGCTCGCCCAGCCGCCGACCACCACCCCGTCGGGCCTGCCGGTGCCGCGCTACGTCGTGCTGAAATACGGCGAGGTCAATGCGCGCCAGGGTCCGGACGAGCAGCACCGCCTGCTGTGGATCTACAAGGCCAAGGGCCTGCCGGTGCAGGTGGTGGCCGAAACCCGCGAGTGGCGCAGGATCTGCGATCCCGAGGGCGGCTTGGCCTGGGTGCACAAGCGCACCACCGACGGCCGCCGCACCGCCATTCGCGTGCAGGACAGTCCCCTACCCCTGCGCGCCTCGCCCAAGGCCGAGTCGCGTATCAGCGCCTATCTGCGCGGCCGCTCGATCGCCACGCTCGACAAGTGCGAGAAGGGCTGGTGCAAGCTGAAGGCCGACGGGGCCTCGGGCTGGGCGCCAGAGGGCGAGTTCTGGGGCGCCAAGGAGGCGCTGCAGTGTTCCGAAGGGCGCTGACCCGGACGATCTTCGCCCCAAAAGAGCCGCTTGAATGGGCGGTCTTCACCAATTGTCGCCGAATGTAACATTGAGGCCCGCCCCGGCGCCGTGCTAGGGGCGTTCGCATGCAAAAGAGCGCCTACACCTTCGAAGAGCTCCTGGCCTGCGGCCGGGGCGAATTGTTCGGACCCGGCAACGCCCAGCTGCCCGTGCCGCCGATGCTGATGTTCGATCGCATTGTCCGCATCGAGGCCGACGGCGGCGCGCACGGCAAGGGCTATATCGAGGCCGAGTTCGACATCAATCCGGACCTCTGGTTCTTCGGCTGCCACTTCATCGGCGACCCCGTCATGCCTGGCTGCCTGGGCCTGGACGCCCTGTGGCAGCTGGTCGGCTTCTTCCTGGGCTGGTCCGGGGCCCCCGGCCGCGGCCGCGCCCTTGGCGTCGGCGAAGTGAAGTTCACCGGCCAGGTGACGCCGGACATCAAGAAGGTGGTCTACAAGATCGACCTGAAGCGTGTGATCATGCGTAAGTTGGTCATGGGCATCGCCGACGGCGTGCTGGAAGCCGACGGCAAGGTCATCTACGAAACCAAGGACCTCAAGGTCGGCCTGTTCACGGCCGAACAGATGGCGGGTTGATCCAACCGGCTAGCCGGCCGTTCTGCAAGGAGCCGGCTCCGGCGGATCGGGGAGAAAGAGGTACTGATATGCGTCGCGTCGTCGTCACGGGACTGGGCGTCGTCTCGTCCATCGGCAACAACGCCAACGAGGTGCTGGCTTCGCTGCGCGAAGCCAAGTCTGGCGTCATCGCCGCGCCGGAATACGCCGAGCTGGGCTTCCGCTGCCAGGTGCACGCCGCGCCCCAGATCGAGTGGGAAGGCCTGGTCGATCGCCGGGCGGCGCGTTTCCTCGCGCCCGGCACGGCCTACGCCCACATCGCCATGGAGCAGGCGATCGCCGACGCCGGCCTCGAGGAGGCCGACGTCTCCAACGAGCGCACCGGCCTGATCGTCGGTTCGGGCGGTCCGTCCACCCGCGTCATCGTCGAGGCCGCGGCCACGACCAAGGAGCGCGGTCCCAAGCGGATCGGTCCGTTCGCGGTGCCCAAGGCCATGAGCTCGGGTCCGTCGGCGGTGCTGTCGACCTGGTTCAAGATCCGCGGGATCAACTATTCGATCAGCTCGGCCTGCGCGACCAGCGCCCACTGCATCGGCGCGGGCGCCGAGCAGATCCAGCTGGGCAAGCAGGACGTCGTCTTCGCCGGCGGCTGCGAGGAGCTGGACTGGACCCTGTCGAACCTGTTCGACGCCATGGGCGCCATGAGCAGCAACTTCAACGACCGCCCCGCCGTGGCCAGCCGCGCCTACGACAAGGACCGCGACGGCTTCGTGATCGCCGGCGGCGCCGGCATCGTGGTGCTCGAGGAGTACGAGCACGCCAAGGCGCGCGGGGCCAAGATCTACGGCGAACTGATCGGCTACGCCGCCAATTCCGACGGCTACGACATGGTCGCCCCGTCGGGCGAGGGCGCGGCCCGCTGCATGAAGCTGGCCATGGCCCAGACCGGCGGCCGCACCATCGACTACCTGAACCCGCACGGCACTTCGACGCCGGTCGGCGACAGCAAGGAGATGGGCGCGGTGCGCGAGGTGTTTGGCGACAAGGCCCCGCTGATCTCGTCGACCAAGTCGCTGACCGGCCACAGCCTCGGCGCGGCCGGCGCCCAGGAAGCGATCTACTCGATCCTGATGCTCAAGAACGGCTTCGCCGCCGAGAGCGCCCACATCGAGAACCTCGACCCCGAGTTCGCCGACCTGCCGATCCTGCGCGAGCGGTCGGACAAGCCGCTCGACGCGGTGATGTCCAACAGCTTCGGCTTCGGCGGCACCAACGGCACGCTGATCTTCGGCCAGGTCGACTGACCTGGCCCGCGCCGCGTTTCTGGACACGATCCGGCGCGGCGCGGATCTGCTGTGGTCGCCGTCGGTTCCGGCCGGCCCGGCGGCCGCGGCCCTGGCCCTGCTGGGCCGCGCGCCGCCCAATCGCAAGCTGGACGGCGTCTGGACGCTGACCGGCCTGGCCGCCGGCGGACCCGGCGCGGCCTTCGAAACCCGCCTGCCCGCGCTGCGCGCCCTGGGCGCCCGCCCCTACGCCGTGCTGGGCGACAGCCATTCGCGCATGCTGGTGCGCCGCGGATCGCGCGGCGGCCGCTGGCTGGCCCCCCTGGCGACCCTGGAGACCGGGGCCTCGGCGCGCGGCCTGGCCGGTGACGGCGGCCGCTCCGGGGCCGGTCCGCGCGTGCGCGCCGCCCTCGCCCGGCTGCTGGCCGTCGAGGACCTGCCGATCCTGCTGAAGTTCGGCCAGGTCGACGTCGAGTTCGTCCACACCTTCAAGCGCCTGGCCGCCGGCGAGCGGGCCTTCGACGAGGCCGGCTTCGACGCCTTCGTCGACGAGACGGTCGCCCGCTATGTCGGCTTCCTGGCCGAGGCGACGCCGGCCGCCGACCGCGCCCGCGTGCGGGTGATGTCGCTGTTTCCCCCTACCCTGTCGGACGCCGCCTGGCGGACCGGCTATCTCAACGCCCACATCGTCGACCTGCACGGGCCTGCCGGCGGGGCCGGCCTGGCCGAGGCCCTGGCGGGGCTGGAAATCCCCGACCTCGCGCGGCGCACGGCCCTGCACGTCCGCGCCGGCGAGCGCCTGCGCCAGGCCGCTCAGGCCGAGGGCTTCGCCTTCGAGGACGACCTTTCCCCCCTGCTCGGACCGGCCGGCGTGGTCGATCCGGCGCTGCTGGGCGCGGCCGGCGGCCAGGACCACCATCTCGACTTCCACGCTTCGCGCGCCGCGATGCTTGACCGGATCTGGTCGATCGTCGATTGAGTGTCCTGAGGTTTCAGGGCGTGCTTCACATGACATCTCGCGTAGCGGGCGCGGCGGCGCCGAAGGCTTCCACGCCTTGGATCGAGTCCGAGGGCCTGGAGGATCGCCTGGCCCAGGCCGACGCGCCCGAGGCGCACAAGGCCTTCGCCCGCGACCTGGCCCGCGACGGCCTGGCGATCATCGACCTAGGCGATGAGCTGCTGGATCTCTGCGATCGCATCGACGCCGAGACCGCCCACCATTTCGAGGCCGGCGCGGCGCGGGTGCATGACGCCTGGCGACGGTCCGAGGCCATCCGCCGGGTCGCGACCCATCCAGAGATCCTCGCCCGCCTGGCCCTGGCCTACGGCCGCAGGCCCTTTCCGTTCCAGAGCCTGAACTTCCACCGCGGCAGCCAGCAGGACGTCCACGCCGACACCCTGCATTTCCACGCCGAGCCGGGCGGCTTCATGTGCGGCGTCTGGCTGGCGTTGGAGGACGTGCGGCCCGAGGCCGGACCGCTGGTCTACTATCCGGGCAGCCATCGCCTGCCGGTGCTGACCATGGCGCAGGCGGGCGCGGCCGACGGCCAGACGACCTCGGCCAACTACAACGACCTCTATGGCCCGGCGATCCTGCGCCAGCTCGACGAGGCCGGCTTCCAGCCCAGCCTGGCCATGCTGAAGAAGGGCCAGATCGCGGTGTGGGCGGCCAATCTGGCCCATGGCGGCTCGAAGATGCTCGACCCGGACTCCACGCGGCGCTCGCTGGTGCTGCACTACTATTTCGACGACTGCGTCTACTACACGCCGATGCTGTCGACGGCCGACCGCCAGGCCCGCCGCCTGCCGGCCGACATCGCCACAGGCGGCTGGCGCTGGCCGCGCCGCGCGGGCCGTCGCGTGGCCATCCCCGCCAAGCAGCTGGCCGCGGCGATCGTCCACCGCCTGACCCGGCGCACGCCGCGCTTCTGAGGGCGTGGTACGGCCACGCGAACACGTTTCGTGGGTGGAAACGGCGTCTTCGTTTCGCCGACCGGTTGATCCCCAGGCCGCCGCCAAGCTATGACCGACTTGGTTGTGGGGCGGCGAGTTATCATGCGTAACGCGAAACAGGCGCCGACGCCTTGGGTCGAGACCGAGGACGTCGAAACCTATCTGGCGCAGGTGGGCGCCGACGAGGCCGGACGCCGGTTCGTCACCGACCTGCATCGCGACGGGGTCGCGGTGCTGGATCTCGGCCCCGAGAGCCTGGCCCTGTGCGACCGGGCCGTGGCCGAGACCGAGAAGTATTTCGCCGGCGGCGCGCGCCGGGCCCAGGACGCTTGGCGCCGATCGGCGGCGGTGCGGGACCTCTCGAACCTGCCGATCGTCGAGAAGATGCTGGCCCTGGCCTATGGCCGCCGCCCCTTCCCGTTCCAGACCCTGAACTTCATCGTCGGCAGCGAGCAGCACGCCCACGCCGACGCGGTGCACTTCCACAGCGAGCCGCAGCGGTTCATGTGCGGCGTCTGGTTCGCGCTCGAGGACGTGGCCGTCGATGCGGGTCCGCTGTTCTATCACCCGGGCAGCCACAAGCGGCCGGTGTTCGGCATGCGCGAGGCCGGGGTGGTCGACCGCGATCCGGCGCCGGGCGACTACGAGACGCACTATGTGCCCGCCTTCGGCCGCCAGTTCGAGACGCCGCCGCGCCTGGCCCTGCTGAAGAAAGGCCAGGCCCTGGTGTGGACCGCCAACGTCGCTCACGGCGGCACGGCGATCAGCCGCGCGGGCGCCACGCGCCGGTCGCTGGTGACGCACTATTATTTCGAGAACTGCCTCTACTACACGCCGATGTACTCGCGTCCCGAGGAGGGCCGTTTCCACGTGCGCCTGCCTCCGAACCTGAAAACCGGCGGCTGGGTCTGGCCGCGGCGGGACGGAAAGCGGGTCGGGCTCGGCCCCAAGACGATCGCCATCGCGCTCGCCGAAGCGCTGCGGCGGTCGGTCTATACCGCCTGACCTCACGTTTCCCCGGGGTTCCGCCGCGCGGCCTGTCCTGCTAGCTAGCGGGTCAAGGATACCAGGAGAGCCGAGCTATGGCCGACGACTACGCATTCCCCAAGGGCGAGCTGATGGCGGGCAAGAAGGGCCTCGTCATGGGCGTGGCCAACCACAACTCGATCGCCTGGGGCATCGCCAGCCAGCTGGCCGCCCAGGGCGCCGAGATGGCCTTCACCTATCAGGGCGAAGCGCTGGAGCGCCGCGTGCGCCCGCTGGCCGAGAGCATCGGCGTCAACACCCTGATCCCGGCCGACGTCACCGACGACGCCTCGATGGACGCGGCCTTCGCCGCCATCGAAGAGAAGTTCGGCACGATCGACTTCGTCGTGCACTCGGTGGCCTTCGCCAACAAGGACGAGCTGAAGGGCTCGTTCGTCGACAACACCACCCGCGAGGGCTTCCTCACGGCGATGAACATCTCGGCCTTCAGCTTCGTCGACGTGGCCAAGCGCGCCGCCAGGATCATGCCGAACGGCGGCTCGCTGATCACCATGACCTACCTCGGGTCGGAGCGGACCATCCCGAACTACAACACCATGGGCGTGGCCAAGGCCGCCCTGGAAGCGGCGACCCGCTACATCGCCCGCGACCTGGGTCCCAAGGGCATCCGCTGCAACGCCATCTCGGCCGGCGCCATGCGCACGCTCGCGCTGGCCGGCATCGCCGGCGGCCGCGGCATGATCGCCCAGGGCCGGGCCTTCAGCGCCATGAAGGAAGACACCTCGATGGAAGGCGTCGCCGGCGCCGCCCTGTGGCTGGTCTCGGACCTGGGCCGCTCGACCACGGGCGAAGTCGTCCACGTCGACGCCGGCTTCCACATGATGGGCATGCCCGACGAAGCCGAGGGCTGATCCCCTTCGGTTCTCGCTGACGAAGGAGCCCGGCGGAGCGATCCGCCGGGCTTTTTCATGGGCGTCGACAGTGTTAGCGTGCATGCATGAGCACGCTGAACATCGCTCTACCCGAAATGCTCCAGGCCTTTGTCGAGGAGCAGACCGCCGCTCAAGGCTATGACGGCGAGGCGGACTATGTGCGCGAACTGATCCGTCGCGAGCAGGATCGCGAGACCCTCAGAGCAAAGGTGCTTGAAGGCGCTCAATCGCCTCTCGGACCACCCGCCGATGATGCCTATTTCGATGAACTGCGCGCCAGGGCCATAAAGGCCAGTGACCGCCAAACCGGTCGTCCCCACCGTTAAGGCCAGAGCCGATATCAACGCGGCGTTCGAATGGTATTTGCGGGAAGCGGGATCGTCCGTCGCCGTCGGTTTCGTTGATGCCCTGCAGAACGCCTACCGAACCATTGCCGCTCGTCCGGCGGCTGGATCGCCACGCTACGCCCACGAACTGAAGTGGCCCGGTCTTCGGACGTGGCCGCTCAGGCGCTATCCGTACCTGGTGCTCTACGTCGAGCAGTCCGATCAAATCGAGGTCTGGCGCGTGTTTCACACCAGGCAGGACATACCCGCTTGGATGCGGCGATAGCTAAGGCGCGTAGGCCCGCATGAACCGCGCCGCGGCGGCGGCGGCCTGGGCGTCGAACTGGGCGGGGGTGCGGTCCGACGGCAGGCGGAGCAGGGCGCGCAGCTGGCTGTGACCCAGCACCATGCCGGCGAAGAACTCGGCGGCCTGTTCGGGATCATCGACGGCCAGGCGGCCGAGCTTCGTCTCGGTCTCGAGGAACACGGCCAGCTGGCGGCGGGCCTGGCGGGGGCCGGCCTCGAACACCTCGTTGGCGACGTCGGGCATCTCGCCCGCGCCCTGGATGATCACCCGCAGCACCGAATAGCCGTTGGTGGTGATCACCGTCTCCAGCATCGAGCGGGCGAAGGCCTCCAGGGCCTCCTGCGGATTGTCCACGGCGCCCGGCTCGTGCAGCGGCGCCGTTATGCGCGCGACGCGGCGGGCCATCAGCGCCTTCACCAGCTCGGCCTTGGAGCCGTAGTGGTTGTAGACCGTCTGCTTGGAGACCCCCGCGCGGCGGGCGATCTCCTCCATGGGGGCGGAAAGGCCGCGCTGGCCGATCACCTCGACGGCGGCGTCGAGGATGGCTTCGGTCTTGGCGACGTCGATCTGTCCGGCGATCCTGGGCATCAGTGGGCGTCCGAAGGCGGCGGCGGCAGCACCTTGGGCGGGGCCGCCAGCAGGCTGACCACGGCGGCGACGAAGCAGCCGTAGGCCAGCAGGGTGAAGCTGTCGCCGAAGGCCAGCACGGTGGCCTGCTGGTTCAGCATCTGGCCGATCGCCTTGCGCGCCGCGCCATCGGGATCGGTGACGCCCAGCTGCTGCATGCGCGCGGCCAGGCCGGCCATCATGGTCGAGGTCTCGCCGCCGGCCATCACCTTCGACGACATGTCGTTGAAGTAGAGGGCGGTCTGTTGGGTGATGCTGGTGGCCAGCAGGGCCAGACCGATGGCGCCGCCGGTGTTGCGCGCCAGGTTCACGAGGCCGGAGGCGTTCTTGACCATGTGCTGGGGCAGGGTGCTCATCGTGATCTGCTGGGTGGCGATCATCGCGATCATGACCCCGACGCCGCGACAAGCCTGGACCCCGGCGAATTCCCAGAAACCCCAGTTTTTGGTCACGCCGTGGGCCATGTACATGCCCCAGCCCGCCAGCAGGAAGCCGATGCACATGGGGATGCGGGGATCGACCTTGCGCACGATGCGGCCGGCGATCGGGCCGGTGGCGAACATCGACAGGCCCGAGACGACCATGGTCGTGCCCACTTCCGAGGCCGAATAGCCCCGCACGCGGCTGAGGAACTGCGGCAGCAGGAAGGTGCCGCCGAACAGGCTGGCGCCCGAGATCGCGGTCATCAGCACGCCGATGCTGAAGTTGCGGTTGGCGAAGGCCCGAAGCTCGACGATCGGGTTCTTGTAGGACAGCTGCCGCCAGATGAAGACCACGCCGGTGGTCACGGCCACGACGGTCAGGCCCAGGATCAGGTCGTCGTCGAACCAGTTCTCCTTGGCGCCTTCCTCCAGCACGTACTGCATGCTCATCAGGAAGGCGGCCATGACGGCCAGGCCCGTCCAGTCGAAGCCCTTGGCGAGGCTGGGGTCGCCCTTGTCGAAGTCGCCCCAGCGGGCCACGGCGAACAGCACCAGGATCCCGGGCGGGACGTTGATGAAGAACAGCCAGCGCCAGGAAAGCCACTCGGTCAGGTGGCCGCCCAGGGTGGGGCCGACGGTCGGGGCCAGGGTGACGATCAGGCCCATGATGACGCTGGCGGTGATCCGGCGTTCGGGCGGGAAGGCGGTGAAGGCCACGGCGAACACCGTCGGGATCATCGCCCCGCCGATGAAGCCCTGCAGGGCCCGCGTCAGGATCATCATGTCGATCGACGACGACAGGCCCGTCGCCACGCTCATGACGATGAAGCCCAGGCACGAGGCCATGTAGAGGCGCTGGGTTCCCCACAGCCGCGACAGATATCCCGACAGCGGGATCATCACGACCTCGGGGATCAGGTAGGCGGTCTGGATCCAGCTGACCTGGTCGGCGCTGGCCCCGACGCCGGCCTGGATCTGCGGCAGCGAGGCGGCCACGATCTGGATGTCGAGGATGGCCATGAACTGGCCGATGACCATGGCCCCGAAGCCGAGGAACAGCTTGGTCCAGTCGACTTCCGGCTTGGCCGGTGCGGGCCTGGCGGAGGCGGGGAGGGCGGCGTCGGTCACGACGGCGCGGCCTTAGCGGTTCTGGGCCGAAGCGGGGGCCGGGGCGTCCTGGCGGGCGACCTGCGGGCCCTGGGCCGCGTCGGCGAACGAGGCGCCGGAGCTGTCGCGGACGTCGACCTTGACCTCGACCGACAGGCCCGGACGCAGGGCCGCGCCCAGCTGGCTGCGGTCGACGACGATCTTCACCGGCAGGCGCTGGGTGATCTTGGTGAAGTTGCCGACGGCGTTCTCGACCGGGATCAGAGCGAACTCCTGGCCGGTGGCCGGGGCGAAGCTGTCGACCTTGCCGACGATCTTCTGCTTGCCGAAGGCGTCGGCCTTGATCTCGACCGGCTGGCCGATGCGCAGGCGCGAGACCTGGGTTTCCTTGAAGTTGGCGACCACGAAGCTCTGGCCCAGCGGCACCACCGACATCAGCGACGTGCCCGGCTGCACCAGCTGGCCCGGGCGCACGCTGCGGGCGCCGACCACGCCGGCGGCGGGGGCGCGGATCACGGTGCGCTCCAGGTCGATGCGGGCCTGGTCGACGGCGGCGTGGGCGGCGGCGGCCTGGGCGATGGTCTGGGCGCGGGCCGAGCCCAGCGCGCCGGCGGTGCGGCGCTCGGCCTCGAGGGCGGCCTGGGCGCTGGCGACGGCGGCGTCCGACTGCTTGGCGCCGGCGCGTTCGGTCTGCACCTTCTGCTGCGACACCCAGCCCTGCCTGGCCAGGGCGTCGTAGCGCTCGACGTCGGCGCGGGCCCGGCCGGCGTCGGCCTGGGCGCTGCTCACGCCGGCCTGGCGCTGCTGGATCAGGGCCTGCTCGAGAATGGCCTTGTCGTCGACGCCCTTGATGGCGGCGTCGAGCGCGGCGGCGTTGGCGATCGCCTGGTCCAGCTTGGCCTGGAAGGTCGAGGGATCGATCTTGGCCAGCACCTGGCCGGCCTCGACCCGTTGGTTGTCGGCGACCAGGACCTGGACGATGTAGCCGGTGACTTGAGGACTGACCGAGACGGTGTCGGCCTGGACGAAGGCGTTGTCGGTGCTCTCGAAGCGCTGCTTGTCGATGTACCAGAACACGCCGCCGACCAGGATGGCCGCGCCGGCGACGCCGGCGATCAGCATCGGAACCAGCTTCTTCTTCTTCGCCTCGGCCATGGCCTGATCCTGCAAGAGAGGAGGGCGTCCGGACGGGGCGAATGTTCGCCTGGCGGACGCGTCGCGGGATAAATGGACGACTTCGTCCAAAAATCAAGCCGCTTCCGCCGCGTCATTGTGCGGCGCCGCATATGTTTCTTTCTCCCCTTGCGGGAGAAGGTGGCGGCGAAGCCGTCGGATGAGGGGTTTCTCAGATCTGCGACGCCTTACCCGGCCTGACCGCTGCACGCAGTGTTGATTTCTGAGAGACCCCTCACCCGACCTCGCTCCGCGAGGCCACCCTCTCCCACAAGGGGAGAGGGGGTCAGGCCGCCTTCTTCTCCGCGATCCAGGCGTCCACCTGCGTCTCCAGCACGTCCAGCGGCACGGCGCCGTTCTTGAGCACCGCGTCGTGGAAGCCGCGGATGTCGAACTTCGGGCCCAGGACCGTCTCGGCCCGCGCCCGCAGCTCGCGGATCTTCAGCTCGCCCAGCTTGTAGGCCAGGGCCTGGCCGGGCCAGGTGATGTAGCGGTCGACCTCGGCCTCGATGTTGGTGCGCGTCAGGGCCGTGTTGTCGAGCATGAAGGCGATGGCCTGGTCGCGGGTCCAGCCCTTGGAATGGATGCCGGTGTCGACCACCAGCCGGCAGGCGCGCCACATCTCGTAGGACAGGCGGCCCATGTCCTTCTCGGGGGTGTCGTAGAGGCCCATCTCGATGCCCAGGCGCTCGGAATAAAGGCCCCAGCCCTCTACGAAGCCGGTGAAGAAGGCCGCGTTCTTGCGGAACTCCGGCAGGTCCAGCTCCTGCTGCAGCGAGATCTGGTGGTGATGGCCGGGCACGGCCTCGTGCACCGTCAGGGCCGGCATCTCGTAGAGCGGCCGCTGGTCCAGGTGCGTGGTGTTGACGAAATAGACCCCCGGCGCGCCGGTGCTGGCGAAGCCGGCGTTGTAATAGGCGGTGGTGTTGCCCTCGGCGATCTCGGCCGGGATCTCGCGCACGGTGTAGGGCAGGCGGGGCAGGGTTCCGAACAGCTTGGGCATCCAGCCGTCGATGGTCTTGGCCAGGAACGTCGCCTCGCGCATCAGCTCGCCCGGCGTCTTGGCGTAGTACTTGGGGTCGGTGCGCAGCTTCTCGATGAAGGCCTTGCGGTCTGGCGCGATGCCGCTCTTGCGGGCCACCTCGTCCATCTCGGCGCGGATGCGGGCCACTTCCGACAGGCCCAGCTGGTGGATCTCGTCGGGCGTCCGGGTCGTCGTGGTCATCACCCGCACCTGGTAGGCGTACCAGGCCGCGCCTTGCGGCAGGGCCGAGGCGCCGATGCTGGTCCGGCACCTGGGCGCGTAGTCCTTCTCGTAGAAGTCCGACAGCGCCTGGTAGGCGGGATTGATCTTGGCCGTGATCGCGGCCTTGGCCCGGGCCTGCATGGCCGCCCAGTCGGCGTCGCTGATGGTCGAGGGCTTCTTGGCCTTGAACGGCTTGTAGAAGGCCGAAGCCTCCGGATCCTTGGCGATCGAGGCGGTGATCGTCGCCCCGAAGGCCTTCATCGGCTCGCACGGCTGGACATAGCCCTTGTTCAGCCCGTCGCGGACCGTCTCGATCGAGGCCTTGTTGTAGGCCGGATAGCGGTCGAGCCGGGTCAGGTAGCTGTCGTAGTCGGCCCTGGTGAAGAACGGCAGCATGTCGGGCAGGGCGGCGAAATACTGGTGCCAGCTGCCGATGCTGGAGAACAGCATGGTGCGCTGGCCGAAGGCGTTGCCCTCGACCTGTTCGCTCAGCATGCGGTGCAGGATCGCCTTGTTGACGCGGTCGGGCCGGGAAAGACCGGCGTCGGGAATGGCGTCGAGACGCTTGAGGAAGGCGGCGGCCTCGGCGGCGCGGCGGTCGGCGAAGGCCAGGGACGGATCGTCCAGCTGGTCGTCATAGGTCCGCACGCCCAGCAGGGTGGCTTGCAGCGGCGAGCCCTTCAGCCACCAGGCCCAGTGCTCGTCGATCAGGGTCTTCAGCGCCGTCGTGGCGGGGGAGGGCGCGGCGGCCGGAGCCGTCGTCTGGGCCAGGGCCGGCGACATGATCGCCCCGGCCAGCACCGCGGCCATGCAGGCCGCGCTCATCAATCCGCGCATGTTTCCCCCTCCAGGATCGCCGAACAGCGCAGGCAGACAGCCATGCGTCGGCCGCTTCGCGCAAGACGGGCCCCCTTCAGGCCCCCGTTTCGCCATCCGCCGACGTGCATTATGTCTGCGAGCCTACGCAGGAGAACGACGCATGGCCTCGAAGACCGCCCGCATCGCCGCCGTCGCCGCGCTCGCCTTCGCCGTTTCGGTTCCGGCCCTGGCCCAGACGCCGCCCCCTTCGCCCACCGTCGAGCTGCAGCCGACCGATCCCGGCAGCGCGGTGGTCGAGGAACTGCTGGTCGTGGCCCGGCCGCCGGGCCCGGCCCTGTGGCTGGTCGAGAAGAACGGGGCCAAGCTCTATGTGCTCGGCTCGGCCGCGCCGCTGCCGCACCAGCTGAAGTGGGACAGCCCGCGCCTCAACCGCGCCCTAGACCAGGCCAGCCTGGTGCTGGTGCCGCCCGAGGCCTCGGTGGGGCCGATGCAGATCACCAAGTTCGTGCTGACCGGCGGGGGCGGGGTGCGCCAGGGCTTCGGCAAGAAGCTGGAGGACCGCCTGCCGCCCGACGTGAAGGCCCGGTTCATCAACGCCCGCACCCAGGCCCGCCGCACCGCCGTGCCCTACAAGGACTGGAAGCCGGCCGTGGCGGGCTTCCTGGTGCTGTCGGACTTCCGCCAGGCCGCGGGCCTGTCGGAGGCCAAGCCGGTCAGCACCATCGAGCGCATGGCCAAGGCCAAGGGCGTCAAGATCAAGGCGATGAGCCAGTATCGCCTGGGCCCGGTGCTCTCCAGCGCCGGCAAGCTGTCGGACGAGGCCAACCTGGCCTGCCTGAAGGACGCGCTGAACGAGATCGACTACGAGGCCCCCCGCTCGCAGACCCTGGGCCGCGACTGGGCCGACGGCGACATCGCGGCCGTCCGCGCCCGCTACTCGTCCAGCGCCGCCCAGCGCTGCCTGCTGCGCGCGCCGGGCGGGGCGGGCCTGCTCGACGACCAGATCGGCCAGTCGGCCAAGGCGCTGTCGGAGGCCCTGGAGCGGCCGGGGGTGACGGTGGCGGTGGTGGACCTGGCGTTCCTGCTGCCCAGCAACGGCGTGCTCGACCGGCTGAAGGCCCAGGGCGCGACGGTGACGTCGCCGAACTAGCCTCTCCATCCTCCCGTCATTCCCGCCCTTGTGGCGGGAAACCCTGGTTCCTTCCGCACGTGAGGCTGAAGCGGCGTGCTCCGCACGCCGCCCCATTCGCCCTTGCGGCTGACAGAGGGGTTCCCGCCACAAGGGCGGGAATGACGGGAGTGAGAGGGGCGCGTTGCGCCGCCTACCGCCCGATGAACCGCCGCACGACGATCAGGCCGCCGCGGTATTCGTCCTGCTGGCCGTAGCGCTCGGTCAGCGGGCTGTCGGCGGCCTCGCCCAGGATGCGTTCGTAGTTGGCGAAGGTGCCGATCGCGTACTTGTCGCCGATCGGGGTCATCATCAGGAAGGCGACGCCCACCTGGTTCAGGCCGGCCTTGGGATCATACGTCGTCAGGCTGGGCACGGCGGCCACGTCCTTGGCCGACACGCCGTAGAAGGTGCGGTTGGTGTTCTTGTCGCCGCCGCGGGCGTAGAGCATCGACTGCAGCAGGCCCACGGGCGTGATGTCCTGGCGCGAGACCGAGCCCCAGAAATCCCAGCCGTCGGAGACGCCGGTGACGTCGCGGCCGATACGGCCGCCGACCACCCAGTCCTTCCAGGTGCGCTTATAGGCGTAGAGCGCCAGGTCCGCGCCGGTGTCGGGGCTCTCGATGCCGCTCGAGGTGTCGTCCGGACCGCCCCAGCGCGGGCGCAGCTGCACGCCGGCGCGCAGGTCGTCCTGCTTGACGACGTTGTAGCCCAGGCCGTCGAGGCCGTTGGCGTAGACCTTGTCCTTCCAGGTGGCGCTGCCCCAGAGGGTGAAGTTGGTCTTGTGCGGGTCCTTGCCGCCGGGGCTGAAGCCATAGACGGGACCGCCGCCGACATCGACCTCCCAGGTCGAGGGGGCTTCGATGTCCTTGTAGGGCAGGGCTTGAGCCAGGGCGCTGGCGGGCAGGGCGAGGGCGACCGCCATCACGGCGGTCAGGCGCTTGGTCGACATGGAGTCCTTGCGATCAAACCAGAAGAAACGGGACCCCAATCCCTGACCGCATCCCGTCGAACGCGTTCAATGAAGCCCATAATCCTCCGCAGGCGGAAAGGCAAAGGCTCGGCCTTCCTTGTCGGAGCGGTTCCGGCCGCACCGTGTCTTCCCGGCCGCAGCCCCGCAAGCGACTCGAAATCCTTGCATTTTCCACAGCCGCCCGGCATAAGCGCCCACTTCCGGCGCTTCATCAGCAGCGCCTCCACCGTCACGACCCCGCCCCGGTAGCCCGGGATCCCATGCGGACGAGGACGGCGAGGACCCCCGTCGACGTTATCGTCCACGGGGGCTGATCGCGTTTGGTCTTTGGTTTGGGTTTGAAGGTTCGAGATGTTCGACGGCCTTACAGAGCGACTTTCAGGGGTCTTCGACCGCCTCGGCGGTCGCGGCGTGCTGTCCGAAAAGGACATCGACGAAGCCCTGCGCGAAGTCCGCGTCGCCCTGCTGGAAGCCGACGTCGCCCTGCCGGTGGTCAAGGACTTCATCGCCAAGGCCAAGGAAAGCGCCGGCGGCGAAGCCGTCATCCGGTCGGTCAAGCCGGCCGACCAGGTGGTCAAGATCGTCTATGACGGCCTGGTCGACATGCTGGGCGGGGAAGTCCCCACCGGCCTGAACCTGGCGCTGAACCCGCCGACCATCATCCTGATGGCCGGCCTGCAGGGCTCGGGCAAGACCACCACCACCGGCAAGCTGGCGCTGCGTCTCTCCAAGACCGAGCGCAAGAAGGTGCTGGTCGCCTCGCTCGACACCCGCCGCCCGGCGGCCATGGAGCAGCTGGCGACCCTGGCCCAGCAGGTCGGCGTCGAAAGCCTGCCGATCGTCGCCGGCCAGAGCGCCACGGACATCGCCAAGCGCGCCATGACGGCCGCCCGCCTCAGCGGCTACGACGTCCTGATCCTCGACACCGCCGGCCGCACCACGCTGGACGAGGCGATGATGAGCGAAGCGGCGGAAATCGCCCGCATCGCCAATCCGTCCGAGACCCTGCTGGTCGCCGACAGCCTGACCGGCCAGGACGCCGTGCGCACGGCCAAGGCCTTCCACGAGCGCCTGCCGCTGACCGGCCTGATCCTGACCCGCGCCGACGGCGACGGCCGCGGCGGCGCTGCGCTGTCGATGCGCCACGTCACCGGCCTGCCGATCAAGTTCCTCGGCGCCGGCGAGAAGATCGACCAGCTCGACGTCTTCGACGCCCGCCGTGTCGCCGGCCGGATCCTGGGCCAGGGCGACGTCGTCGCGCTGGTCGAGAAGGCCGCCGCCGACCTCGACGCGGCCGAAGCCGAGCGCATGGCCAAGAAGCTGGCCAAGGGCCAGTTCGACCTCAACGACCTGTCGGCCCAGCTCTCGCAGATGCAGAAGATGGGCGGCATGGAAGGCATCATGGGCCTCCTGCCGGGCGTCCAGAAGGTCAAGAAGCAGATCGCCGACAGCGGCATCGACGACAGCATCTTCCGCCGCCAGCAGGCGATCATCAGCTCGATGACCAAGCTGGAGCGCAAGAAGCCCGACGTGCTGGCCGCCTCGCGCAAGCGCCGCATCGCGGCCGGCGCCGGCGTCGACGTGGCCGAGGTCAATCGCCTGCTCAAGCAGCACCGCCAGATGGCCGACATGTTCAAGTCGATGAGCAAGGACGGCGGCAAGGGCCTGGCCCGCATGGCCGGCATGCTCGGCGGCGGCGACATGGCTCGTTTGAAATCCCTCGGCGGCGGCAAGGCGCCCGCGGCCGATCCCAACGCGACGGGAGGCCAAGGCCTTTCGGGGCTGCCCGGTCTGCCGGGCCTCGGGGGCGGGGCCAACCCGCTCTCCGGCCTGGGCGGCCTGCCGCCCGGCTTCAATCCGTTCAAGAAAAAATAGCTTTAGATCCAAGGACTAACGAAAATGCTGAAGATCCGTCTCGCCCGTGGCGGCGCCAAGAAGCGCCCGTACTACTCGATCGTCATCGCCGACAGCCACTCGCCCCGCGATGGCCGTTTCATCGAGAAGGTCGGCACCTACAACCCGCTCCTCAAGAAGGACGACCCGGCTCGCGTGACCCTGAAGGTCGAGTCGATCCAGGAGTGGCTCAAGAAGGGCGCCCAGCCGACCGACCGCGTCGCGCGCTTCCTGGCCGCCCAAGGCCTGTCGACCTGGACCGCCGGCAGCAACCCGAAGAAGGGCGAGCCGGGCAAGAAGGCCAAGGAACGCACCGCCGAGCGCGCCCAGCGCGAAGAAGAGCGCGTCGCCGCCGAAGCCCAGGCCAAGGAAGACGCCAAGGCCGCGGCCGCCGCCGCCGCTGAAGCCGCCGCCGCCGCGGCCGCCGAAGCCGCCGCTGCTCCGGCTCCGGCCGAAGAGGCTCCGGCTGCTGAAGAAGCCCCGGCCGCCGAGGCCCCGGCTGAAGAAGCCTCGGAAGGCTAAGGGATACGGCGCCGCTCTCCTGGTGGGGGCGGCGCCATTCTCTTTTCTACCCCAAAGACCGGCCTCGTCCGGAAAGTTTCCCGTCGATGCCCACTTCTCACTCCGATGACCCGTTGATCCTGGTCGGCCGCGTGGCCGGCGGCTTCGGCGTGCGCGGCGAGGTGCGGATCTCGACCTATACCGAGGAGCCGATGGCCCTGAAGGGCTTCAAGCGGCTCCTGCGCCAGGACGGTTCGACCGCTCTGAGCCTGTCCCAGGCCCGTGCGGTCAAGGACGGCCTGATCTGCCGCTGCGCTGAAATCACCACCAAGGAAGCCGCCGACGCCCTTCGCGGCCTCAAGCTGTTCGTCCCCCGCTCGGCCCTGCCCGAGCCCGAGGAAGACGAGTTCTACCTCACCGACCTGATCGGCCTGGCCGTGCGCCACATCGTCACCGGCGAGGATCTGGGCAAGATCAAGAGCGTGCAGGACTTCGGGGCCGGCGACCTGCTCGAGATCACGCCTCCGCTCGGCGGCCAGACCTGGTACCTGCCCTTCACCCGCGCCGCCGCGCCGGAAGTGAAGCTGGCCGAACGCGTCGTGCTGGCCGATCCGCCGAACCTGGTGGGCGAGCCCGAAGGCCCGTCGGAAGACGAGTAGACCGCGCGATCGCGGCCTGGCGCTTCAAAAGCTCAAATTCATCGTCATCCCGGCCGCACGCCCGCGAAGGCGGGCGGGAGAGCCGGGACCCAGGGGCCGCCGCATTGGTGTTGGCCACCGCCTGGGCGTTTGATCGACCCTCTGAGCCCGGTCCCCTGGGTCCCGGGTCTGCGGTCCGCTGCGCGGCCCTCCGCCCGGGATGACGAATTGAGGGGTGGGCTCACCCCGTCCAGGTCTCGTTGAAGACCCGCTGGAAATTGCCGCCCAGCACCTTTTCCGCGACCCGCGCCTTGTAGCCCCGCTTCAGCAGGGCGTCGGCGACGATCGCGCAGCGGTCGGGCCGGTTCAGTTCGGTGACGAACGGCGGAGGCCCTTCGCCCGGGGCGGCGACGCCGGCGGCCTTGCGCTCCTCCAGGCTCCTGTTCCACTCCGCCATGCTCTCGGGCGAGGTGTCGAAGGGCCACAGCAGCGCGTCGCTGCCGATGCCGACATGATCCTCGCCGCAGACCTTCAGGGCGTGGGTCAGGTGGGCCAGATAGATCTCCAGCGACGGCTGGGCCGGCGCGGTCGTCAGGTAGCTCAGCTCGTAGATCCCGATCACCCCGCCGCGGTCGGCCAGTTCGCGCAGCAGGTCGTCGGACTTGTTGCGCGGATGGGCGTGCACGGCGCTGCAGCCGGCGTGGGTGATCAGCACCGGCCGGTCGGAGACTTCGATGGCGGCCAGGCTCGACTTCTCGTCGCTGTGGCTGACGTCGACGGTCACGCCCTTGGCGTTCATCCGCGCTACCGCCTGGCGGCCCAGGGCGGTGAGGCCCGTGGACTCCTTCGACATCGTGCCCGAGGCGAACGGCGTGGTGCGGTTGTAGCTGAGGCCCATGATCAGCACCCCGGCGTCGCGGAACTGGTCGATGGCGGCCAGGTCGCCCTCCAGCATCTCGGCCGCCTCGAACGAATAGATCACGCCCAGCCGGCCCGAGGCCTTGGCGCGGGCGAAGTCGGCCGGCCCCGTGACCTTCATGTAGAGGTCGGGGTTGAGACTGATGGCCTTGTCGAAGCCGGCGATGCCTTCGGCGACCTCGGCGCGGGTCTCGCCGCCCGAGCCGCCGATCGTCATCTTCGCCGCCGTCAGGCCCGAGGCCCGGATCTGGTCGCGGGTCTCCTTGTCCAGCGGCTTGGTGTCGTCGATGGGCAGGAGCAGGTTGCCGTTGATCACGACGGCGTTGCGATAGAAGTCCGCTCCAGAGGGCGCGGCGAGCGCCGATCGGCTCAGGCAGGCCATGGCGGGCAGGGCGCCCAGCAGGGCGCGTCGGGTAGGGGTCATGACCAGCGATCTCCGTTCGGCGGCCATTTATGTAGGTGCCTACATATCTGTCAATCGTCGGTCTCGCGGGCCGCCATCTGGGCCATGATCCGGTCGAACATCGACCGGTTCTCCAGGGCGTCGTCGAGGCGGTCGAGCAGGCGGGTGACCTCGCCGGCCTCGGTGTCCAGTTCGTGGGCGGCGGCGTTGAAGGCGTTCCACAGCGGGGTCAGCCGCGCCGCCAGGGTCCGGCCCTCGTCGGTCAGGCCCAGCAGGCGCCGGCGTCCGTCCTCGGCGGCGGTGATCGAGGCGATGATCCCGGCCTTTTCCATCGACCGGCTGGTCTCGCTGACCGAGGCGTGGGTGATGTGCAGGATGGCGGCGATCTCGCCCACGGCCATCGGCCGGCCATGCTCGATCAGCTGGCGCAGCACGCCGTACCAGCGCTGCTCGAAGCGCACGCCGTGGGCGGCGTAGACCCGGGCGCCGTCCCGGTCGATGCGCTCGGACGCCCGCCGGAGCCGCGCGCCCAGAGCCTCTCCGCCGAAGCCGCGGCTGTAGTCAGGATCGTCGGACATCACCAACCCTTATCCAAGCGCGCCATCATCGGCCAGCGACGGCCTCCCGCGCTAGCCCCTCGCCTTGCGGGCCATCCAATCGGCGGCCAGGCTGGGCCAGGCGCCTTGCGGGCCGTCGAGCTCCCGCAGGGCGAAGCCGTGCGGCGCGGTTCCGAACACGTGGGCGTCGAGATCGAGCTTCAGGTCGCGGGCCGTCCTGATGAAGTTCAGCGCGTGCTCGACCGGCACGGCCTCGTCCAGCAGGGCGTAGGCCAGGAACACCGGGCAGGCCGGCACGCCGTGCGGCTGCGCGGCGATCCCGATCGGCCAGGCGTCGTAGAAGGCTTGCTTCTCTACCGGCGGATAGTCGGGCTTGCCGGCCGGGGCCTTGTAGTCCCTGTGGTTGGCGTTGATCGGGGCGTAGGCGATCAGCACGCCAGCCGCGTCGACGCCCGGCTGGCAGGCGATGGTTCCGGCCAGGTGGCCGCCCGACGACAGGCCCATGACGAACAGCGGCAGGCCGCGCGGGATCTGTTCGATCGCCGCCAGGGCGTCGGTCAGGGCGATGTCGGCCGGATGCACGCCGTCGTCGGCGGGGGCGCCGGGCAGGCGGTGGGCCAGCACATAGGCGTCATAGCCCAGGCCGTTGAGCCACAGGGCCACCTCGACGCCCTCGCGGTCGAGCATCAGCCGCAGATAGCCGCCGCCGGCGCAGACCAGCACCCGGCCCCTGGGCGCATCGACCCGGAAGGCGTGCAGTTCGGCGCGCGAGACGGTGTCGATCACCCGGTCGGGCCACTGACCTTCGACGAGGTTGGGCGATCCGGCGCTGAGCGCGATGATCTGCGGCGACGGCGACATGGAAACGTCCTCGACTCTCACGGCCGGGGAGGAAGCCGCCGCCCGCCCTTATCGGTTTGTGTTCCCCGGCGGAAGTCCGGGCGCAGCCGCATGGACGCCCTGCCCGCCGGGCGTCTAAGCTGGCGGCATGATCCGTCTGTTCACCGCGATCGCCGTCCCGCCCGAGATCGGCGCGCACCTGCAAGACCGCCAGTCCGGTATCGAGGGCGCCCATTGGCGGCCGCTGGAGGCCTTCCACATCACCCTGCGCTTCATCGGCGACGTGGCCGAGCCCGACGCGGCCGATCTCGACGAGGCGCTGGCGGAGATCCAGGCGCCGGCCTTCGACCTGGAGCTGAAGGGCGCCGGCCATTTCGGCGAGGGACCCGACATGCACGCCGTCTGGGCGGGGGTCGAGGAGCAGCCGCTGCTGCGCCGCCTGCAGAAGGCCAACGAAAGCGCCGTCCGCCATGTCGGCCTCAAGCACGAGACCCGCACCTACCTGCCGCACGTCACCCTGGCCTATCTGAATCGCGCGACCGTTCCCGAGGTGGCCGCCTGGATCCAGCGCAACAACCTGCTGCACTCGCCGTCGTTCCACGTTGACCGCTTCGGCCTCTATTCCAGCTGGCGCACCAAGGAAGGCTCGGCCTATCGGCTGGAGCGGGAGTATCCGTTGGCTGAGAGCAACCGGGTCGGTGAGGGGATCGGATAGGGCGTGCGTCCTTCGAGGCTCGGCTGCGCCTCGCACCTCAGGATGAGGATCGTGTTGCATTGAATTCCTCATCCTGAGGCGCCCGCGCAGCGGGCCTCGAAGGACGCACGACCCTTTCGCCAAAGCCGAAACGTCCAAGCCTGCACGCTGCGCTTGCGGTTTGCTCCCAGGGCGCGCCTGATCGCGGCGACGCTCGGGAGTTCTCGCATGACCCTCTACGTCCTCGCCCTGCTGATCGGCGTGATCGCCGGCCTGCGGGCCATGACCGCCCCCGCCGCCGTCGCCTGGGGCGCGCATCTCGGCTGGATCCCGCTGGCCGGAACGCCGCTGGCCTGGCTGGGCGGCAATATCGCCACCTGGATCTTCACCGCCCTGGCGGCGGTCGAGCTGATCACCGACCAGCTGCCCTTCACCCCCAGCCGCAAGGTTCCGCCGCAGTTCGGGGCGCGGATCGTCAGCGGCGGCTTCTCCGGCGCGGCCATCGGCTTCGCCGGCGGCTCGTGGATCGTCGGCGCCGTGCTGGGCGTGGTTGGGGCCGTGATCGGCACCCTGGGCGGAGCCGAGGCGCGCGGACGCCTGGCCAAGGCCTTCAAGCGCGACACGCCGGCGGCCCTGATCGAGGACGTCGTAGCCCTGGGCGGCGCGTATCTGATCGTCTCGGCGGTGTCGTGATGGCCGCGCAGGTGTTCGACGCGATCATCGTCGGCGCGGGCCAGGCCGGGCCGTCCCTGGCCGGCCGCCTGACCGCCGTCGGCTGGAAGGTGGCCCTGGTCGAGCGCAAGCTGTTCGGCGGCACCTGCGTCAACACCGGCTGCATGCCGACCAAGACCCTGGTCGCCAGCGCCTACGCCGCACATCTGGCCCGCCGCGCCGCCGACTACGGCGTCGTGCTGCAAGGCGAGGTCGCGGTCGACATGAAGGCGGTCAAGGCCCGCCAGCAGACCGTCGTCCACAACGCCCGCGGCGGCGTGGAAAAGTGGCTGAAGGGCATGGACGGCCTCACCGTCTTCGAAGGCCATGCCCGCCTGACCTCGCCCACCACCGTTCAGGTCGGCGAGGCGGTGCTGGAAGCCCCCAAGATCTTCCTCAATGTCGGCGGCCGCGCCAACGTGCCCGACATGCCGGGGGTGAACGACGTCTCCTACTTGACCAACACCGGCATGATGCAGCTCGACGTGCTGCCCGAACACCTGGTGATCGTCGGCGGCAGCTATATCGGGCTGGAGTTCGCCCAGATGTACCGGCGCTTCGGCGCGGCGGTGACGGTGGTCGAGATGGGGCCGCGCCTGATCGGCCGCGAGGACCCCGAGGTCTCCGACACGGTGCGCGAGATTCTCGAGGCCGAGGGCGTCGCCTTCCGCCTCAATTCCGAGTGCATCAGCTTCTCGCCCTCCGAAGGCGGGGTCAGCGTCCACGTCTCCTGCCGCGAGGGCGAGCCGGCCGTGAAGGGCTCGCACGTGCTGCTGGCCGTCGGCCGCAAGCCCAACACCGACGACCTGGGCCTGGACGCGGCCGGGGTGACGCTCGACAAGCGCGGCTACATCCAGGTGGACAACGCCCTGCGCACCAACGTTCCGTCGATCTGGGCGATGGGCGACTGCAACGGCCGGGGCGCCTTCACCCACACCGCCTACAACGACTTCGAGATCATCGCCGCCAACCTGCTGGACGACGATGCGAGGAAGGTCACCGACCGCCTGACCGCCTACGCCCTCTACACCGACCCGCCGCTGGGCCGGGTGGGGATGACCGAGGCCGAGGTCCGTAGCAGCGGCCGCCCCGCCCTGGTCGGGACCCGTCCCATGACCCGCGTCGGCCGCGCCATCGAGAAGGGCGAGACCCAGGGCTTCATGAAGGTGCTGGTCGACGCCGAGAGCAAGCAGATCCTCGGCGCCTCGATCCTCGGCGTCTCCGGCGACGAGGCCATCCACGGCATTCTCGACATCATGTACGCCAAGGCCCCCTACACGGTGCTCCAGCGCACCGTGCCGATCCATCCGACGGTGTCGGAGCTGATCCCGACGGTGCTGGGCGAGCTGAAGCCGCTGGCCTGAGGAAGCGACATAACGCCCTGAATCCACGTCCCGGCCTTTACGGATCGCCCGCTCTTCATTTATAACCATCCGGTCGGTTATGAATTGGAGCCAAGATGGGACGCAAGCGCGTCATCGACCAGCAGGTCATCCTCGACGCCGCCGAGCGCGTCGTCGCGCGGGATGGGGCGGCGAACCTGACGCTGGACGCCGTGGCCAAGGAGGCCGGGGTCGGCAAGGCGACGGTGATCTACGACTTCAAGACCAAGCAGGCGCTGATCGAGGCGGTGGTCGATCGCTCGTTCGCGGCCGACAACGCCCGCCACGCCGCGCTGGAGGCCGAACTGGCGGGCCAGGACAGCCCCGTCATCCGCGGACGGATCCGCGGCGGCGCCCACGCCCCGCCCGAGGACTTCCGCGCCGTCGCCCTCAATCTGAGCGCCGCCCTGGTGCTGGACGCCGACCTGCGGCGGAAGATGCAGGCCAACCAAGCCGGCGTCGTCGCCCGGGTGCTCGACACCTCGGCCGCGCCGCGCGGGGCGCTGCTGGCCTATCTCGCCCTCGAGGGCCTGAAGTTTCTCGAGTTCCTCGACTTCCACCACTTCCCGCCGGCCGAGCGCGACAGGATCGTTCGCGAGATCGAATGGCTGTCCTCGGCGACGCCGCCGGACCGCTCGCCGCCGACGGGCGACTGACCCCTCCCCCAAACCGGACTTCAGAACATGACCCATCCTTCCTCCGCCGCCCTCGGGGCGGCGACGAGCGCGCACGCCTGCCCGCGACGCCTCTTCGTGACCGGCGCGGCCGGCTATGTCGGCCGCAACCTCGTGCGCCGCTTCCTGAACGACGGCGTCGAGGTCGTCGCCCTGGCGCGCAGCCCCGAGGCCGCCGACCGCCTGCGGGCCCTGGGTGCGATCGCGGTGGTCGGCGACATCCTCGATCCGGGGATCGGCCAGGCCATGGCCGGCTGCGACGCCCTGGTCCACGCGGCCGCCGACACCGACCATGGCCACGGCGGCGCGGCGCAGATGCGCACCAACGCCGAGGGAACCCGAACTGTCCTGCGCGCCGCGCGGGCCGCCGGCGTGCGCCGCGTCGTGCACCTGAGCACGGAGTCGGTGCTCAGCGACGGGCGGCCGCTGCGCCAGGTCGACGAGACCCGACCCTATCCGGCCCGGCCCGCCGGCTCCTATTCGCGCAGCAAGATCGCCGCCGAGAAGATCGCCCTCTCCATGAACGACGAGACCTTCACGGTCGTCGTCGTGCGCCCGCGCTTCGTCTGGGGGCGCGACGACACGACGGCCCTGCCGACGCTGGTGGAGGCGGCCCGTTCCGGCCAGTTGGCCTGGATCGACGGCGGCGGCTATCGGACCTCGACCACCCATATCGACAACCTCTGCCACGGCGTCGACCTGGCGCTGCGGGCCGGACGCGGCGGCGAGGTCTATTTCCTGTCGGACGGCGAGCCGATGGCGTTCAGGACCTTCGTCTCGGCGCTGCTGGAGACGCAAGGCATGGCGGCGCCGGACAAGGTCGTTCCGCGCGGCGTGGTGCGCGCCGTCGCGGCCGTGGGCGACCTGATCGGCCTGGTCACGCGGGGCGCAAAGCCCGCGCCGCTGACCCTGCAAGGCTTCGCCGCCTCGGCCGTGGAGGTGACGCTCGACATCGGCAAGGCCCGCCGCGAGCTCGGCTATGCGCCGGTCGTCTCCCTGGCCGAAGGGCTCTCGGAACTGGCGGCCTCGGCGCGGCAGAGATAGTCCTCCAGGCGCGGGACGTCGCCGGGGCGTCCCGCCGCCAGCCAGTCGAGCTTTCCCTGCAGAAAGTCGAGACCGGCGTCGAGTTCGGCCCGACGTTGCAGCAGGCGCTCGATCTGCAGGCGCAGGACCTGCGCCGTGCGCTCGTCCCCGCCGCCGCCCGCCCGGTATTCCTCGTTCAGCGCCGCGATCTCCCGCAGCGAATAGCCGAGCGACTGCTGCAGGCGGATCATGCGGGCGGCGGTGACGTCGTCTCGGGTGAAGACCTGGTACGGATTGCCGCCGCCCTTGCCGCCCCGTTCGGGCCGCAGCAGCCCCTTGCCGACATAGAAGCGGACGGTGTCGACGGGCAGGCCGGCGACGCGGGCGAACTCCGAGATCAGCATGCCGGCAGCTCCTTGACCATGGACCATGGTCCATACTTATAGGGCTGTTCGTCATCCATCCGGAGCCTTTCCATGACGAACCTTTCGCGCGCCCTTCCCCAGGTCGAACTCGGGCGCGGCGGCCCCTCCGTTGGCGCCCAGGGCCTGGGCTGCATGGGCATGAGCGAGTTCTACGGCGCCACCGACGAGGCCGAGGCCCGCGCCACGCTGGACCGCGCCCTGGACCTGGGCGTCACCCTGTTCGACACCGCCGACATGTACGGGCTGGGCGCCAACGAGGCCTTCCTGGCGGATTTCCTGCGCCGGAACCGGGGCGCGGCCCTGATCGCCACCAAGTTCGGCTATGTCCGCACGCCCCAGACGCCCGACGACTGGAGCCTCAGCAACCGCCCCGAACACATCCGCGCGGCCGTCGAGCGCTCGCTCCAACGCCTCGGGGTCGAGGTCATCGACCTCTATTATATGCACCGCCGCGACAAGGCCGTGCCCCTGGCCGAGTCCGTCGGCGCGATGGCCGACCTGGTAAGCGCCGGCAAGGTGCGCCGGCTGGGCCTGTGCGAGGTGGAACCCGACGAGCTGCGCGAGGCCCATGCGATTCATCCGATCGCCGCCCTGCAATCGGAATGGTCGCTGTTCAGCCGCGACATCGAGGATGAGATCGCCCCGCTGGCCGCCGAACTGGGCGTGACCCTCGTGCCCTTCGCGCCGCTGGGCCGTGGCCTGCTGACTAGCCGCGACTTCGCCCGCGCGCTGCCCAAGGACGATGCGCGCCTGAACTTCCCGCGCTTTGCACTGGAGAACCTGGAGGGCAACGACCGGCTGGTCGCCGAGGTCGAGGCGATCGCCGCGGCGCACGGGATCACGGCGGCCCAGACGGCCCTGGCCTGGCTCTACGCCCGGGCCCGGGCGCTGGGCGTGGCCATGGTTCCGATCCCCGGCACGCGCCGGCGGACGCGCCTGGAGGAGAACGTCGCGGCGACGACGCTGGCGCTGTCGGAGGCCGACATGGACAGGCTGGAGACACTGGCCGCGAAGGTCAGGGGCGTGCGGGTCTGACGCCTCGTCTCAGGCCGCCAGCGGCAGGGTGACCCGGAACGCCGAGCCCTCGCCGGGGCGGCTGTCGACGCCCAGGCGGCCGCCGTGGGCTTCGACGATCGCCTTGCTGATGGTCAGGCCCAGGCCGTTGCCGTGCGGGGCGGCGGCGTCGGTCTGCCAGTTGCGGTCGAAGATCCGGGCGGCCTGCTCGGCGGTCATGCCCCAGCCGGTGTCGCGCACCTCGACCACCACGGCGGCGTCGGAGACCTCGCTGGTCAACGACACCTGGCCGCCGGGGGCGGTGAACTTGATGGCGTTGGACAGCAGGTTGGCCACCACCTGCTCCAGGCGGGCGCCGTCGGCTTCCAGGATCGGTCCGTCCTCGTCCTGATCGCCGGACGGGGTGTAGGAGAAGGCCACGCCCTTGCGCGCGGCCGAGACCTCGAACTGGCCGGCGACGTCGGCCAGCAGCCGGCGCAGGTCGACCGTCTCCTTCGACAGCACCAGGCCGCCGGCCTCGATCTTGGAATGGTCGAGGATGTTGCGGATCAGCCGGCGCATGGTCTCGGTGGCCAGGCGGATGTTCTCGATCGCCGCCTTGGTGCGCGGCAGGCGGTCGAGGTCGGGCTCGGCCAGCAGGTTCTCGCTGGCGAACAGGATTGTTGTGATCGGGTTGTTGAGATCGTGGGCGACCACCTCGACGGCCTCCTTGCGGGCCAGGGAGACGGCCTTTTCCCGCTGGGCCAGGCGGGCGGCGGCCTGGTCGTAGGTGCGTTTCTGCTCGACCAGGCGCAAGAGCAGCCGGCCCAGGAAGGCGCAGAAGGCGAAGGCGCAGACCGAGGCGACGGCCAGCACCCAGAACACGCCCCGCACCACGCGCTGGCTGTGGGCCCGCTCGGCCTGGTAGCCGGCGGTGGCCTGGTCGGCGAAGCGGTCGATGGCCAGGTTGAGGTCCGCCGACAGGGGAACGGCGGTGCGCTGGAAATAGGCGTTGGCCTCGGCCGACGAGGCCCCGTTCAGCCGCTTGGCCAGGCCGGCGTCCTGCATCGTCAGCAGCCGGCGCTGCAGGGCGGCCACCGTGTCGAGGGTGGTGTGGGCGCCGGTGTCGCGCACCAGGCCGCGCAGCTCGCCCAGCAGGCTTTCGAACCGCCGGTTCGAGCGCTTCAGCTCGTCCAGCGGCGCGGCGTCGCCGCTCAGCACGATCACCGGCACCAGCGAATTTTGCCGCATCTTCTCGCCGCGCAGCTCGTGGGCGAGGATCACCGTGCGGGCGTAGAGGGCGTCCAGCCGGTCCTGCGCCGTCGAGACCTGCGACAGGAACACCAGCGACGCGGCCAGCAGCGGCAGGAAGGCCAGGGCGATCAGCCCGACCAGCATCAGCAGCCTGCGCTCGTAATCGACCATCGGGACTCCCGTCCGGCTGCCAGGCGCGGCGGCCCTCAAGCCGACGCGTGGTCCTTCAGCACGCCCAGCGAGACGATCGCCAGGGTCTCCTCGTGGGTGGCCTCCAGGATGACCTGCGGGGCCATGCCGGCGTCCAGCGCCTCGCGCCAGCGGCCGGCGCACAGGCACCAGCGGTCGCCGGGCCGCAGGCCGCGGAAGGCGAATTCGGGACGCGGGGTCGACAGGTCGTTGCCGGAAGCCTTGGAGAAGGCCAGGAATTCCTCGGTCATCACCGCGCAGACGGTGTGCAGGCCCAGGTCGTGCGGGCCGGTCTCGCAGCAGCCGTTGCGGTAGAAGCCGGTCACCGGGTCCAGCGAGCAGGGGACCAGTTCGCCGCCCAGGACGTTGCGGGCCGTCTCGTCGTATCGCGTGGGCGTGGGGCGCGTCGTCATGCGGCGAGCTTAACCCCGTTTGCCGCTTTCCCGCCATGGCTTCGCCCGCGACGGTAGCGGGCGCGTCGCCCATCGCGATATCTCCGCTTTTCGGCCCGCGCGGCAGGTGCTTTACAGGTTTCGCGACCCCGGCCCATCCCGCGCCTAGAGAGCTCCATGACCGACATCGCCCGGCCACGCCGCAGCGCCCTCTACATGCCCGCCTCCAACGCCAAGGCCGTGGAGAAGGCGCGCACGCTGGACGCCGACGTGATCATCCTCGACCTGGAGGACGCCGTCGCGCCGGAGATGAAGCTCGCCGCCCGCGAGGCCGCCGTGGCCGCGGTCAAGGCCGGGGGCTTTGGCCCGCGCGAGATCGTCATCCGCACCAACGGCCTCGACACCCCCTGGGGCGCCGACGACCTGAAGGCCGCCGCCGAGGCCGGCCCCGACGCCGTGCTCGTGCCCAAGGTCGACGACGCCGCCGACGTCCACGCCTATGACGCGGCTCTGCACGCGGCTCCGGTCCACACGAAACTCTGGACGATGATCGAGACCGCCAAGGCCGCCTTCCACCTGTGGGAGATCGCCGGGGTGTCGAAGACCACGCGCCTGTCGGCCTGGGTGATGGGGATCAACGATCTCGCCAAGGAGATGCGGGCGCGGCAGACGCCGGGCCGCGAGGCCTTCCTGCCGATCCTGTCGCTGTCGGTGGCGGCCGCGCGCAGCCATGGCCTCTCCATTCTCGACGGGGTGCACAACGACATCGAGGATCTGGTCGCCCTGGAGGCCGTCTGCGGCCAGGCGGTCGATTTCGGCTTCGACGGCAAGACCCTGATCCATCCCAAGCATCTGGAGATCTGCAACCGCGCATTCTCGCCGTCCGACGATGAGATCGCCTGGAGCCGGGCGGTGATCGCCGCCTTCGCCGACCCGGACAACGCCGGCAAGGGCGCGCTGCGGGTCGAGGGCAAGATGGCCGAGCGCCTGCACCTGGTTCAGGCCCAGCGCCTGGCAGCCGTGTCCGAGGCCATCGCCGCGAAGACGGCGGGCTGATAGGGAAATCCATGCGTCGCCTCGTCTTGCCGCCCTTTTCCCTGTCGGCCTCGCTGGTCGCCCTGCTGTCGATCCCGGTCGTCGCCCTGGCCCAGGCCTCGGCCCCCGCCGCTGTTCCGGCCGCTACCGCCTCTGATGCGGTGGTGACCACGGCCCCGCAGGCGCCCGTTTCGGCTCCGGCTTCCGCGCCGGCGATCCCAGTGGTCGCCGCGCCGCCGGCCGCCCAGCCTGGAGCCTCGCCCGCGGCCGCGCCGGCCTCCGCCGATCCGCTGGCCGACCTGATCGCCGCCAGCGGCCCCCAGACCACCGACGAGGAGGACGAGGCCCCGGCCGCGCCCGCCCCGCGTCATAAGGCCACCATCCTGCCGATCCCGGCCCCCGAGCCCGCCGCCCCGGCCGCGGCCGGCGGGGCGATGAGCGTCGAGCAGGCCTATGAGCTGCGGGTGAAGGGCTCGATCGCCGCCGCGCAAGGGCTGCAGGGTCCGCTCGACGGCGGCTGGACGATCCGGGGGGCCGACGGAACCGCCCTTTACGCCCTGCAGATCGTCGATCCGGCCGGCGGCTACGGCCCGGTCGAGGGCGCCTGGCGCGACCTGCGCCGCAAGGGCGCGGTCGGCTCCACCGGCCTGATCGACAGCGTCGAGCGCACCTATGACGGCGGCGCGGCCGTGCGGTTCATGGCCAAGGCCGGGGTCGGTTCGACCCTGTCGCTGAGCGGCGGCTCCGACGGCGGCTGGAGCGGCCGCCTGGCCGAGGACGGCGCGGCCCCGGTGGCCGTCAGCGTCGAGCGCACCGGCATGCCGATCCTGCCGGCCGGCTACGCCGGCGCCGCGCGCGGGCCGGTGATCTGGCCGCCCCGGATCGCTCCCGCGGCCCGTCCCGCCGCCGCCGCCCCGGCCAAGGCCGCGCCCTGCGTCACCAGGGGCAAGAAGGGCAAGGCCCTGAAAGCCGCCAAGGCCAAGTGCGCCGCCGCCGCGAAGAAGGGCGGCAAGGCCTCGGCGCTGCGCTCGGGCAAGGCCGCCAAGGGCAAGGCGGTGAAGGGCAAGTCCGCCAAGGGCGCGAGCAAGAAGAAGACGACCGCCGCGAAGGGCAAGAAGCGAAGATAATCCAGGGTTGAGCGGACGATCGGCGTCATGCACTTATCCCGCCGAGAGTGGGGAGATCGCCGATGTATCGTGTCGCGGAATTCAGGGATTATTTTCTGAACAAGGTCGGGGCCAAGCGCTCCAGTTACAACACCTACAATTCCTATCTGTCGCGGATCGACCTTGCGATCGGAGGGCTCGATGAGACCATTGGCAGGGATGGCATAGACGCAGTCATCAATTGGGGCCAGACCGCGAACGTCGGCCCATTTTTGACCTATCCAAGTCATGCTCGATCGGTGCTGAAGCGCTATATCCAGTTCGTCGTCGAAATCCGCTCGCCGCTGGACGAAATGGACGAGGAAGATCTGGTTGCGGGTGAGGCGTTGATTGACGAGGAGATGGCTGAGGGAGCCGTCTTCAAGGTCGAGCGAGAAATGCAGGCCGCCGTTCGCAAGCAGCTCGGCGCCCTGGAGTCGGGTCTCACCGAAGCTGATGGGGGCGTTGAAGTCAGGGTCGCGACTGGCCGCATCGATATCCTGGCCAAGGATCGAGAGGACAAGCTGGTCGTGATCGAGTTGAAGGCGGGGTCCTGTCCTCCCGGAGCTCTCGAGCAGACGCTGGGTTATGCTGAGGCCTTGGCCGAGGAACGCGGAGAGGCGGTCAGGGCCTATCTGATCGCGGCCGAATTTTCCGATCGCATCCGCGCGGCGGCAAAACGTGTCACCGGCCTTCAGCTCAGGACCTACGAATTTTCTCTGCGATTTGAAGCTCTACGTTGATCGAGCGATCCGATCCTGCCGCCGCAGCCACTGGCGCAGGACGGCCACCGTCTCTTCCGGGCGGTCGGTGAAGGTGGCGTGGCCGGCGCCGGGGACGACGGCCAGTTCGGCGCCGGCCACGCGGCGGGCGAAGCGTTCGGCGGTGACCGGCCGGGCCTCGTCGTACTGGCCGACCATGAACAGGGTGCGCCTGCCGTCCAGCCGGTCGAGTAGCGGCTCGCCGTCATAGGTCTTCAGCGTTCCCGTCGCCGAGAACTCGGTCGGTCCCCACATGGCGCGATAGAGGGTCTCGTTGAAGCCGCGATCGCCGGGCGGGCGATAGGCGCGGTGGGCCGGCGAGGGCCGCTCGCGGGTCAGGAAGGCGGCGTAGAAGGCGTCGGTGGCGGCCGCGCAGGCCTGTTTGGGCGGCGCCGGCGCCGGGGGCGGCGTCTCGCACAGCACCAGCTGGTCGCGCACCGGCGCGGGCAGGTCGCCGCGCAGGGTTTCCGCATCAGCGATCCAGCTGCGGGTCGAGACCAGGGGACTGGCCAGGCACAGCCCCGCCTGGGCCGGCAGCCGCCGCGCGCCGTATTCCAGGGCCACCGTCCCGCCCCAGCTGTGGCCGACGACGTGCCAGCGCGACACCCCCAGGCCGGTGCGCACCGCCTCCAGTTCGTCGACGAAGCGCGGCACGGTCCAGTTGGCCGGATTCATCGGATGGTCCGACAGGCCGGAATCCAGCTGGTCGTAGAGGATCACCGCCCGCTCGTCGGCCAGGGCGAGGGCGTCGAGGAAGCCCGCATGCGTTCCGCCCGGGCCGCCATGGACGAAGACCACCGGCGCCAGCGGACCGTCCAGCGCGCCGTTGATCCGCACATAGGCCCGGCCGCCGGGAACCTCGACCTTCAGGGCGCGATCGGGCGGCGCGAAGGTCGCTGGGCGCCCAGCTGGGCGCGCCTCCGGGCGTCCCGCCGGCCGCGCTTCCGGCGCCAGTCCGCGCGCCACCGCCCGATCGAGCGCCGTCGCGGTTCCCCCCGCCGCCAGAAGGCCAAGCAGCGCCCGGCGATCAATCATGGTCCTTCCCCCTCATTCACGTCCGCGTCCACGCCCCGGCGGCGCGGACCCTTGGCCCGGCAGAATCCTGGCCCCTTAGCCGCGAAGCCCGATCCGTGACTGTGACCTATCGCACGCCCCGACCCGGCGCACGCCGCTCCTTGCTTATCCGGCCGTGCTTATCCGGCCCTTCAGTGCGACCGGGTCGGCGCGCCCTTGGGCTCGATCTCCGGCGGTTCGGCCAGGTCGCCCTCGATCGGCGTGGTCGGGGCGGCCAGCTCGTCGCGCATGGCTTCGAGCACCGCCTCGACCACCTCGCCGGCCTCGCGCTGGTAATAGGCCGACAGACCCCGGCCGACATGGCGCAGCAGGTCGGCCAGCATCATCCCCCAGGCCCGGGCCTCGTCGATCGGGGTCTCGTCATAGACCCCTATGCTCAGGCTGCAGTGCAGGCCGTGCTCGGCCACCCAGATGCGCGCCATCTCGGTGGCCCCCGCGTCGCGCAGGGCCGCGTCCGGAACCGGTTGCTCCCTCATGGTCGTCTCCCCCCGTTCGTTTCGGGCGCCGGCGCTCAGCCGTTCCCGCCTTCGCTGCCCCGCCGGTCGGACGCCGCCGTGCGGCGGGTCTGGCCTTCCTTCTGCTTGCGCCAGTAGTCGGCCCCGTCGTCGGGCTTGAACATGGTGCGCGGCGCCCCGGCCCGGGTGACCACGGCGAAGACGTTGCCGGCCGGGTCGTAGATCAGGGTGTCGCCGTTGCTGCGCTTCAAGGTCTGGCTGCCGGCCGGCGGCTTGGCCACGAAGGCGTGGGTCTTCTTCACATAGTCGTCGACGTTTCGGGCGCCGAACGCCTCGCCGAACCGCTCGAAGCCGCGCTGGGCGTTCTCCTCGGCGGTGCGCGTCCTGTTGGCGGCCCACATCGGCCGGCCGGCGATCAGCTGCACCGGCGCATCGCGCGGGTCGGCCGCCTGCCGGGCCGCGCTGGAGGCGTCGGCGACCTCGCCCGCGACCGCCGGAGCGCCGCCCCCGCTGCTGCTGGTTCCCTCGCTGGAGGCGATCTGGCCCCCCTTGGACGCCTTCACCGCTGACGCCCCGCCGTCGCAGCCCGCCAGCAAGGCGGCCGAAAGGGCCAGAAATCCGAAACGCAACGCTCCCGTCATGCTCGCTCGCTCCCCGATTTTGCAATCTTAACGATTGGTGAACGAAAAAGGAACGCGAGTCGAGTCCCCTCGTGCATCTTCGGCGCGCGGCCCGCCAGCGCGATTGCCTGCGGGCGCGAGGCGCTCTATGCGCGGAGGGGAACCGGCGGACGAGAGGCCTTCAAGGTGAGCGACATCCCGGGCGGCAAGCGCGTGCTCCTGATCGTCGGCGGCGGCGTGGCGGCCTACAAGGCGCTGGAGCTGACCCGCCTGCTTCGCAAGGCCGGCGTCGGCGTGCGGCCGATCCTGACCAAGGCGGGGGCGGAGTTCGTGACCCCGCTGTCGCTGGCCGCGCTCTCCGAGGACAAGGTCTATGACGACCTGTTCTCGCTGACCGACGAGGCCGAGATGGGCCACATCCAGCTGTCGCGCTCGGCCGACCTGGTGGTGGTGGCGCCCGCCACCGCCGACCTGATCGCCAAGGTCGCGAACGGCCTGGCCGGGGACTTGGCGTCGACGACCCTGCTGGCGACCGACAAGCCCGTGCTGATGGCCCCGGCCATGAACGTGCGCATGTGGCTGCACCCGGCCGTGCAGCGCAACGTGGCGACCCTGAAGGCCGACGGCGTGAGCTTCGTCGGGCCCGACGAGGGGGCCATGGCCTGCGGCGAGTTCGGCCCGGGGCGCCTGGCCGAGCCGCCCGAGATCTTCGCCGCCATCGTGAAAATGCTGAACGCGCCGGCCGAGGAGATCTTCGAGGCCTGGCCGCTGGCCGGCAAGCACGCCCTGGTCACGGCCGGTCCCACGTTCGAGCCGATCGACCCGGTGCGCGGGATCACCAACCGCTCCAGCGGCCGCCAGGGCTACGCCATCGCCGGCGCGCTGGCCAAGCTCGGCGCCAAGGTCACCCTGGTCAGCGGGCCGGTGTCGCTGCCGACCCCGCCGGGCGTCACCCGCGTCGACGTCGAGACCGCGCGCGAGATGCTGGCCGCAGCCCAGGGCGCCCTGCCGGCCGACGTGGGGGTGTTCGTGGCCGCCGTCGCCGACTGGCGGGTCGACGAGGTGTTCGGCTCCAAGCTGAAGAAGGACAAGGGCGGCCCGCCGGCCCTGACCTTCGTCGAGAACCCCGACATCCTGGCGACCCTGGCCGCCGGCGGCCCGAACCGGCCGAAGCTGGTGGTCGGCTTCGCGGCCGAGACCGACGACGTCGAGGCCCATGCCCGCGCCAAGCTGGCGCGCAAGGGCTGCGACTGGATCATCGCCAACGACGTGACCGAACCGGGCGTCATGGGCGGGACGGAAAACGCCGTCCTGCTGATCGCCAAGGACCACACCGAACGCTGGGAACGCGCGTCCAAGGACGACGTCGCCCGCTCCATCGCCCAACGCATCGCGGAAGCTCTATGACCACCACCCCCCACATCCCCGTTGTCCAGCTCGCCCACGCCCACGGCCTGCCGCTGCCCGCCTACGAGACCGTCGGCGCCGCCGGCATGGACCTGCGCGCCGCCGTCGAGGAGGACGCGCCCCTGACCCTGAAGCCGGGCGCCCGGTTCATGGTGCCCACGGGTCTCGCCTTCGCCGTGCCGGCCGGTTTCGAGGCCCAGGTGCGGCCGCGCTCGGGCCTGGCGGCCAAGGCGGGGATCACCTGCCTGAACTCGCCGGGCACCATCGACAGCGACTATCGCGGTGAAGTGAAGGTGATCCTGGCCAATCTGGGCGCCGAGGACTTCGTGATCCGTCGCGGCGACCGCATCGCCCAGCTGGTCATCGCGCCAGTGGTGCAGGCGGCCTGGAGCCTGGTCGCCAGCCTCGACGACACCGACCGCGGCGCCGGCGGCTTCGGCTCGACCGGCGGGCGGTAACTCTAGTTCTTATTTCCCGTCATTCCCGCCCTTGTGGCGGGAACCCCTGGTTCCGCTTGCACGTGAAGCGCAAGCGGCGTGCCGAGCACGCCGCCTCGTTCGCCCTTGCGGCTGATGGAGGGTTTCCCGCCACAAGGGCGGGAATGACGGGAAGACTATGAGGCGCCGCGCTCAGTGGGCGCTCAGGCCCACCAGCAGGTAGCCGCCGAAACCGGCCGCGAAGGCGGCGGCGGCCAGCCACAGCATGGGGCGCACCAGGGGCAGGGGCGGGGGAGCGTTCATCGGGGGCGCGTCCTTGGCGCGTTCGGCCGAAGCTCGGCCTTGTTCGAATACGCGCGGCCCCGTCCCCCGGTTGCGGCCGTGCGCCGTTTTTATCTCACGATTCGCGTCAAAGATGCAAAATCGTCGAATGCCCCAAGGTGGAGAGCACCTCTCCACTGTATTCGAAAATACTCAGAACACGGATCAATATCGCCCGCTTCGACCTGCGGAGTCAAAGCCTGCGACCACACGTCGCACCCTATGGTCTATCCTTGCGGCAGAATGATTTGATTGCACGAAACAATCAAGAACGTCGTTCGATACGCGCTTCGTGTGTTCATGAATAATATCCATTAATCCGCATCGGCGAAACTCCTCCCAACACTCTCCTGGGAAGTCTCGTGATGCTCAGCAACCTCAAGGTGGCGCACAAGCTGCTTCTGGCCTTCGCCGTGCTGGTGGCGGCCGTGGCCGGCGCCGGGGCCCTGGCCTGGAGCGGCCTGGCGTCGATCCAGCGGGTCACCGCCCTCAACGCCCACAGCTACGACTATCTGGCGTTGGTCGAGAAGGCGGGCGCGGATCTGGTCGAGCAGCAGAACGCCGCGCGCGGCTTCGTGGCGAGCCTGGATCCGTCGTTCGTCGAGAAGTACCAGAGCTACCAGGGCAAGTACGACGAGGCCTTCCAGGCGCTGACGGCCGGCGCCGAGGACGAGGCCGAGAAGGCCAATCTCGATACGCTCACCCAGGCCGTGACCGTGTTCCGCGCCGAGACCCTGGCCCAGATCGCCGACGCCAAGGACCCCGCCAAGCTGGAGGCTTCCCGGGTCGGCATCGGCAAGAGCGGCCGCCTGACCAATGTGCGCAAGGCGCTGAAGACCATCGACGAGACCGAACAGGCTCAGCTGGCCCAGCGCATCGAGGAACAGAAGCGCGCCTTCGCGGGCGCCGGTCTGGCCCTGGCCCTGGGCGGCGCGGCCGCCGTCGGCATCGCCGTGCTGATGGGCTGGCTGCTGGCCCGCAGCATCGCCGCCCCGGTCGACGCCATGACCTCGGCCATGCGCCGCCTGGCCGATGGCGACAACGCCGTGGCCGTGCCGGCCCTGGGCCGCAAGGACGAGATCGGGGCGATGGCCCAGGCCGTGCTGACCTTCAAGGACGCGGCGATCGAGAAGCTGCGGGTCGAGGGCGAGGCTGTCGAGCAGCGCCGCCGGGCCGAGGCCGAGCGCGGCGCCAACGAGGCCGAGCGCGCCGCGTCGGCCCGCGAGCAGGCCGGGGTCGTCGCCCAGGTCGGCGAGGGCCTGGAGCGCCTGGCGCAGGGCGACCTGACCGCCCGCCTCGACCACGCCTTCCCGCCCGCCTATCGCAAGCTGCAGGACGACTTCAATGCGGCCATGCAGCGGCTGCAGGAGACCATGAGCGTGATCACCGGCGCGGTCGGCGGCATCCGTGCCGGCTCTGGCGAGATCAGCCACGCGGCCGACGACCTGTCGCGCCGCACCGAGCAGCAGGCCGCCAGCCTGGAAGAGACCGCCGCCGCCTTGGACGAGATCACCGCCACCGTCCGCCGCGCGGCCGAAGGCGCGGGCACCGCTCGCAGGTCTGTCGACGCCGCCCGCAAGGACGCCGAGGCCGGCGGGGCCGTGGTCGAGCGCGCCGTCGCCGCCATGACCCAGATCGAGGCCAGCTCGCGCGAGATCGGCAACATCATCGGGGTGATCGACGAGATCGCCTTCCAGACCAATCTGCTGGCCCTGAACGCCGGGGTCGAGGCGGCCCGCGCCGGCGACGCCGGCAAGGGCTTCGCGGTCGTGGCCTCCGAGGTTCGCGCGCTGGCCCAGCGCTCGGCGGAAGCGGCCAAGGAGATCAAGGGCCTGATCGGCGCCTCCGGCCAGCAGGTGGACGAAGGCGTCGCTTTGGTCGGCCAGACCGGCGAGGCCCTGCGCCGCATCACCGCCGGGGTGCTGGAGATCAACCACACCGTCGCCGAGATCGCCGCCGGCGCCCAGGAGCAGGCCACAGGCCTGGCCCAGGTGAACGTCGCCGTGAACCAGATGGACCAGGCCACCCAGCAGAACGCCGCCATGGTCGAACAGTCGACGGCGGCCAGCCACTCGCTGTCCAACGAGGCGGCTGAGTTGGCGCGGCTGGTGGGCCGGTTCAAGATTGGCGGCGGCGCGAGCGCGGCGAGGCGGGCGGCTTAGAGAAGACCCTCTACCTATTCTCCTCCCCCGAGAAACGGGGGAGGTGGCGCGGCGCTATCAGCGCCGTGACGGAGGGGGCGAGGGACAGAGCGCCGAGCCCAGTCTCGCCCCCTCCACCGCTTCGCGGTCCCCCTCCCCCGCAAGCGGGGGAGGAGTTCGACACCGGCGCCGCTCACTTCCGGCCGGCTCCAGAAAACAAAAACGCCCCGCCAGGCTTTCACCGGGCGGGGCGCTCTTCATTCAGACGCTGTCGAAGGCGATCACGCCCCCGGGGGAACCGGGAAGCCGCGGTCGCGCATCAGGGCGCCGATCTTGACGTCGCGGCCGCGGAAGGCGCGGAACTGCTCGGCCGGATCGACGGAGTTGCCGCGCGACATGATCGTCTTGATCAGGCGCTGGCCGGTGGGCTTGTCGTAGAAGCCGCCCGGGGCCTCCTGGAAGGCCTCGGCGACGTCGGCGGTCAGGGTGTCGGCCCACAGGTAGCTGTAGTAGCCGGCCGAGTAGCCGTCGCCCGAGAACACGTGACCGAACTGCGGCGTGCGATGCCGCATGACGATCTCCTTGGGCATCTTCAGCTTGGTCAGCTCCTCGCGCTCGAACTTGTCCGGATCGATGTCGACGCCGCCGGCCAGGTGCAGCTTCATGTCGATCAGGGCGCTGGCCAGGTACTCGGTGGTGTCGAAGCCCTGGTTGAAGGTCGAGGCCTTCTTGATCTTGTCCACCAGGGCCTGCGGGATCGGCGCGCCGGTCTTGTAGTGGACGCAGAACTTGTTCAGCACTTCCGGCGTCGAGAGCCAGTGCTCGTTCAGCTGGCTGGGGAACTCGACATAGTCGCGGGCGACGTTGGTGCCCGAGACGGTCGGGTAGGTGACGTCGCTGTTGAGGCCGTGGATGGCGTGGCCGAACTCGTGGAACAGGGTGTTGGCGTCGTCCCACGAGATCAGCACCGGCTCGCCGGGCTTGCCCTCGATGAAGTTGGAGTTGTTGGAGACGATCGTCGAGACCGGCTTCTTGAAGCGCTCCTGGTTGCGGTAGGCGTTCATCCAGGCGCCCGAACGCTTGCCCTGGCGGGCATAGGGGTCGAAGTACCACAGGCCCACGTGCTTGCCGCCGCGCAGCACCTCGTAGACGGTCATGTCGTCCTGGTAGACGGGCAGGCCCGACACCTTCTTGAACTCGAAGCCGTAGACCTGGCCGGCGGCCCAGAACATGCCTTCGCGCAGCTTCTCAAGCTGCATGTACGGCTTCACCTCGTTCATATCGAGGTCGTACTTCGCCTTGCGGACCTTCTCGGCGTAGAAGCGGTAGTCCCAGGGCTCGATCTTGAAGCCGCCGCCTTCGGCGTCGACGATCGCCTGCATGTCGGCGACGTCCTTGGCGACCTGCTCGATGGCGGGCGTCCAGACGGCTTCCATCAGGGCCATGGCCTTGTCGGGCGTCTTGGCCATGGCGTTCTCGAGGCGCCAGTGGGCGTGGGTCTCGAAGCCCAGCAGCTTGGCGCGCTCGGCGCGCAGCTTGAGGATCTTGGAGATCAGGGCGTTGTTGTCGGTCGCCCCGCCGTTGTCGCCGCGGTTGACGAAGGCCTTCCAGACCTTCTCGCGGGTGGCGCGCACCGGCGAGTTGGTCAGGTAGGGGTCCACGCTGGAGCGCGTGTTGACGATGATGTTCTTGCCCGGGAGCTTGCGCTGCTCGGCGCTCGAAGCCGTCGCCGCCTTGATCGCGTCGGGCAGGCCGGCCAGGTCGGCCTCGGTCAGCTCGATATAGGTCTCCTCGTCGGCCAGCAGGTTCTGGCTGAACTTGGTGAAGAGGCCCGACAGCTCGGTGTTGATGGCCGCGACCCGGGCCTTGGCGGCCGGGTCCAGCTTGGCGCCCGAGCGCACGAAGTTGGTGTAGTAGATCCAGACGAGGCGCTGCTGCTCAGGCGTCAGCTTGGCCTTCTCGGGGCTGTTGTATACCGCCTCGATGCGGGCGAAGAGCCCGGCGTTCTGGGTGATCTTGTCGCCGATCTCCGAGAACATGGTGTCGATCTCGGGCTCGATCGCCTGGTACTCGGGCGAGCTCATGTTCGAGCCCCAGATGCCGTAGTAGCAGGCCACGTCGTTCAGGGTGCGGCCGGTGTCTTCCAGCGCCACGATGGTGTTGGCGAAGGTCGGGGCGGCCTTGTTGGCGACGATGGCGTCGATCTCGGCCAGGTTCCGGCGCATGGCCTCCTGGACGGCCGGCTTCAGGTCGGCGACCTTCATCTTGTCGAAGGCGGGGACGCCGCCGTACGGGCCGGTCCAGGGAGCGAGCAAGGGATTGGTCTCCGCGGCGAAGGAAAGGGCGGGCGCGGCGGCGCTCGCGGCGGCGGCCGCGGCGGTCGAGAGAAGGAAGGTGCGACGTTGCACGGATGGCTCTCCGATAAGTGTGCGGGGACCCTAGGCCATGCCCAAGCGCCCGTCACATGACAGGACCGTAACCTTTTCAAAGCCGACGCCTTTTCGGCCCCTTTCCCCCGTGCGGGCGCATGGACGGAGGCCCTCGGCGCGGCTAATGCTCAGGCCATGACCATCGGCGTTTTCGACTCCGGCGTGGGCGGCCTCAGCGTCCACCGCGCCCTCGTGCAGCGTCTGCCGCAGGCGGACTTCGTCTATCTGGCCGACCAGGCCAACGCCCCCTATGGCGGCAAGCCGGGGGAAGAGATCGTCGACCTGACGCGGGCCGGCTGCGAGCGCCTGTTCGAGGCCGGCGCTAGCCTGGTGGTCCTGGCCTGCAACACCGCCAGCGCCATCGCCCTTCGCCGCCTGCAGCAGACCTGGCTGCCGGGCTATCGCAAGCAGCTGGGCCGTCCGGTCAACATCCTGGGCATCATCGTGCCGACCATCGAGGCGGCCACGGGCCTGCCCTGGGAGCACGAGGCCGAGCGCCGCGGCGACAAGGTCGAGCAGCTGGACGTGCTGGGGGTGTTCTCCACCCAGGGCACGACCAATTCCCGCGTCTACGAGATCGAGATCGACAAGCGAAAGCAGGACCTGGCGGTGTTCTCGCAGCCCTGCCCGGACCTGGTGCCGATGATCGAGGCCGACGCCGGCGTCGTCGATCTGGCCAAGGCTGTCGAGGGCTATGTCCAGGCGCTGAAGACCCGCATCGGCCGCTATCCCGACCGCGCCGTGCTGGGCTGCACCCACTACGAGATCATCGCCGACATCTTCCGCGCCGCCCTGCCGGCCGGCACCCCGGTGATCCACCAGCCCAAGTCGACCGCCGACTCGCTGGAGCGCTACCTCGAGCGTCATCCCGAGTACGACCCGGGAACGGGCGGCGGCCGGGTGTTCCTGACCACCGGCCAGCCGGGCCCGCAGAACGGCCTGGTGCAGAGCTTCTGGGGCGGCCCGCTGGTGTTCGAGAAGGCTTAGGCTTTTCGATCGGTGCATGGTCCTCGTCCTTCGACAAGCTCAGGATGAGGACCAGGGCGAGGCCTTGCATTCGAACCTCATCCTGAGCTTGTCGAAGGACGAGGTTCGGCTGCGCGGCGTTTCTGCTTGTCTCTGTTCTCACGGCGGCGCTTGATCCCGGAACACCGTTGCCGGAGACGCGCCATGAAACTCGCCGCCCCCGTTCTCGCCGTCCTGACCCTGCTGGCGGCCGGCGCCGCGCGCGCCGAGGTGGTCGACGCCCAGCCGAACGGTTTCGAGACCAGGCGCGCGGTGGTGATCGCCAAGCCGGCCGCCGAGGTCTGGGCGGCGCTGGTGCAGCCTTCGAAATGGTGGAGCTCGGCGCACACCTGGTCAGGCTCGGCCGCCAACCTGTCGCTGGGCGCGGCGCCGGGGGCCTGCTTCTGCGAGAAGATGCCCAATAGCGGCGCGGTGCTGCACATGACCGTCGTCAACGCCCAGCCGGGCAAGCAGCTGACCCTGTTCGGCGGCCTTGGCCCGCTGCAGATGTCGGGCGCCAGCGGCCACCTGGTCTGGGCCCTGGCGGAGGCCGACGGCAAGACCACCCTGACCTGGAGCTACGACGCCGGCGGCTACATGAAGGGCGGCCTCGACAAGATCGCCCCGATCGTCGACCGCGTGCTGGCCGAGCAGCAGGACCGGCTGAAGGCGTATGTGGAGACGGGGAAGGCGCCTTAGCCTCGCGGTCCTTCCGCCGATTATGCTCCCGTCATTCCCGCCCTTGTGGCGGGAACCCCTGGTTCCGCTCGTACGTGAGACGCCAGCGGCGTGCTGAGCACGCCGCCCCATCGGCCCTTGCGGTTGTTAGAGGGTTTCCCGCCACAAGGGCGGGAATGACGGGCGTAGGGAGCGCCTTTCAGGGCGCTCAGTGCAGCCCGCGCAGCAGGTCGATGCGGCGCATGGCCTTGCCGGGCAGCGCCGACATTCGGCCCAGCGGCAGGGCCTCGGCGACCTGGCGCACGCCCCAGGCGGCCGAGCGCACGAAGGTGGCCGGCGAGGGCGCGCCGTAGAAGCCGAACACCACGGTCTGGCGGGCGTTGGAGAGCTCGCGCTTGAAGCGGTAGTCGCCGGTGCCCAGGTCCAGCCGCGTATGGGGGCCGCCGTCCATGCCCTTGAGGATGTCCTGGAACAGCAGCAGGCCGGGTGAGTAGCGCTCGAACTTGGCGTTGTGGGCGATCAGCCAGCCGTGGATCGTGTGCGCCCCGCGCAGGTGCAGGTGCACGGCGGCCAGCTCGTCGCCCAGGTGCAGGGTGTAGAGGCCGCCGCCGAAATCGGCGTCGCGGCGGGCGAACATGTCCTCGACCAGGCGGGTGACCCAGTCGGTCTTGAAGAGATCGGTCTGGCCGGTGGCCAGCAGCTGCTCGCGCTTCCAGGCGATCAGCTGGTCGAAGTCGGCGCGGCTTTCGGACATGGCGGCGTAGCGGGCGGGGCCCACCTCGCGCTCGGCCTTGCGGCGCTTCTTGTCGATGTCCTTGAGCACGCCGACGCCGGCGCTCTTGCGGTCGGCGGCGTAGGCCTCGTAGCCGGCGGCGATGTCGACGATCCACGAGTCGGCCTGGCCGCGGCCGTGCCGGGCCAGGGTCTCGTCGTCGGCCAGCATGTGGCAGAAATCCAGGCGCTGGGCCTTGAGCGCGGCGAGCAGGCGGCGCGGATCGACGGCGACGTCGTGGTCGGAGACCAGGGCCTGGTAATCGCACATCGGCGCGCCGGCCGGCATGGCCACGCCCGCCTTCACCCGCACCGGCAGGTAGGCCAGGGCCTTGCCGTCGTCGTCGCGGATCACGGCGACCTTCACGCGATCGCCGTTTTCGCCCTGGGCCGTGGCGACGGCCTTGGCCCATTGGGGCGACAGGAATGGAGAGTCGAGGCGCGGCTGCAACGCCTGAAGCGAGGTCCAGCGCGCGCTGTCCTCGGGCGAAAGCTGCAGGGCCTGGACGACGTCGATAATCACGGGCGCCCCCCGAGCGCTATCACGGGACCTCCAGAAGGCCTGGTCCCGTGATAACGCCCAGAGATTGCGGTCCGGTTTACGGACGTTGCGGCGTCAGTCCATCAGTTTGCGGGTCAGATACGTGTATTCGAGGGCCACCCGGCGGGCGGTCTCGGCCAGGTTGGCGCTGGCCGCGTGGCCGCCGTCGACGTTCTCGTAGTAGAGCACCGGATACCCCAGGGCCTCGAGCCTGGCCGCCGCCTTGCGGGCGTGGGCAGGGTGGACGCGGTCGTCCTTGGTCGAGGTCTCGATGAACACCTCGGGGTACTTCTGGCCGGCCTTGAGGTTCTGGTAGGGCGAGTACTTCTCGATCACCGCCAGCTCGGACGGGATCTGCGGGTCGCCGTACTCGCCGATCCACGACGAGCCCGCGCCGATCTGGCTGTAGCGGACCATGTCGAACAGCGGCACCTGGATGACGACAGCGTTGTAGAGTTCCGGACGCTGGGTCAGGGCCACGCCCATCAGCAGGCCGCCGTTGCTGCCGCCCATGATCCCCAGCCGACGCGGCGAGGTGATCTTGCGGGCGATCAGGTCTTCGGAGACGGCGAAGAAGTCGTCATAGACCCGCTGGCGGTTGGCCTTCAGGCCCTGCTCGTGCCAGCTGGGCCCGAACTCGCCGCCGCCGCGGATGTTGGCCACCACATAGGCGCCGCCGCGTTCGAGCCAGAGCTTGCCGGTCACGCCGGAATAGCCGGGCGTCATCGAGGCCTGGAAGCCGCCGTAGGCGTAGAGCAGGGTCGGGGTCGAGCCGTCGTACTTGAGGCCCTTGGGTCGGACCAGGAAGTACGGGATCTTCGTGCCGTCCTTGGAGGTCGCCTCGAACTGCTCGACCACGTGGGTCGAGGCGTCGAACTTGGCGGGCGCGGCCTTGACCTTGTCCAGCTTGCCGGTGGCGGCGTCGGCCAGCCAGTAGGTGGTGGGCGTCAGGTAGCCGGTCACGCTGACGAAGATACGGTCGTCCTTGTCGGAGGCCGACCCCAGTCCGACCGTCGAATTGGTCGGCAGGTCCAGCTTGGTGCGGGTCCAGGCCCCGCCCTTGAAGTCGTAGACATGGGCGCCGCCGGTGACGTTCTGGAACAGGGCCACCACCAGGCGGTCACGGGTGGCGCTGACGCCCTCGATCGCCTCGCGGGCGGTCGGGTGCAGGATCAGCGTCGCCTTGGCGGCGTCGGGCGCGGCCTTGAAGGCGGCGAGGTCGAAGGCGGCCAGGTCGCCGGTCTTCAGGCCCTGCTCGGCCCAGTCCTGCTCGACGCTGAACACCAGCTGGCCCTTGACCAGGGCCTGGATCGACGACTTCAGCGGGAAGGGCAGCTTCACCGTCTTGTCGCCGACCACCATGTGGGTCTCGGCGTTGAAGGTGTCGAGCGGCCGGTTGACGAACACCCCCTGCACCACGCCGTCATGGTCGCGCAGGGCGTAGGGCGACACGCCGTAGCCGCCGTCGTCCTTGGTGCCGCGGTAGATCTCCTTGGCGGACGCCAGGGGCTGACCGCGTTTGACCAGCTTGACCACGTAGGGATAGCCGGACGTCGTCACCTCGCCCGGGGTCCAGTCGGTGGCGACGATCAGGGTGTCCTTGTCGATCCAGTCGAACCGGTGTTTGCCCTCCGGCAGCTCGAAGCCGCCGGCGACGAAGGTCTTGGTCTTGACGTCGTACTCGCGCACGACCACGGCGTCCTTGCCGCCGTTCGACAGCTGGACCAGGCAATACCGGCTTTCCGGGGCCAGGCAGCTGGCGCCCTTCCAGACCCAGTTCTTGCCTTCCGCCTTGGCCAGGGCGTCGAGGTCGAGGATCGTCTCCCAGGCCGGCTGCGCGGTGCGGTAGCTCTCCAGGGTGGTGGTGCGCCAGACGCCCCGCACGTGGTCGGCGTCCTGCCAGTAGTTCCGCAGGTCGTGGTCGTCGATGAAGGCCACGCCCGGGATGCGGTCCTTGGCGTTGACGATCGCCAGGGCGGAGTCGTGCAGGCCCTGGTAGCGCGGGTCGCCCTGCAGGATCGGCAGGGTGCGGTCGTTCTGGGCCTTGGCCCAGTCGAGCGCCTTCGTCCCCTCGATTTCCTCCATCCAGATGTAGGGATCGTCCTTGCCCAGCTCGGTCAGCGGGGTGCGGGCGGCGGTGTCGGCGGGGGCAGGGGCGGCGTGGGCGGAAACGGTCATCAGGCTCGATGCGGCAAGGAGGGCCAGGACAAGGCTACGCATTTAGTGATCCATCAGCTGGCGTGACAGGTAGGTGTAGTGCAGCGCCCAGCGCTTGGCGTTGGCCGCCGGGTCGGCGCCGTTGGCGTGACCCCCGTCGGTGTTCTCGTAGTAGAGGTAGGGCTGGCCCAGATCGCCGAGCCGGGCCGCGAACTTGCGGGCGTGGCCGGGGTGCACCCGGTCGTCCTTGGTCGAGGTGGTGATGTAGGCCAGCGGGTATTTCACGCCGGGCTTGAGGTTCTGGTACGGGCTGTAGCGCTCGATCCAGACGCGTTCGGCCGGGATGGCCGGATCGCCATACTCGCCGATCCACGAGGCCCCGGCCGGCAGCTGGGTGTAGCGGATCATGTCCAGCAGCGGGCTTTCCACCACCACCGCGTTCCACAGGTCGGGCCGCTGGGTCAGAGCCACGCCCATCAGCAGGCCGCCGTTGGAGCGGCCATAGGCGCCCAGGTGACGGGGCGAGGTGACCTTGGTCGAGATCAGGTCTTCGGCCACGGCGAAGTAGTCCTCGTAGGCCCGCTGGCGGTTGGCCTTCAGCGCCGCCTCGTGCCAGGCCGGACCGAACTCGCCGCCGCCCCGGATATTGGCCACCGCGTAGCTGCCGCCGCGCTCCAGCCAGAGCTTGCCGACCAGCGGGTCGTAGACCGGCAGCTTCGACAGCTGGAAGCCGCCGTAGGCGTGCAGCAGGGTGGGGGCCGAGCCGTCGAGCTTCGCGCCCTTCTGGCTGACCAGGAAGTACGGGATCTTCGTGCCGTCCTTGCTGGTCGCTTCCTTCTGCTGGACCACCAGCCTGGAGGCGTCGAAGCGGGCCGGCAGGGTCTTGACGGTGTCGGCCTTGACGGTGGTCGCGTCGGCCAGCTTCAGCTGGGTCGGCGTCACGAACCCCTCGACCGAATAGAACAGCTGGTCGCCGCTATCGGCCGTCGAGACGATCGAGACGGCGGCGTTGTCGATCACCGGCAGGGTCTGGTCGCGCCACCCGAACTCGCCGTGGTCGCTGAAGCTGCGCAGGCCGCCGCGGACGTTGTCGTAGATCACCGCAACCACGTGGTGGTCGGTCACCGCCACCTGGTCGATCGATTGCCGCGGGCCGGGGGCGAAGATCTGGCAGGGGCTGCAGTCGTTGCTGACGGTGATGTCGCCGTTGGCGTCGAGCTTGAGCGGGAACAGCCGGTCGGGGGCGACCGCCACCAGGGCGCCGGCCGGGAAGACCCTCGGCGCGGCCCCCTTGTAGCGCGGGGTGAAGGTCCAGGGCTCTTCGACCGTCAGGATCAGTTCGCCGCCGATCAGGCCGCGGATCGACGAGCGCTCGGGGATCGGCAGCTGGGTCGCCTTGCCGTCCTCCAGCAGGAAGGTCTTGGTGTGGAAGAAGTCGGTGGCGCGTTCGATCAGCACCACCCGGTGCCCCTCCGCGTCGCGCAGCACGTGAGGACGGGCGCTGACGTCGGCCTTTTCGCCGCGGAACACCTCGACGGCTTCGCTCAGCGCCTGGCCGCGCTTGAGGGTCTTCACCACCATGCCGTAGCCGCTGTCGGTGGTCGTGCCCGCGCCCCAGTCGCGGGTCAGGATCAGGGTGTCGGCGTCCAGCCAGTCGACGGTCTGCTTGCTCTCGGGCAGCAGGAAGCCGTCCTTGACGAAGCTCTTGGTGGTCAGGTCGAACTCGCGCACCTCGACGGCGTCCTTGCCGCCGTTCGACAGGTTCACCAGGCAGCGGTCATGGGTCTTGGGGCGGCAGTCGGCGCCCTTCCAGATCCAGTTCTTGCCTTCCGCCTTGGCCAGGGCGTCCAGGTCGATGACCGTCTCCCACTTGGGATCGGTCGAGCGGTAGCTCTCCAGGCTGGTGCGCCGCCAGACGCCGCGCACGTGGTCGGCGTCCTGCCAGAAGTTGAACACCGTGGTCCCGACGAAGCTGGGGGCGGCGATGCGGTCCTTGGCGGCCAGCACCTTCAGCGCCGCGTCGTGCAGGCCCTGGTAGCGTGCATCGCCGGTCAGGACGGGCAGGGTCTTGGCGTTCTGCGCCTTCACCCAGTCCAGCGAGGACGGCGTCTCGACGCCTTCCAGGGCCAGGTGGGGATCCTCCTGGGCGCGGGCGGGGCCGGCGGCGAGGAGGGCGAGGGCCAGGACGGCGGGCGAAACGGAGCGGAGCGTCAGCATGGCGCGGGACGTTAATGCCATTCCCGGCGCTGGCTAGGCCATTTTTGACCCTGGACAGGGTGGACTGCTCTCTCCTCCGTAAAACCCCCGCGAAAGCGGGGGCCCAGGCTTTTTCTGAAACGCGCGGCGCTCGACGATAAAACACCTGGGTCCCCGCTTTCGCGGGGATTTTACGGATCAGGTGAGCCTCACGCCCCGTCGTCCGGAATGCACAGCAGCTTGCCGCAGGCCTTGCAGTGCACCGCGTCCGGATCGTGCTTGCGCAGGCCGCAGTCGGAGCAGGGATAGGTCACCTTGTGCGGCCGCAGGATCGACTGGATCAGGCCGATGAACAGCGACACCCCGCCCAGCATCACCGCCATCGACAAGAGCTTGCCCCAGACGCCCGGCAGGGTGACGTCGCCATACCCTGTCGTCGTCAGGCTGGTGACGGTGAAATAGAGGGCGTCCACATAGCCGGCCACGCCCTCGTGCCGGCCCGCGAAGCTCGTATAGACGAAGCCCGTGACCACGAAGACGAAGGTCAGCAGCGACGAGGCCGCCTTGGTGACGTCCTCGATGCGGGTGTCGTCGTAGCGTCGGGCCACCGTGCGCCAGAAGAACTCGCTGCGCACCAGGGTCCACAGCCGCAGCACCCGCAGGAAGCCGAAATTGAACAGCCAGGCCGGAAACAGCAGGGTGGCCAGCACGAAGAGGTCGACCCAGACGATCGGCTTCTTCAGCCAGCTCTTGATGTCGCCGTGGGCGATGGCGCGGGCGACCAGGTCGGCCGCCAGGAACGCCGCCACCCCGTAGTCGATCAGGTAGAAGGTCGCGCCGTGGCGATGCATCAGCGGCGCGGCGATGAAGAAGGCGATGATCGCCAGGTCGATCAGGATCACCGCATAGCGGAACCGCACCGCCGCCGGCGAAGCCCCGTGATAGAGCGCCCGCAGGCGCGCTCTCAGGCGAAGATCCTCAGCCATTGTCCGAGACCAGCCGCAGGGGAAGGCGCTCGGCCTCGACAGGGCCGGGCGGCGCGCCGCCGACCAGGGTCAGGGCCGTCTCGTAGCCGCCGCCGAAATCGACCCGTGTCAGGGTCTCCAGCCGCCGGGCGGTGGGCTGGGCGTCCCAGGCCGCGTCTGGGCCGATGTCCTGCATCCACACCACGCCGCCTTCGACGCTGACGATCGCGCCGATGTAGCAGACGTTCGGATCGGCGATCTCCGCATGCACGGTGATCACCGGAAACAGGCGGCCGGCGGTCGCCAGGATGTCGCCGACGCTGTTCAGCGCCACGGCCGGCGTTTCGGGCGCGACGTCGCCGCGCTTGGCGAGCGCGGCCTCGACGAAGGCGGGATAGGGCGCGGGCTGCAGGTTCTTGACGTCGGCCAGCCGATAGCAGCCGAAGCCGTTGAAGCGGATGTGGTCGCTCACCTCCAGCAGCATCAGGAAGGCGGGGCCGATCCCGACCACGTAGCCGTTGGCCCAGCCGTCCTCGAAACGGCGATGAAAGCGCATCAGGCGGCGGTCGTGCATGGCGGCGGTCAGCTGTTCTCGAATGTCCTTGGCCGTCATCTCACTGCGTCGCCTCGCTGCGGTGCATTTTGCATCGCTTTCGACTATATAGCCGCCTTATGAGCCGCACCTTCCTGAAGATGAACGGGCTCGGCAACGACTTCGTCGTCATCGAGACCCTCACCCAGCCGTTCGAACCCTCCGCCGAGGAGATCCGCCAGATCGCCAAACGCGGCCAGGGCGGGATCGGCTGCGATCAGGTGGTGGCCATCGATCCGCCGAAGGCGGAAGGCGCATCGGCCTATGTGCGCTTCTGGAACGCCGACGGCGAGCCGGCCGGGGCCTGCGGCAACGGCACCCGCTGCGTGGCCTGGCTGCTGATGCAGTCGGGCGGCAAGAACGAGGTGGCCTTCGACACCGTCGCCGGGCGCCTGTCGGGCGTCATGGCCGGCGACAAGCGCGTCACGGTCGACATGGGTCCGCCGCGCCTGGACTGGAACCAGATCCCGCTGTCCGAAGAGATGGACACCGCCCGCGTCGAGCTGCAGGTCGGCCCGATCGACGCCCCGTGGGTGCACACCCCGGTCTGCGTCTCGATGGGCAATCCGCACGTGGTGTTTTTCGTCGACGCGCCTGTCAGCGACGAGTTCGCCGAGAAGACCGGCAGCCTGGTCGAGCACCACCCGCTGTTTCCCGAAGGCGTCAATGTCGGCTTCGCCCACGTGGTGTCGCGTGACCACATCAAGCTGAAGGTCTGGGAACGCGGCGCGGGCCTGACGCTGGCCTGCGGCACCGGCGCCTGCGCCGCCCAGGTCGCCGCCGTGCGCCGGGGCCTGACCGATCGCACCGCCACCGTCGAGTTCGAGAGCGGCCCGCTGGTCATCGAATGGCGCGAGGCAGACGGCCACGTGATCATGACCGGCCCGGTGGCTTTGGAGTTCACCGGCAAGCTGCCGGAGACCGTGGCCGCATGAGCGAGCTGCATCCCGCCCTCGCGCCCGGCAAGACCGCCATCGTCACCGGCGCGGCCGACGGCATCGGCCTGGCCGCCGCCAAGGCCTTCGTCGAGCTGGGCCTCAACGTGGTCATGGCCGACGTCACCGGCCGCAAGCTCAAAGCAGAAGCCGAAGCCATCGGCGCCCTGGCCGTGCCGACCGACGTCGCCGACCGCGCCGCCGTCGAGGCCCTGCGCGACGTCGTGTTGGAACGCTTCGGCGCCGTCGACGTGCTGATGAACAACGCCGGCGTGGGCGGCGGCGGCGACGCCTTCTCGGGCGACGACGCCTGGAAGCGCATCCTCGACGTCAACCTGTGGGGCGTGATCAACGGCGTCCAGGTGCTGGGCGAGACCATGGCCGAGAGCGGCCGGCCGGGCCTGATCATCAACACCGGCTCCAAGCAGGGCATCACCCAGCCGCCGGGCGACACGGCCTACAACGTCTCCAAGTCGGCGGTGAAGGCTCTGACCGAGGGCCTGGCCCACACCCTGCGCGAGATCGTCGACTGCCAGGTGACCGCCCACCTGCTGATCCCCGGCTACACCTTCACCGGCATGACCAAGCGCGGCCCCGGCGGCAAGCCCGACGCGGCCTGGACCGCCGAGCAGGTCGTCCACTTCATGCTGGCCCGCATCGCCGCCGGCGACTTCTACATCCTCTGCCCGGACAACGACGTGTCGCGCGCCGTGGACGAGAAGCGCATGGCCTGGGCCATGGGCGACGTCATCGAGAACCGCCCGGCCCTGTCGCGTTGGCACGACGACTGGAAGGACGCCTTCGCGGCGTTCGTATCCCAGCCGTGACCGTCTACACCGTCATCAAGGCGACCCCCGCGCCCAAGCCTGAAGTCGGCGAGGAGGGCGGTCCGGCGGTGGTCGCCTCGGGTCCGAACGGCGTCGACGTCGTCACCTTCGGCTGCCGGCTGAACGCCTATGAGAGCGAGGCCATCCGCGCCCGCGCCGCCGCCGACGGCCTGTCGGACGCGGTGGTGTTCAACACCTGCGCGGTGACCAACGAGGCCGTGCGCCAGGCCCGCCAGGCGATCCGCAAGGCTCGCCGCGAGCGCCCGGGCGCGCGGGTGATCGTCACCGGCTGCGCCGCCCAGATCGACCCGGCCGCCTTCGCCGCCATGCCGGAAGTGGACCTGGTGCTCGGCAACGCCGAGAAGGCCGCCCCCGGCGCTCTGATCGAGACCACGACCCGCGTGCGGGTCAACGACATCATGTCGGTCAAGGAAACGGCCGGCCACCTGATCGACGGCCTCAAGGACCGCGCCCGGGCCTATGTCGAGGTCCAGAATGGCTGCGATCACCGCTGCACCTTCTGCATCATCCCCTATGGCCGGGGTAACTCGCGCTCGGCCCCGGCCGGCGAGGTGGTCGAGCAGGTGCGCAAGCTGGCCGCCGAGGGCTATCGCGAAGTGGTGCTGACCGGCGTCGACGTCACCTCGTGGGGCACGGACCTGCCGGGCGAGCCGACCCTGGGCCAACTGGTGGGACGGATTCTGCGCATGGTCCCCGACCTGCCGCGCCTGCGCCTCTCCTCCATCGACGCCGCCGAGATCGATCCGGACCTGCTGAAGCTGTTCGCCGAAGAGCCCCGGCTGATGCCGTACCTGCATCTCAGCTTGCAGGCCGGTGACGACATGATCCTCAAGCGCATGAAGCGCCGGCACAATCGCACCGACGCGCTGAACCTGGTGGCCAGCGTGCGGGCCGTGCGGCCGGACGTGGCCTTCGGCGCCGACCTGATCGCCGGCTTCCCGACCGAGAGCGAAGAGGCCTTCGCCAACACCGTCCGCCTCGTCGAGGAGGCGGGTCTCGCCTTCCTGCACGTCTTCCCCTACAGCGCCCGCCCCGGCACCCCGGCCGCGCGGATGCCGCCGGTGAAGGGACCGGTGATCAAGGACCGCGCCAGGCGCCTGCGTGAAGCGGGCCAGCGCGGCCTGGAGCGTCACCTGGCGGCCCAGGTCGGCCGCACCCTGGCGGGCCTGGTCGAGCGCGACGGCCTGGCCCGAGCCGAGGACTTCACCGAGATCGCCTTCACCGGCGAGGCGCCGGCCGGCCAGATCGTCGACTTCCGCGTCACCGGCCACGACGGGACCCGGGTCATCGCCGAGCGGGCGGCTTGAGGCGCTGGTTCGCGGCCGCCCTGGCCGCCTTCCTCGCCCTGCCGATCGCTTCGCGGGCGGACGACGCCGTCCGTCTCAGCGTCATGAGCTACAACGTCGCCGGCCTGCCCTGGCCGGTGAAGGCCGGGCGCGGCGAGGCGCTGAAGAAGATCGGCGACGAGCTGGCCAGGATGCGCGCCGCCGGGACCGAGCCCGACGTCATCCTGATCCAGGAGGGCTTTCGCAAGGAGATCGGCGACCTGATCGACCGCTCCGGCTACCCCTATGTGGCGCGCGGTCCCAAGAAGGGCCAGCGCGACGCCAGCCTATGGCCCAAGGGCCAGAAGCCCGACTATCGCCGCGTCGCCTATCGCCGCAAGGGCGAGGGCCTGGGCAAGTGGGGCTCCAGCGGCCTTTGGGTGCTGAGCAACTTCCCGATCGAGGACGTGAAGTCCCACGCCTATCACTACTGCGCGGGCCTGGACTGTCTGGCCAACAAGGGCGTGATGCTGGTGACGCTGAACGTGCCGGGCCTGCCGACGCCCGTCGAGATCGCCAACACCCACCTCAATTCCAAGGGCGCCTCGCGCGTGCCCCGCCCGCGCAACCGCATGGCCCACCACCTGCAGGCCGACGAACTGAAGATGTTCATGGCTGCGGACCGCACGCCGGGCGCGCCACTGATCGTCGGCGGCGACTTCAACGTCATGCACGCGCCAGACCGCTTCGACTACGTGATGGCCGACTATCCGTTCGAGGTGGTCAGCCGCTGGTGCCACGCCCTGCCGGGCGCCTGCGACACCCAGATCTCGTATGACGGCGACGCCCCCTGGCTCGACACCCAGGACCTGATCGGCTTCCTCGACGGGACGCGGGTGCAGGTCACGCCGGTCAAGGTCGAGGCCACCTTCGACGGCGCCAGCGAGCCGGTGCTGTCCGATCACGACGGCTATCGGGTGACTTTCCGCCTGGCGCCGAAGGGATAGCCCTACCGCCGGCCCCGGCCGCCCTCGACGCCGCCGCGTGCCCGCAGCAGGTCGCCCACCCCGGCGCCGCCGATCGTGCAGCGGGCCACGACCCGGTCGTAGGAGTGCTTCAGCGCCCGGCACGACAGGTACTGGCGCCAGACCACGTCCTCCAGCCGGTTCTTGGCCTGCCGACCGCCCGCATCGTGCAGTTCGGGGGCGTAGAAGTCCGCCAGCCGCACCTCGATCCAGGTCGACGGGTCGCTGGTCGGGCCGACGCACAGGCTGTCGCCGTCGCCGACATAGCGCACGGGGCCTTCGAAGCGGGTGTTCGGGGCGGGCAGCGGAGCCTCGCAGGGATCGGCCAGGGCGAGGGAGGGCAGGGCCAGCGCCCCCGCCGCCAGGATTGCACGCCAACCGATCATCGACTCCTCCGCTCTGTACGGGAGGAACCGGTACGCTCTAACGAAGCGGTTGTATTTTCTCACGATTTACTAACTCGAACGCATTACTGCATTCGTTGGACACCGCGTCGGCCCTTGCTGTCACGCCCGATCTCGCCTCTGGTGCGGCTGCGCCTGTGGAAGGGATGTGGAGGGGTTCGTGGGCCTGAGCGGCGGCTGCCAGTGCGGCGCGGTGCGGTTCCGGGTGGAGGGCGAGCCCGGCCGGGCTTCGATCTGCCATTGCCGGATGTGCCAGAAGGCGTTCAGCGGTCCGTTCGGGGCGCTGGTGACGGTCGCGGTCGCCGACCTGACCTGGACCCGCGGCGAGCGCTCGGTCTTCCAGAGCTCCGACGCCATCAGGCGCGGCTTCTGCGCCGCCTGCGGCTCGCCCCTGACCTTCGAGTGGAGCGACGACAAGATCGACCTCGCGGTCTTCGCCTTCGACGATCCCTCGGCGGTGGCGCCGGTCGTCCAGTTGGCGATCGAGACGCGCCCGGCCTGGATGGAGCATCTGGCCGACATGCCCGTGCGCCCGCCCGCCGGCGGCTCGGCCGTGGCGGTGGTGTCGCGGCAGCACCCGGATTTCGACACCTGATGAACCCCCTCAGTCGCTCCGCGACAGCTCCCCCAGAGGGGGAGCATCTTGAAGGGCGCCGCGCCGACCAGATCCTCCCCCTCTGGGGGAGGTGGCCCGGAGGGCCGGAGGGGGTTAGTCCGCAGCCTTCTCTTCCCCGCCCATGAACCCCGGCAGGCTCCAGCCCAGCTTGATGGCGCAGGCCCGCAGGCCGAAGGCCGCCGCGAACCCCGCGATCCCGGCCGGCCAGAACGGCACGTGCAGCCATTGCAGCACAGCGAACACGGCCGCGCCCAGCAGGGCGGCGGTGATGTAGATCTCGCGGCGCAGCAGCAGGTTGGGCTCCTCGGCCAGCACGTCGCGCACCACGCCGCCGAAGGCGGTGGTCAGAACGCCCATGATCACGGCGGTGAAGGGATGCACGCCCAGGCTCAGGGCCTTGGCGGTGCCGACCACGGCGTAGGCGGCCATGCCCAGGGCGTCTAGCCACAGCAGGGCCCGGAAGCGCCAGCCGCGCTGGCCCAGCAGCCACACCACCAGGGCGGCGGCCAGGCACGCCAGGATGTAGCCCGGCCGCTGGATCCAGAACACCGGCGCCCCGATCAAGAGGTCGCGCAGGGTGCCGCCGCCCACGCCGGTGATGGCGGCGAAGAAACCGAAGGTGACGATGTCGTGTTTACGCCGCGCGGCGGCCAGGGCGCCGGTCGCGCCGAACACGGCGGCGGCGGCGTAGTCGAGCCAGAAAAGGGCGGCGGCCAAGGGATCCATCGGCCCTAGACGCCATGAGCCGGCGCCAAGCGCAACCTTGTGGTCGCTCGCGCCGCTAACCTCGAATCGTAAATCGCGTCTTCACTTTTCCCCAGGGGTCGCTACAGGAGCGCGGATGAGCGAAAAGCCCTCGCAGAAACAAGGCTGGTTCCAGCGCCTTACGGCCGGCCTGACCCGGTCTTCCCAGCAGATGACCGAACAGGTCACCGGCGCCTTCACCAAGAAGCCGCTGGACCAGGAGCAGCTGGACGCGCTGGAGGAGATGCTGATCGAGGCGGACCTCGGGCCGCAGATCGCCGCCCGCATCGCCGACGCCTTCGGCAAGGCCCGTTTCGGCAAGGCCTCGACCGACCACGAGATCAAGGAAGCCCTGGCCGAGCTGATCGCCGCCGAGCTGGCCGACCGCGAGGGCCGCTTCGACCCGCTGGGCGGACCGCGCCCCTATGTGGTGCTGTTCATCGGCGTCAACGGCTCGGGCAAGACCACGACCCTGGGCAAGATCGCCGCCGACCTGACCGAGAAGGGCGCTCGCGTCCTGATCGCCGCCGGCGACACCTTCCGCGCCGCCGCCGTCGAGCAGCTGAAGGTGTGGGCCGATCGGGCCGGCGCCGACTTCATATCCCGCCCTACCGGTTCGGACGCCGCCGCCCTGGCCTACGAGGCCGTCGAGCGCGCCAAGGCCGAGGCCTATGACGTGGTGCTGATCGACACCGCCGGCCGCCTGCAGAACAAGCAGGGCCTGATGGACGAGCTTCTGAAGGTCATCCGGGTGGTCAAGAAGGTCGATCCCGACTTCCCGCACGAGACCCTGCTGGTGCTCGACGCCACCGTCGGCCGCAATGCGCTGGCGCAGGAAAAGGTGTTCGGCAACAGCGTCGGCGTCTCGGGCATCGTCATGACCAAGCTAGACGGCACCGCCCGCGGCGGCGTGCTGGTGCCGGTCGCCCGCGCCTCGGACAGCCCGATCAAGCTGATCGGCGTCGGCGAAGGGGTCGATGATCTGCAACCGTTCGACGCCCGCGCGTTCTCGCGCTCGCTGGTCGGACTGGAGGACTGAGCGCGTGACCGAGCAGACCTCCGAAGTGAAGAAGAAGGCCGCCTGGGTGCGGACCGCCGTCGACTACGGCGCGCCGATCGCGTTCGCGGCCACCTATTTCGTCACCAAGAACTTCCAGACCGCCACCTGGGTGCTGGTCGCCGCCTCGGCGCTGGCCCTGGTGGTCGGCTACGCCCTCGAGCGCCGCGTGGCCCTGCTGCCGCTGTTCTCGGGCCTGATGGCGCTGTTCTTCGGCGTGCTGGGCCTGGTGTTCCACAGCGACGTCTTCGTGAAGATCAAGGTCACGGTGGTGAACGGCCTGCTGGCCGCCTTCATGATCGGCGGGGCGCTGATGGGCCGCGCGCCGCTGAAGGCGCTGATGGGCGAGGCCCTGCACATGTCGGACGCCGCCTGGCGGACCCTGACCCTGCGCTACGGCGGCTATTTCGCGCTGGCGGCCATCGCCAACGAGGTGGTGCGCCTGACCCAGGACACGCCCACCTGGGTGAAGTTCCGCATCGCCCTGCTGCCGCTGGCGATCGTTTTCTCGCTGACCCAGACGCCCTTCATCATGAAGCACATGGCCAAGCCGGACGACCAGAAGACGCCCGAGCCGCCGGACGCGGGGTTCTAAGGGCTCTTTCGAACCCTTTTCTCAAATTCATCGTCATCCCGGAAAGCCCGAAGGACTTATCCGGGACCCAGGACTGGGCGCGGCCTGGTTCGCCGCCCCGGCGCTTGCCGGCGCAATGCGGCGGCCCCTGGGTCCCGGCTCTACGCTGCGCTTCGGCCGGGATGACGGCGAAGGTGCGGGTTGGAAGCTGGAAAGCGCAATCCGCCGCCCACGGACCATCTGTCGTCAAACCGACGCGTAACCGTGCTAGCTGGACGTCCGTCAACGGAAACGGGGCGGACGACATGGCCAAGCACAAGAGCGACAAGACCGCGTCGCGCGAGGTCGGGGTTCTCGACCGCTCGCCCAGCCACCTGCTGCACAGGGTGCTGCAGACGGCGCTCGACATCTATGTGGAAGAGACCGGCGCGGGCGGAATCACCCAGCGCCAGTTCGCCGTGCTGGCCGCCGTGGCCGAGCACGAGGGGGTCACCCAGACCGGCCTGGTCCGCGCCACCGGCATCGACCGCTCGACCCTGGCCGACATGGTCGCCCGGATGATCGCCAAGGGTCACCTGGAACGTCAGCGCTCGGAACAGGACGCCCGCGCCAATTCCGTGCGCCTCACCGACGCCGGCCGCCTGGTGCTGGAAGAGAGCCTGCCCAAGGTCGGCGCGGCCGACGCCCGCATCCTTTCGCTGCTGAAGGCCAGCAAGCGCGACGGCTTCCTCGACCTGCTGGCCGAGATGGCCGCCGTCGACCTCCACGCGCCCCCGCCCGAGCCCAAGGCCAAGAAGCCCAAGGCCGAGAAGGCGGACAAGCCGAAGAAGGAAAAGAAGGCCAAGAAGGACAAGGACGCCAAGAAGGCGGCCTGAAATAGATCCTCCCCCTCTGGGGGAGGTGGCCCGTAGGGCCGGAGGGGGGACGTTTTCAGCTAGCGAGGCGGCGGATCGTCCTTGCGGTCCTCCCCCCACCGATCGCTGCGCGATCGCCTCCCCCACAGGGGGAGGTTCCTAGACCACGATGTTCAGCAGCGAGCCCGGGCGCAGCATCTTCTGCGGCGGCTCGGCCGGGGCGGTGAAGGTCTTGGGGGCCGTGCGCTGGGCTTGCGGCTGGGTCTGGGTCTGAAGCTGCACGCTCATCGCCGACTGGGTCGGACGCGTGGTGGTCGTGCCGGTCGCCTCGGTGACCGCCGCCTGGAAGAACGCCGCCGCGCGCGACTGGCCGGCCGGAGTCACGCCGCCGGACGAGGGTCGGGCGGGGACGGCAGGCAGGCCGGTGGGGCGAACAGTGCTCATGACGCGCAAGCTAGCATGGTTAATGCATGGTGCGCGAGCGTGGTTAACGAGGTTCTAAGGTCGTCGGCGCGCGGCCGTTTACCGCAGTTTGGCCACCAGGGCGTCGAGGTCGGCCGGGGTGATCGGGCCGGTGTGCTTGGCGATCACCGTGCCTTGGGCGTCGACGACGAAGGTCTCGGGCACGCCGGTGACGCCGAACTCCACGCCCGCGCGGCCGTCGCGATCGACCAGTCGGGCGGCGAACGGATCGCCCAGGCGGCCGATGAAGGCCTCGGTGTTGGCCGGGGCGTCCTTGTAGGCCACGCCGACGATGCGCACGCCGCGCGCCTTCAGGGCCATCAGCTGCGGGTGCTCAACCTCGCACGGGGCGCACCAGGAGGCGAAGAAGTTAATCAGCATCGGCCCGTCGCCGGCCTGGCGGATCGGCGCCGGCGTGCCGCTGTCGAGATCGGGCAGCGACAGGGCCGGGACCGGCTTGCCGACCAGGGCGTCGGGGCTGACCTGGGGATTGCGCTTGAGGGCGTAGCCGGCGAACAGCACGGCCAGGGCGGCCAGAACGATCAGCGGCGCGAAGGCCAGCCAGCGTTTCACTGCGATCGGTCTTTCGCTTGCGCCTCGCGGCGCTCGACCTCGGCGCGCCAGCGGCGGGCGGACGCCAGGGTGTCGGCGATCATCCAGACGAACACCGCCGCCGACAGGGCGAAGGCGGGCCAAACATAGACGGCGTACTTGCCGGCGTCGAAATCGAAGTGTCCCAGAGTCATTCGGGCGTCAGGCCTCCGCCGCCTTGAGGGCCAGGGCCCGGGCCTTGCGCCGCCAGACCAGGGCGCGGATCCGCACCAGCCACAGCGACCCGAAGGCCGACAGATAGGCCAGACTCATCACCAGCATCGGCCAGGCGTAGATCGTCGGCAGGCGGTTCTCGGGCTTGGCGAACAGGGTCGAGGAGCCCTGGTGCAGGCTGTTCCACCAGTCGACCGAGAACTTGACGATCGGCAGGTTGATCAGGCCGACCAGGGCCAGGATGGCCGCGGCCCGGGCGGCCTTCTGCTCGTCGTCGAGCGCGCCGCGCAGGGCCAGATAGCCGAGATAGAACAGCAGCAGCACCAGCACCGAGGTCAGGCGGGCGTCCCACACCCACCAGGTTCCCCACATCGGCTTGCCCCACAGCGAGCCGGTGGCCAGGGCCAGCACGGTGAAGGCCGCGCCCAGCGGGGCGCAGGCCTGGGCGGCGGCGTCGGCCAGGGCGTGGCGGAACACCAGCGCCAGAAAGCTGGCGATCCCCAGGCAGAGATAGACGAACATGGACAGCGAGGCGGCCGGCACGTGGATGAACATCATCCGCACGGTGTCGCCCTGCTGGTAGTCCTCGGGGACCGTGAAGGTCAGGACGAGGCCGATCGCCGCCAGCACGCCGGCGATCGCGCCGAACATGGGCGCGGCCCAGCGCGAGAAGGCCATGAACCGCTCGGGGTTGGCCAGGAAGTCGAACGGGTTCTTGTTGTTGCGGGCGCCCATCGACCTTGACTTAGATCGGCTGAAGGACGCCCGCAATCGTCTCGGTTGTTTATGAGCCCGACTTGCGCTCGATGATCACGCGACGCTCGTCGCGGCGCTCGAAGCCGGGGCCGCCCTGAAGGCCTTGGGGACCACGGGTTTCGATACGGCGCACCGAGACGCCGGGGCCGCCGCCGACCTCCGGACCGAGGACGTCGAAGGCCTTCTTCTGGCTGGGCGACAGGGCGTTGTAGAAGGTCCGCGTGGCGTCGGCCCGGGCCTTGAACTCGGCGGCGACCTTGGCCAGCTGCTCGGCCTGGCGGTCGAGGCGCTCCAGCGTGGTCGGCGGGGCCCTGTCGGCGCCCTCGGGACCGTCGTCCTTGATCGGCCGGGGCTCGGGACGCTCCTTGGGGCCGGTGGCGGCGATATAGGCCTTCAGCGCGCCTTCCTGGCGATCGGTCAGTTGCAGCACGTCGCGCAGATGCTTGGCGCGGGCTTCCGGATCGCGATGGGCGCGGATGGCCATCGGCGGCGGGCCGCGGAAGGTCAGGTGGTCGACGCCGGGCGGCGGCGGGGGCGGCTCGGGCGCTTCCGGCGGGGCGGGCGGCCTGGGCGGAGCCGGGGGCTCGGTGGTCTGGGCCGCGGCGGCGACGACGCCGGCCGTGAGCGCGGCGCCGGCGGCGAGCGCGAGGGACTTGAGGGCGGGGCGCATGGCGATCTCCTTGGACAAGGGCGGATACGAACTGCGGCCTAGGTTGAAACCCGTTGTGGCGCGAAAATGTCTGAAGATGTGAACAATGTTACACGAGTGAAGCGATACTCGGACCGGCGATACGAACGACTGACAAATCAATCACTTGGCGGTGTGGCCCGCACGCCGCGCCTGGACTCATTTCGATAATTTCATGTTCGGCGCCGGTCTGCTGACAGGTCCTGTCACGAGCAAGGCCCATATCCCCCAGCACCCGAATGCGGCATGAGGCCCCCGATGAAACGCGTCGCCTTCCTCGCCCTGATCCTCGCCGGCCTGCTGTGGGGGCTCGGCTTCCCGCTGGGCAAGCTGATCCTGCGCGAGACCGACGCCGCCCACATGGTGCTGCTGCGCTTCGCCGTCGCCGCCGTGGTGGCCGCGCCCTTCGCCCTGAGGACGAAGGAGGCCCGCGCGCTCTTCCGTTCGCCGGTTATGCTGCTGTCGGGCGCGCTCTACGGCGTGGCCTTCATGGTGCAGTTCGAGGGCCTGGCTCATGTCAGCGTCACCCTGGCGGCGCTGCTGGTCGGAGCCATGCCGGCCCTGATCGCGATCTGCGCCAAGGTGATGGGCGAAAAGGTCAGCCGGGCCTCGTGGATGGGCGTCGGGGCCGCGACCCTCGGCGCGGCCCTGATCGCCGGCAAGCCCGACGGGGCCGGCTCGCCGCTGGGCGTGGCCCTGTCGTTGGGCTCCCTCTTCATCTTCCTGGCCTGGCTGGTGGTGCTGAAACGCGCGCCCAAGCCCGCCTCGCCGATGGCCGTGCCGGCCGCCACGGTGATCATCGCCGCCTTCACCGTGCTGCCGATCGCCCTGGTCATGCACGGACCGCCGACGCTGGATCTCTCGCCGACGGCGTGGATCGGGGTGCTGGGCCTGGGCGTGCTGTCGACCCTGCTGGCCACGGCCGCCTGGCAGTTCGGCTCGGCCCGCGTCGGCAGCGCCAGCGCCGGGGTGTTCATCAATATCGAGCCGCTGATGGGCGCCTCGATCGGCGTGCTGCTGTTCGGCGACCACCTGACCCTGGCCCTGGGCGTCGGCGGCCTGATGATCATCGCCGGCAGCTTCGTGACGGTGCTGGGCGAACGCCACGCCGATCCGGACGGCCTGCAGGCCGTCCCGGCCCCCGCGCCTTAGCCGGCCAGCACGACCAGCCAGACGCCCAGGCCCGCCAACAGGAAGAGGCCCGTGACGCCGGCCGCGACGAGACGGATCCGGCCGTCGTGGCGCTTGCCGTCCAGCAGCAGGCCGCCGGCCGGGCCGAACGCCGCGGCCAGCAGCAGCGCAGCCCCGGCCTTGCCCGCCGAAGCGCCGTGGTCCAGCACGTCGGGCTTGGGTGCCTGCTCCGGCGGCGACGGGCCGCCGCGCAGATCCTCGATCAGCTGCCGGGCCTCCTCGGCGTCGCTGTCGGGCGCCCACAGGCGAAAGCCGCCCATGGCGATGGTCATCAGGTAGTCGCTGGCGCCCCAGTGCTCGTTCTGCAGCAGCACCGGCACGCCCTCGGCCCGCAGCCGCGAGGCGGCGATCTGGGCCTCGGCCAGGTCGGCGAAGCGAGCGATCTCGGTCAGGCTCATGGGCCTGCCCTCCTCAGCGCGGCTCCGAGCCGAGCCGCCACAGATAGAGGTGACGCGCCGGCGTGCCGACGCGCAAGTCCTTCAATTCCTTCTGCTCGGCGTCGCTGAGCTTGAAGCGGCTGTAGCCGCGCTCGGTCAGGCACTTCTCCAGGGCCGGCGTGGCCTGATCGCGGACGTTGCGCCAGTTGCGGTTCATCCGCAGCCGATAGGCTTCGGCGTAGTTCTGGGCGGCCTGCCCGGCCCCGGACGCCGAGGGCTCGCGCGAGCCGACGTCGGGATCGACGGGGATGTCCATGCCGAAGGTCAGGTCCACCAGGGCCAGCTTCACCGGCGCCAGGGTCTCGACATAGTACAGGCACTCGGCCGCGTCGGTGCGGTACTTCAGATAGCTGACGCCGGGCTTGCCCCAGCTTTCCTTGCGGGTCGGCGCCGCCTGGGCGGCGCCAGCCAAGGCGAGGGCGGCCAGCAGCGACAGCGCCTTGCCGACCGTTCGGGTCCTGGTCATTCGCGACGGCCTCCCCTGCCGGCCGGTTGATCGTTCGTTGACCCATGTTACCGTGACCATGGAAGAAGAAAAGGGCGCCGCACGCGCGCCCGACGGGAGGCCGCAGGGTGGACGCTCATTTTCTCATCGCCGCCGGGGTCGCGGGGCTGCTGCTGGCCGTCCAGGCGCCCGCCGCTCCCCAGGCTGACTCCAAGGCCGCCGCCGACCATGACGTCGACGGCGTCACCGTCACCGCCCAGGAGCGGGCCAAGGCCATGCCGCCCTGGGCCGAGCGGGTGCGGGCCGACGGCTGGCCCTATTTCGCCGCCGCCGAGGAGGGAGCGGTGCTGATGTTCGCCAAGACCGCCAGGAGCAACGACGGCCTGAAGCCGAAAGGCCAGGTGTGGGTCCGCCACGAATTCCGCATGCCGCGCACCGAGGCCCAGGCGCCGGACGCCCCGGCCTTCCGCTCGGAGAAGGTGCTGGTCGAGGTGGACTGCGCGGCCGGCCGCTTCCGCAACGCCGCCGCCTTCCGCTACCCGAAGAACAATCTCGAAGGCGCGGAGGACTCCTACCGCTTCGAGCAGGACTGGCAGGCCCCGGCCGCCGGCACGCTGGACGCCACAGTGGTCGAGGCGGCGTGCCTGACGCCTTAAGTCTTCGGATCTTCAAAAAGTTCGTCATCCCGGCCGTAGCGCGCAGCGCGAAGAGCCGGGACCCAGGGGACTGGGCTCTGCGGGTCGATCAAGCGCCCCAGCGGTAGCTGATACGATGCGGTCGCCCCTGGGTCCCGGCTCTACGCTGCGCTTCGGCCGGGATGACGGCTGAAGGGGCGTGGATGCGAGATCAGTCCAGCGCGTTCCTGCAGGCCGCGGCCATGGCCAGCGGGCTCAGCGCCACGGCCGCGGCGCTGTAGGCCAGCAGGAACAGCAGGCCGCCCGTCCAGGGCAGGCCGCCGGCCAGGCTGTCGAGCGCGCCGGCCCCGAAGATCACGGGCGGGGCGTAGAGCGGCAGCACGATCACCGCCACCAGCAGGCCGCCGCGACGGCTGCCCAGGGCCAGGCTCGCGCCCAGTCCGCCCAGGAACGAGAACGCGAGTCCTCCCGCCAGGGCGCAGACGAACAGCAGCGGCGCGATCGACGGCGAGGCCCCGAGCGCCACGGCGGCGATGGGCGCGGCCAGGGCCAGGGGCGCGCCGGCCGCCAGCCAGTGGGCCAGGCACTTGGCCACGGCGACCGCTTCGAGGGGGGCGGGGCCGAGGGCCAGCAGGTCCAGCGCCCCGTCCTCGAAGTCGCGCTCGAACAGGCGCTCCAGCGAGAGCAGGGCCGACAGCGCCAGGGCCAGCCAGGCGATGCCGGGGGCCAGGGCCGCGAGACGTTCGGGCGCGCGGCCGGCGGCCAGCGGCAGCAGGGTGACGACGCAGGCGTAGAAGGCCAGGGCCAGCAGCGGTCCGCCGCCCCGGCCCCAGGCCAGGGCCAGTTCGCGGCGCAGAAGGATGGCGAAGGCCCTCATCCGCCGATCTCCACGCTTCTTGCTGGTATCGGCAGCGGATCGTGGACGGCGGCCAGCAGCATGCCGCCGCCGGCCAGATGCTCGGCCAGGATCTCGCCGAACAGGGCGCGGTGGCCGGCGTCCAGCGGGGCCATCGGCTCGTCGAGCAGCCACAGGGAACGGGGGCTGGCCAGCAGGCGGGCCAGGGAGACCCGCCGACGCTGGCCGGCCGACAGGCGGCGGACCTCCAGGTCGAGCAGGCGTGAAAGGTCCAGTCGCTCGACCGCGGCGCGGGCGCCGGCCTCGGTTCCGCCGGTCCAGCGGGCCTGGAACAGCAGCTCCTCCCAGGCGGTGCGGGCGGTCTTCAGGCCGTCGTGGTGGCCGGCCAGATGCAGGCCTTCGGCGCGGGCGGTTTCCGCCTCCAGCGGGGCGCCGTCGGCGCCCTCGAACGTGATCGTTCCGGCCTGGGGCCGCAGCAGTCCGGCGACGGCTCGCAGCAGGCTGGTCTTGCCCGCGCCGTTGCGGCCCAGAAGGGCGGCGGCCTGGCCGCTTTCGAGCGCCAGATCGAGCCCCGAAAACAGGGTCCGCTCGCCCCGCGCGAGGCTCAAACCCTTTATGCGAACGGCTCTCATCATCGCAAGTCCATGCGCCGTGCATGGACGTTGTGGGTAACCGGCGCTAAGAAGCGCACGGCCGTCACCCTCCGCTTTGGATGGGGCGTACGCGGCGCGAGGATGGACGCTGTGGGTCCCCCTCGATCGCGCGATCCCGGGAGTGGTTTTCCGGCGGCCGTGAACAGAGAAGGGATCCTTCCAAATGGCGTCAGTGGACAGCCTCAAAACCCGCCGCGAACTCGTCGTCGGCGGTAAGACCTACGTCTATTACAGCCTTCGCGCCGCCGAGGAAGCCGGTCTGGCCGGCACGGGCTCGCTGCCCGTCTCGATGAAGGTGCTGCTGGAAAACCTGCTGCGCTACGAAGACGGCGTCTCGGTCAACGAAGCCGACCTGAAGGCCGTCGCCAACTGGCTGGAAAACAAGGGCTCGGTCGAGCACGAGATCAGCTTCCGCCCGGCCCGCGTGCTGATGCAGGACTTCACCGGCGTGCCCGCCGTCGTCGATCTGGCCGCGATGCGCGACGCCATGGTCGCCCTGGGCGCCGACCCGGCCAAGATCAACCCGCTGAACCCCGTCGACCTGGTCATCGACCACTCGGTGATGGTCGACAACTTCGGCGACTCCAAGGCCTACGACGCCAACGTGAAGCGCGAATACGAGCGCAACATCGAGCGTTACCGCTTCCTGCGCTGGGGCTCGTCGGCCTTCAACAACTTCCGCGTCGTTCCTCCGGGCACCGGAATTTGTCACCAAGTGAACCTTGAGTACCTTGCACAGACCGTCTGGACCGCCCTGGTCGACGGCGCCGAGGTGGCCTACCCCGACACCGTCGTCGGCACCGACAGCCACACCACCATGGTCAACGGCCTGTCGGTCCTGGGCTGGGGCGTCGGCGGCATCGAAGCTGAAGCCGCCATGCTCGGCCAGCCGATCCCGATGCTGATCCCGGAAGTCATCGGCTTCAAGCTGACCGGCGCTCTGCCGGAAGGCGCGACGGCCACCGACCTGGTGCTCACCGTCACCCAGATGCTGCGCAAGAAGGGCGTGGTCGGCAAGTTCGTCGAATTCTACGGCGACGCCCTGGCCAACCTGACCCTGGAAGACCAGGCCACGATCGCCAACATGGCTCCGGAATACGGCGCCACCTGCGGCTTCTTCCCGATCTCGGCCGCCACCATCGCCTTCCTGAAGGGCACCGGCCGCGAAGCCGACCGCGTCGCCCTGGTGGAAGCCTACGCCAAGGAACAAGGCCTGTGGTGGGAGCCCGGCGTCGCCGAGCCGACCTTCACCGACGCCCTGGAACTCGACCTGTCGAGCGTCCTGCCGTCGCTGGCCGGCCCCAAGCGCCCGCAGGACCGTGTGCTGCTGTCGGACGCCGCCTCGAAGTTCGCCGAGTCGCTGGCCGGTGAGTTCGGCAAGGCCGAAGCCCCCGAGTTCCGCGCTCCGGTGGAAGGCGAGGACTTCGACGTCGGCCACGGCGACGTGGTGATCGCCGCCATCACCTCGTGCACCAACACCTCCAACCCCTCGGTCCTGATCGCCGCCGGCCTGCTGGCCAAGAACGCGGTCGCCAAGGGCCTGAAGGCCAAGCCGTGGGTGAAGACCTCGCTGGCCCCCGGCTCGCAGGTCGTCACCGACTACCTGGCCAAGGCCGGCCTGACCAAGCACCTCGACGCCCTGGGCTTCAACCTCGTGGGTTATGGCTGCACGACCTGCATCGGCAACTCGGGCCCGCTGCCGGAAAACATCAGCAAGACGATCAACGACAACGACCTGGTCGCCTGCTCGGTGCTCTCGGGCAACCGCAACTTCGAAGGCCGCGTGAACCCGGACGTGCGCGCCAACTACCTGGCCTCGCCGCCGCTGGTGGTGGCCTACGCCCTGGCCGGCTCGCTGAAGATCGACCTGAACACCCAGCCGATCGGCAAGGACAAGAAGGGCAACGACGTCTTCCTGAAGGACATCTGGCCCTCGAACGAAGACATCGCCGCCCTGCAGCGCAAGTCGATCAACGAGAAGATGTTCGCCACCCGCTACGGCGACGTCTTCAAGGGCGACAAGAACTGGCAAGGCATCAAGGTCACCGGCGGCCAGACCTACGCCTGGGAAGGTGACTCCACCTACGTCCAGAACCCGCCCTACTTCCCGAACATGTCGATGACCCCGACCCCGGTCACCGACATCGTGGAAGCCCGCGTCCTGGCCGTGTTCGGCGACTCGATCACCACCGACCACATCAGCCCGGCCGGTTCGATCAAGACGTCCAGCCCGGCTGGCCAGTACCTGGTCAACAACGGCGTCGAGCCGATCGACTTCAACGGCTACGGCGCCCGCCGCGGCAACCACGAAGTCATGATGCGCGGCACCTTCGCCAACATCCGCATCCGCAACAAGATCACCCCGGAGATCGAAGGCGGCGTGACCAAGCACTTCCCCTCGGGCGAAGTGATGCCGATCTACGACGCGGCCATGAAGTACCAGGCCGAAGGCCGTCCGGCCGTCGTGTTCGCCGGCAAGGAATACGGCACCGGCTCGTCGCGTGACTGGGCCGCCAAGGGCACCAAGCTCCTGGGCGTCCGCGCGGTGATCACCGAGAGCTTCGAGCGCATCCACCGCTCGAACCTGGTCGGCATGGGCGTGCTGCCGCTGCAGTTCATCGCCGACGGCTGGCAGAAGCTGGAACTGACCGGCGAAGAGCTGGTCTCGATCCGCGGCCTGCAGGACCTGGCGCCGCGCAAGCAGCTGATCGTCGAGCTCTACCGCCCGACCGACGGCCGCATTGCGCGCTTCCCGGTGCGCTGCCGCATCGATACGCCGACCGAACTCGAGTACTTCAAGAACGGCGGCGTCCTGAACTACGTGCTGCGCAACCTGGCCAAGGCCGACTGAGCAGCCTCTTCAGGCGCTGACTAACGAGACGGCCGGTCCCCCTGGGGCCGGCCGTTTTGCTTTGTCATCCCGCTCAAACGGCGCCGACATCGTTGTCGTGTGGATTTACCGGGCCCGAAGCGGCCATTTCACGGCCTCGTGAGCGGCGACGCAGCGGTTTCTTGGCTTAAGTGCGCCGCACATGCGTACGGCCTTGATCTCTGTTGTCTCCCTCGCCCTGACGAGCCTCGTCGCCGCCCCGGCCGCGGCCAAGTCTCCCGTGCTGGTCGAGCTGTTCACAGCCCAGGGCTGTTCGTCGTGCGGCAAGGCCAACCAGGCCGCCGCCGAGCTCGCCGAGCGCGAGGACGTCCTGGCCCTGACCTATTCGGTCGACTACTGGGACTATCTCGGCTGGAAGGACACCTTCGCCAAGCCGGCCTTCGTCGAGCGCCAGCGCGTCTACGCCAAGGCCTTCGCCCTGCGGGACGTGCCCACGCCCCAGGTGGTGGTGGCCGGCAAGGTCCAGGCCTCGGGCGCCAAGGCCGAGACGGTCGACAAGCTGATCGAGACCACCCACCTGCCGCCGGCCCCGGACATGGAGTTCGTCGGGACCAGCCGCGTGGCTGTCGGCTCGGGCGTCGTGCCGCGTGGCGGGGCCGAGGTCTGGCTGGTGCGCTTCGATCCGCGCAAGCAGGAGATCGCGGTCAAGCGCGGCGACAACCGCGGCCAGACCATCGTCCACCGCAACGTGGTGCGCGAACTGGTCAAGCTGGGGACCTGGTCGGGTCGTTCGCGGATGTACCGCCTGCCGCAGGGCCATGACGACGAGCTGCAGACGGCGATCATCGTCCAGGGCGTCAAGGGCGGCCGGGTGCTGGGCGTGCTGCCGCCGGGCGGCAAGAGCCGCTAGAGCCCCCTTCCAGCGCTTCCTTCCTGCCTTCCGCGCAAAAGAAACCCCGCCTCGCCTTAGGGGATGATCGGCGAAGCGGGGTCTTTAGGGGGAGGGGATAGAAATACGCGTCGGCCGAGCGGCGCGCCTCGTGGCCCGGAGGGCTGGAGGGGCTGTTCAGGATCCCGGACCGCTTGGCGTTCCGATCGACCGACCATGACAATCTGATCCTCGTCCGAGGCCGGGGAAGGGCGCGATCAGGGTCGTTTCGCGACGGGTTGAGGCGCCTCTGTGGCCATCTTTGCAGGCCCGGAACAGGCCTCGGAACAGGCGGGGTCCAGACATGCGAAAGCCCGCACGGGAGGGGTGATCCGTGCGGGCTCTGCAAGAAGAGAGGGGTTCTCTTGTAGTCTGTCGGCCGACCGGCCCGCGATCGAGGGGGGCTGGGGGGGCTGTTCAGGATCCAGGACCGTGGGGTGTCCGATCAGCCGACAATCACTTTTTCGACCCCCAAACGGGCGGGCGCAGGACCAAAACAAGGTCATTTCGTGGCCTGGTGCAGCTTGGTTTGGCGGTTCGTCGAACGATGTTGCGGATTTGCGACGCTCGCCTCTCGGCCTGATTTGGGGTTAGGATTCGCATCCATGGCCCTTGATGCTCCCTCCCCCGTCGGCGGCGTCGTGTTCTTCGAGCGGCGCGAGATCGACCAGCTGCTGCGGCTGTACGGCCGCATGGTCGCGGCCGGCGAATGGCGCGACTACGGCATGGGCGGCGCGACCGACCACGCGGCCTTCTCGATCTTCCGCCACGCCGCCGAGGCGCCGCTCTACCGCGTCGAGAAGTGGCCCGACCTGGCCCGCAAGCAGGGCCAGTGGCTGGTGCGCGGCCAGGGCGGCATGGTGCTCAAGCGCGGCCACGACCTGGCCCAGGTGCTGCGGCTGTTCGACAAGGGCAGGTTCAAGGTCGTGGACTGAGGCGGCGGTCGAGGCGCCGCGCCCACGAAAAAGCCCCGGCGGAGCGATCCGCCGGGGCTTCGTTCGTCTGGTCCGGATCTTGTCCAGAGCGTCCGCTTAGCGGCGGTCGCCCAGGAAGTAGAGCAGGAAGCGGAACAGGTTGATGAAGTCCAGGTACAGGTTCAGCGCGCCGTAGTTGGTGGCCACCGACTTGGCGGCTGCATCGCCACCGACCTGGTAGTAGGTCATCTTCAGGTTCTGCGTGTCGTAGGCGATCAGGCCGGCGAAGATCAGCACGCCGATGGCGTTGATCGCGAAGACCAGCGGACCCGACGGGAAGAACATCGACACGATCGAGGCCAGGATCAGGCCCACCAGACCGATGATCAGGAAGCTGCCGAAGCCCGACAGGTCCTTCTTGGTGGTGTAGCCCACGAGGCTCAGCGCGCCGAAGGCGGCGGCCGTGATCAGGAAGGTCGAGGCCACGCTGCTGCTGGTGTACATCAGCACCACGGTGCCGAGCGAGGCGCCGATCAGCGACACGATGGTCCAGTAGATCACGCCGGCGGTGCGCGGGGTGATCGACTTCATCACGAAGCCCGAGAACAGCAGGATGCCCAGGGGCGCGAACGAGATCACGATCCCCAGCAGGGTGTAGCTGATGCGGTTGCCATTGACCTGGAACAGCAGGTCGCGGACCGGCGGGAACGAGCTGGTCGTCCAGGCCAGGGCGGCCGACAGCAGCAGGCCCAGCGCAACCTTGTTGTAGACGCCGAGCATGAAGCTGCGCAGTCCGGCGTCAACCGACATGTCCGCGCGATCCGTCGGGATCGAGCGCGCATAGTCGCGGTTGAAGTCGTTCATCGAAGGAAGCCCTTTATGTTTCCGTCCCCAAGGGGACACGTGTGAAATATCGTGTCGAAACGCGCCGGGCGCAAGGCCGCCAGCCTTGGGTTGAAGCCGATCGCGCCTAAATAGTCGCGTTACAGCCAAGCAGGGGACTTCATGGACTACGTCGAACTCGGCCGCACCGGCATCCAGGTGTCGCGCTGCTGCCTGGGCACCATGACCTGGGGCTCGCAGAACACCGAAGAGGAAGCCCACGCCCAGATGGACTACGCCCTGGGCCGCGGCGTGACCTTCTGGGACACGGCCGAGATGTACGCCAGCCCGCCCAGCCCCGAGACGCAGGGCCATACCGAGCGCTACATCGGCTCGTGGCTGAAGAAGACCGGCAAGCGCAACGAGATCGTGCTGGCCTCCAAGGTCGCCGGGCGGGGTTCGGCCTTCGGCGGCCTATCGTGGATGCGCGCCGACGGCGCGACGACCCGCCAGACCAAGGCCCAGATCGATGAAGCGGTGGAGGGCTCGCTGAAGCGCCTGCAGACCGACTATCTCGACCTCTACCAGTTGCACTGGCCCGACCGCGCCGTGCGGGTGTTCGGCGGCCAGACCTACAAGGACTACGATGACGACTACCAGCGCTTCGGCGACATCCTCGAGGCCCTGGACGCCCATGTGAAGAAGGGGACGATCCGGGCTCTGGGGGTCTCCAACGAGTTCCCTTGGGGGGTGATGAAGTTCCTGGCCGAAAGCGAGGCGAAAGGCCTGCCGCGCATCGCCTCGATCCAGAACGCCTATCACCTGGCCAACCGGGTGTTCGAATACGGCCTGGCCGAGATCGCCATGCGCGAGCAGGTGGGCCTGCTGGCCTATTCGCCGCTGGCCCAGGGCCAGCTGACCGGCAAGTACCTGGACGGCAAGCTGCCGGAGGGCTCGCGCAAGGCGCTCTACAACCGCATGCACCGCTATGAGGGGCCGGGCGCGCTCGAGGCCTTCCGCGCCTATGTCGATCTGGCCGCCCAGCACGGCCTGGACCCGGCCCATCTGGCCCTGAAGTTCGTCGACGCCCGCCCGTTCGTCACCGCCACCATCATCGGCGCCACGAGCATGGCGCAGCTGAAGACCGACATCGACGCCTTCGACGTCACCTGGACGGAGGAGCTGGAGACGGCCGTCAACGCCATCCACGCGGTGCACCCGAACCCTTGTCCGTGAGGATTGGATAGGGCGTTCGCCTACCCTCATTCGCTTTCCTGGGCCTTGTGCCCAGGACCCATGGTTCAGCCGCTCAGACCTTTGCGAGGCGACCAAGGTCTGAGCTGGCGCCGGCATGGACCCTCGCCACAGGGGCGAGGGAGGCGAACTTGCAGTGCTGGCGGCCTAAACCACCCCCCGCGCCTTCAACTCGGCCACCTTCTCCGCCGCCATCCCCGCCACCTCGGCCAGCACCCCTTCCGTATGCTCGCCCAGCGTCGGGCCGGTCCAGCGGACGCCGCCGGGGGTGTCGGTGAGGCGGGGGAAGGCGTTCTGCATCTTCACCTGACCGAACACCGGGTGGGGCGCCGAGACGATCGAGTCGCGGGCCTGGAACTGCGGGTCGGCCAGCATCTCGGGCGCGCGATAGATGCGGCCGCAGGCCAGGCCGGCGGTTTCCAGCTTGGGCAGCAGGTCGTCGATGTCCTGGTCCAGGGTCCAGGCGGCGATGCGGGCGTCCAGTTCGGCCTGGTTGATCCCGCGGGCGGCGTGGTCGCGATAGCGAGGGTCCTCGGCCAGGTCCGGCCGGCCCATCAGTTCGCACAGGCGCTTGAACAGGGTGTCCTGGTTGGCGCCGATCAAAACGAGTTCGCCCGACCGGGTCGGATAGACGTTGGACGGGGCGATGCCGGGCAGCACGGCGCCAGAGCGCTCGCGGATGTAGCCGGTCAGGTCGTATTCGGTGACCAGGTTCTCCATCACCGTCAGCACGCTCTCGTAGATCGCCACGTCGACCACCTGGCCCTTGCCGGTGCGCTGGCGGGCGTGCAGGGCCATCATCACCCCCAGCGCGGCGTTGAGGCCCGACAGGCTGTCGCCGATCGAGATGCCGGCCCGGGCCGGATTGCGGTCGGGCTCGCCGGTGATGTGGCGCAGGCCGCCCATGGCCTCGCCGACCAGGGCGTAGCCGGCCCGCTTGGCATAAGGACCCGTCTGGCCGAAGCCGGAGACGCGGGCCATGACCAGCCCCGGGTTGGTCGCCGCCAGGGCGTCAAAGGCCATGCCCCACTTCTCCAGCGTGCCGGGGCGGAAGTTCTCGACCACCACGTCGGCCTTGGCGATCAGGGCGCGGGCGATGTCGCGGCCCTCGTCGGTGCGCAGGTCGACCGTGACCGACTTCTTGTTGCGACCGATCACCGGCCACCAGGGCGACAGGCCCTGGGGCTTGGAGCGCCCCCACTGGCGCATCGGGTCGCCGGTCTTGGGATCCTCGAGCTTGATCACCTCGGCGCCGAAGTCGCCCAGCACCTGGCCGCAGAACGGACCGGCGATCAGCTGGCCCATCTCGATCACGCGGACGCCCGCCAACGGCCCTTGGTTCATTTTGTTCCTCTCCCCGATCACGGAACCATCACGCGGCCGTGAACCTTTTTGCTGCCACACGGCGACGCGCGACGCCGACCCTTCTTGCCCAGAAAAACGCGCAGGGAAAGAAAGCCATGACCCGCAAGCTCCTCATCGTCGGCGCCGCCTTCGCCGCCCTCAGCCTCGCCGCCTGCGGCCAGAAGGAAGAGACCAAGGGCGCCGCAACCCCGGCCGAGCAGGCCGCCACTCCGGACGCCAACCCGGCCGCCACCGTCCCGACCCCGTCGGACGAGGCCAAGGCCCCGGACTTCGCCGCCAAGGCCGCCTCCAGCGACCAGTTCGAGATCGAGGCCGCCAAGGTCGCGCTGAAGCGTTCGACCAACGCCGAGGTCAAGAAGTTCGCCCAGGACATGATCGACGCCCACACCGCCACCAGCGCGGGCCTGAAGGCCGCCATCGCCGCCTCGGGCGTCAGCATCACCCTGCCGACCGCCCTGCCGTCGGACCTGCAGGACAAGCTGGACGACCTGAACAAGGCCGACGCCAAAGACTTCGACAAGACCTACGCCGACGACCAGGTCGACGCCCACCAGGCGGCCCTGAACCTGCTGCAGCGCTACGCCCAGGACGGCGACGTCGCCGCCATCAAGACCTTCGCCGCCGAGACCGCGCCGAAGGTGCAGGAGCACCTGAACCACGCCGAAGGCCTGAAGAACGGCCTGAAGTAAGGACTAGGCTTCGGCCTGAATACGGAAATCCCCCGATCGAAAGGCCGGGGGATCTTCTTTGCCCGCTATCTCCGCTCCACAGTTCGTCATCCCGGCCGCAGCGAAGCGGAGAGCCGGGACCCAGGGGCCGCCGCACCGCGCCGGCCGCCGGGAGGGCGGCGAACCTAGGCGGCGTGTCCAGTCCCCCTGGGTCCCGGATAAGCGCTATGCGCTTTCCGGGATGACGAACTTAGAGAGCGCCTCAGTTCGCTGTCTTGATGACGTTGTCGTCGCCGTTGCGGTCGATCACCAGGTTGTAGGGATCCACCCCCGCCCAGCGCGGCGCGACCTTGGTCACGAAGGTCAGGGTCTGGGTCCCGGTGCGGATCGGCCGGCGCTCGAAGGCGACGACGTTCTTCTGCTCGAAGCCCGCCTTGCCCGGCTCGGCGGTGAACAGGCCGACGTCCAGCGCCTCGCTCAGGGGCGCATCGGTCTCCTTGCCGCGACCGTCGGCGTACATCTTGCGGGCCTCGACCACGAGCTTGACGTCGAACCGGCCGTCGGCGCGCTTCTTCACCGAGGCGCTCTTGGTCTTCAGGTCGTAGAGCGTGATCTTCTCGAAGAGATCGGTGACCAGGGCCTGCTTGTCGGCCGGGACCTCGGCGCGCAGGGCGGCCAGGAAGTCCAGCGTGGTGGGATAGGGCGCGCCCTTGAAGCCGTGGTCGGCGATCAGCTTGCGCAGCACCCGATTGACGGTCTCCTCGCCCACCTCGTGCTGCAGCCTGTACATGACCAGCGAGCCCTTGCGGTAGTGGATGTAGCCCTGGTTCTCGACCCGGGCCAGCGGCTGCTCTTCCAGAACGTCGCCGCCCCGCGCGCGCAGGTAGCTGTTGAGCTCGAACTTCAGGAACTTGCGGATCCGGGCCTCGCCGTACATCCGCTTCATGACCATCAGGGCCGAGTACTGGGCGAAGGTTTCCGACAGCATGGTCGAGCCCTGCTGGTCGGCGCCCAGCACCTGGTGGGCCCACCACTGGTGGCCGATCTCGTGCGCGCCGACATAGGTGACCATGTCGATCTTCTCGGGGTCGCGGTAGTCGGCGATGAAGAACATCCCCTCCGACCACGGGATCGTGCCGGCATAGGCCTGGGCGAAGTCGGCGTAGGCGGGGAACTCCTGGAAGCGCAGCTGGCGGAACTGGTAGGGGCTGAACTCGGCTTGATAGTAGTCGAGCGAGGCCTTCATCGCCGTGCGCATGCGGTCGATGTTCCAGGCGTGCTGCGGGTCGTAGTAGACGGCCAGGTCGACGCCCTTGTAGGCCTCGCGCGAGACGGCGTAGCGGGCCGACTGGATCGACAGGAACGGCAGGATCGGGGCGTCGGCCACGAAGCGCACCGTGCGGCGCTCGTGGTTCCCCGATTTCCACACCCTTTCGGAGACCTGGCTGCCGGGCGCGATCGGCGTCTGGTCGCCGTCGGTGGTCACGGTGATGTCGGAGGCGACGAAGTCGGCGTCCTTGCGCAGGCCGTTGAATTGCCGGCTCGGCACGTCGCCCAGCCTGGCCATGCGCAGCTCGGGCGGCAGCCCGTACTTGCGGCGCTTGGCGCGGTCCTGCAGCAGGCCTTCGCGCGACATGCCCAGGATCGGCGCGATCTCCATGTTGTTGAGGAAGGTCCCGTTGGCGACCACGCGGGTGTCGTTGCCGCCGTTGCGGAAGCCCTTCTGGCTGCGCTCGGTGATGAAGCTCATCCGGCGGGTCTCGCCGGGGGCCATCGGCGTGTCGAAGGCGAAGATCCGGTAGTTGAAGCGCTCGAAGGTCTGCTTGGGCCGCGCGCCTTCGATCGACAGGCCGCGCACCACCAGGTCGCGGTCGAAGCGGACGTGGATCTCCTTGATCGGCTGGCCGGTCTTGTTCTGGAAGACGTAGGCGCCGCGGGTCACCGCCTTGGGCTCCCGAGGGTAGAGGTCGACGTCCAGCTTCATGCCGGTGATCTTCGGCTGGGGCGTGGCCTCGTACTTCAGCAGCGCCTTCTCGAAGTCGGCCGTCCAGCGCTCGTCGTCCAGGCTGGTGCGGTACTCGTTCCAGACGTTGGTGTTGACGAAGATGAAGCCGCCCAGGCCCGCGAAGGCGGCCAGGAAGACGCCGAAAGCGATCCCGTTGGCGCCGCGCAGGCGGTGGGGCAGGCGTCGCAGGCGCGGCAGCAGCCGCGTCTCGGTCCCGCGTCGCCACAGGGCGTAGGACAGCAGCGCCAGCAGCACCCCGCAGGCGCTCCAGTAGGCGCGGAACCACCAGGCGCCGATCCAGAACTTGCCCAGGCCGTTCATGTCGGAGAACGGCACGTCGGGGACGCCGCCGTAGTTGTAGAGGTTGTGCTGGAAGCCGAGGTTGCTGAAGGTCAGGGTGGCGACGATGTAGATCACCATCAGGCCCCAGCCGACGAACTTGTGCGGGCTCAGCACCTGCAGGAACACCGACAGCACCGCCAGCAGGATCCAGTCGACGCTCTGCGGCAGCACGTACCACAGCAGGTACTTGCCCAGCTCCAGCCGGTCGTAGCCGTGGCTCAGCTGGCTGGCGACCGCCGCCAGCACGCTGACCAGCAGGGTCGACAGCAGCACCAGCGAGATGGCCGCCAGCTTGGGGGCGACGAAGGCCCAGTCGCCGACGGGGGTGGAATCGACGATCTCGTGGGTGCGCCGCTCGCGCTCGCGCCAGACCAGTTCGCCGGCGTAGTAGATGGCGATGATCATCGGGATCAGGCTGAACGAGCCCATCAGCGGCCGCAGCAGGACGCGGGTGACCGGGTGGACCACGCCGCCGTAGCCGGCCGCCTCGGTGGCGAACCACAGGGCGCCCGAGGCGTTCGACAGGCCCAGGGCCAGCAGCACGAAATATGCCGGGCTCTTGAGCACCTGCACCATGTCGAAGCGGGTGCGGGCGATGAACTGGGCGAGGGCGGCGGTGCGGTCGTGGCGCGGCTTGGCCAGCGGCTTGATGACCGGCATGACCTCGACCGGCGGCGGCAGGCCGTTGGAGCGCGGCGCTTTGCGCTGGCCCGAAAGCTCGGCCGACTGGAACCGGAAGAGGCCGTAGGCCGTCGCCAGGAAGCCCGCCGACAGCGCCAGGACATAGAGGCGGTTGAACAGCAGCGGGCCGGTCAGGTGCGGGATCAGGCTGTTGCGCTCGCTGGCCGTCCAGTACTTGGTCGCCAGGCTGAAGGCGCTAGCCCCCAGCGGGTCCCAAAGCGCCGCGCCGTGCTCGAACTCGGGCTTGTCGAGGGCGATGTTGGCGATGATCCACACCACCATGACGCCGACCACGCCCAGATAGGTCCACATCATCGAGCGGGTGACGGTGGCCAGGGCGAAGAACATCGCCGAGGTCAGCAGCAGGGCCGGCAGGGCCAGGACGAAATAGGAGAAGACGTAGGCGTCGAGCAGGTTGGGACCCAGCTTCTCCGGGTCGATCCACGGCATCAGCGAGCCGATGAAGATCGCCAGGGGCACGGCCAGGAACGACACGGCGGCGGCCAGGAAGGCGCCGACGAAGCGGCCGTAGAGATAGTCGAACTTGCCGATGCGGGTGGTGCGCAGGATCGGGCCGTAGCCGGTCTCGTCGTCGCGGACGATGACGTTGGCCACGAAGGCCGTCGTCACGAACATGTAGAAGATCGACAGGATCAGGTTGGTCTGGGCGACGGCGAAGGGGGCGTTCTTGTGGATCGAGCCGCCGCCGCCGATCGAGATCTGGTCGATGGTCACCGACCCGAAGGTCAGCAGGAAGAACAGCACCGCCACCACCCAGAACACCGGGGAGCGCAGCTGGTAGCGGAACTCGAAGCCCGCGATCTTGCCGAACATGATCTCGCGCCCCCTACGCCGCGCAGCGGGTCGTGGCGAGGGTCGAGAAATAGACGTCCTCGAGCCCGCCGGGCACGGGCGCGAAGCCCTGCCCCGGATCCTGGTCGGCGAGGACGTGGATGACGGTGCGGCCGCCCAACAGCCGGGTCGAGATCACCTGGTGGGCCGCCTTGGCGTCCTCCAGCTCGGCCTTGTCGATGGTCTTCTTCCAGATCCGGCCGTCCAGCTGGCGGATCAGGTCGGTGGGCGCGCCCTCGCGCACGATGCGGCCGTCGCAGATGATGGCCATGGCCGGGCAGAGGTCGGAGACGTCCTCGACGATGTGGGTCGAGAGGATCACCACCACGTTCTCGCCGATCTCGGCCAGCAGGTTGAGGAAGCGGTTGCGCTCTTCGGGGTCGAGGCCGGCGGTGGGCTCGTCGACGATGATCAGGCGCGGGTCGCCGATCAGGGCCTGGGCGATGCCGAAGCGCTGGCGCATGCCGCCCGAGAAGCCGGCGATGGCCTTGTTGCGGACGTTCCACAGGTTCACCTGGGCCAGCAGGCTCTCGACGGTGTCCTTGCGTTCCTTGCGGTTGGCGACGCCCTTCAGCACGGCCATGTGGTCGAGCATGTCGTAGGCGCTGACGCGGGGATAGACGCCGAAGTCCTGCGGCAGGTAGCCCAGCACGCGGCGCAGGGCCTCGGGATCCTTCAGCACGTCGATGTCGCCGAAGCGGATGTGGCCCGAGGTCGGGGCCTGCAGGGTGGCGATGGTGCGCATCAGGGTCGACTTGCCCGCGCCGTTGGGGCCGAGCAGGCCGTACATGCCGCGCGGAATGGTCAGGCTGACCTCGTCGAGGGCCCGCACGCCATTGCCGTACACATGCGTCAGATTTTCGATGATCAGCATCGTCGCTCGCCGCCCCCTAGTGTTAACGCCACAGTCCCCACTTCGTCATGACTCGACGGCGCAACCATGGGCAAGTGAAAGAACGTTTAGGCTGTCGGGTTCCCGACGAACGGCGTTCGGTTCGTCGTTTTCGGCCGGGGTTCCGATCGCGAGCGTTTGGGTCTAAGCAGGCGGCCATGACGACCTTCGCCTTCCCCCCGCCCGTCCAAGCTTCGGTTCCGGTGGAAGGGACCGATGCGCTCTTCCCGGTTCGCCGCATCCTGTGCGTGGGCCGCAACTACGCCGCCCACCGCGCCGAGATGGGCGGCGACGAGCGCGATCCGCCGTTCTTTTTCGCCAAGCCGGCCGACGCCGTCGCGCCGCTGCTGGAAGACGTGCCCTATCCGCCGCGCACCGCCGACCTGCACCACGAGATCGAGCTGGTGATCGCCCTGAAGTCGGGCGGCGCCGACATCGCCGTCGACGACGCCCTGGACCACGTGTTCGGCTACGCCGTGGGCGTGGATCTGACCCGTCGCGACCTGCAGGGCGCGGCCAAGGCCAAGGGCCAGCCTTGGGAAGCGGGCAAGGCCTTCGACTTCTCCGCCCCGATCTCGGCCATCCGCCCGGTCGCGGACGCCACGCTGGACGGCGCCATCTGGCTGACCGTCAACGGCGTGCAGCGCCAGACCGGCCTGATCGCCGACATGATCTGGAACATCCCCGAGATCATCGCCGAGGCCAGCAAGCTGTGGACCCTGGCGGCCGGCGACCTGATCTTCACCGGCACGCCCGAGGGCGTCGCCGCGGTGGTCAAGGGCGACAAGATCGTCGGCGAGGTCGACGGCGTCGGCGCCCTGGCCTTCACCCTGGTCTGACGGGAGGGCGGAAGCCGTGACCCTGACGCTGTTCGGCTACTGGCGGGCGGCCGCGCCTTATCGCGTGCGCATCGGCCTCAATCTCAAGGGCCTGGCCTACGACCAGAGCCCGGTGAACCTGTTGAAGGGCGAGCAGCGGCAGGGGCCGTATCTCGACCTCAACCCGCAGGGCCTGACGCCGGCCCTGGCGATCGGCGATGGTGTCGTGCTGACCCAGAGCCTGGCCATCCTCGAATGGCTGGACGAGACGCATCCGCAGCCGCCGCTGCTGCCCGCCGATCCGCTGGGCCGGGCGCGGGTGCGGGCCATGGCCCAGACCATCGCCTGCGACATCCATCCGCTGAACAACGTGCGGGTCACCGGCGAGCTCGCCGCCCGCGGCCAGGACGAGGCCGCCCGCACCGCCTGGATGGCCCGCTGGCTGAACGAGGGCTTCACCGCCCTGGAGGCCGCCGTCGCCGCCCATGGCGGAACCTATGCCTATGGCGACGCGCCGACCCTGGCCGACATCTGCCTGGTGCCGCAGGTCTACGGCGCGCGCCGGTTCAAGATCGACCTTTCACCCTTCCCGCGGATCGTCGCGGCCGCCGACCGCGCCGCCGACCATCCCGCCTTCGCCGCTGCTCACCCCAGCCTCCAGCCGGACGCCGCCGATGCTTGAAGATCTGAAAACCAACAACGCCAACTGGTCCAAGGGCAAGACCCAGGTCGATCCCGAGTTCTTCAAGCGCCTGGAGAACCAGCAGAGCCCCGAGTACCTGTGGATCGGCTGCAGCGACAGCCGCGTTCCGGCCAACGAGATCGTCGGCCTGGATCCGGGCGAGCTGTTCGTCCACCGCAACGTCGCCAACCTGGCCCCGCCGCAGGACGCCAACTACCTGTCCGTGCTGCAGTTCGCGGTCGACGTGCTGAAGGTCAAGCACGTGATGGTCGTCGGCCACTACGGCTGCGGCGGCGTGGCGGCGGCCATCGACGGCAAGCGCCGGGGCCTGGTCGATCACTGGCTGCACCCGATCCGCGAGGTCCACGCCGAGCACAAGCACGAGCTGGAAGCCATCCCCGAGGAGCGCGACCGCCTCAACCGCCTGTGCGAGCTGAACGTCATCCGCCAGGTGCGCAACGTCGCCTCGGACGTCTTCGTGCAGGACGCCTGGGCGCGCGGCCAGAACCTGGCCGTCCACGGCTGGGTCTATTCGCTGTCGAACGGCCTGGTGACGGACCTGAACGTCGGCATCGCCAGCATCGAGGACTACGAGCGCGTGCTGGCGGGCAAGCCGGAGTAGGGCTCTCCAGATCCTCCCCCTCTGGGGGAGGTGGCCCGGAGGGCCGGAGGGGGTAGCGCCGGCCGATGCCGAGCAGACCCCCTCAGTCGCTCCGCGACAGCTCCCCCAGAGGGGGAGCATCTAGTCGCAAGCACCCCGCGCCGTATCGCCGCACCTTACAAAAACCGCGTTCGCCCTTACCTGTTCGTCACCTTGTTGCGGCACGGTGAGCGCATGGACGCCTTCCTTCAGACCCTGCACGAGATGGTCGTCGAGCACCGCCTGCTGGTGTGCGCGATCCTGGCGCTCGTCACTCTGCTGGAAGCCCTGATGCTGGTCGGGGTGCTGATCCCGATCATGGCGGTGATGCTGACGGCCGGGGCGCTGATCGCCACCGGCTCGCTGCATCCGGTCGAGGTGATCGTCTGGTGCAGCATCGGCGCGGCCGCCGGCGACGCCATCTCCTATCTGATCGGCCAGAAGATCGGCGCCAGGGCCGTGCGCCATCCGGCCGTGGCCCGGCACCGCCGCACCGTGGCCCGCGCCCGCCTCTACACCCGCCGCTACGGCGTGCTGGCCCTGCTGGTCGCCCGCTATCTGGGCCCGCTGCGGCCGTTCGTGCCGATGGCCGCCGGCATGACCCGCATGCGCGACTGGACCTTCCACGCCGCCAACACGATCACCGCGCCGCTGTGGGTGGTGTCGGTCCTGGCGCCCGGTTATCTCGCCGCCCGCAATCTCGGCTACTGGAAGCCCGATCCCCAGCTGCTGACGGCCCTGGCCGTGGGCGCCTTGCTGCTGGTCGCCACGGTGGCGATCGTCCGCGCCGCGCCGTTCAAGGCCCAGCCGGCGAAAGCCTAGCCCGGCGCCTTGATGCGCACCCGGGCGCTGGCCGCCCGGCCCTGGGCGTCGACCACGCGCAGCCGATAGAAGCCCGCCGCCGGGGGGCGCCAGACCGGCTTGCCGCTGACCGTGTCTTCCGAGAGCGGGGCGCCGTTCACGTACCACGACAGGTTCTCGCCGCCGGCCGCCAGGACGAGGCCGCGCGATCCCTTGCCCAGCCCCTCGACCTGCACCGTCGCTCCGTCCGGCGGGAAGATCAGGCGCGGACCTTCGTCGGCCAAGGTCTGGAGACGCTGCAAGGCGCCCGGGGCCGACTTCGGCGCGATCGGACGCGGGGCGGTGGGCGGAGCGCCCACCAGGTCGGCGACGTCGAACAGCAGGGGCAAAGCCGCGTCGCGCCCGGTCAGCCCGCCGCGCGCGCCGCCGTCGGCGCGGCCGGTCCAGACGAGGATGGCGTGGCCGCCCACGACTCCAGCCGCCACCGCGTCGCGGAAGCCGTAGGAGGTGCCGGTCTTGAAGGCCATGGCCGGTCCGCCCCGGGTCAGGGCCGAGGGGGCGCGGCCGCGAGGGCCGGGGGCCTCGCGCAGGATGTCGAGCACCTGGTTCACAGCCTCGGGCCGGGCGATGCGGGTTCCGCCGGAGCGTTCGCGGGCCTTGGCCTCGTCCACGGTGTAGGCCAGCGGCTTGGCCACCCCGCCGTCGCCGAGGGCGGCGTAGAGGGTGACGAGGTCGCGCAGGGTGATGCCGGCGCCGCCCAGGGCCAGGGCCAGGCCCGCCGCCTTCACCTCGGCCTTGGGCCGCAGCAGCTTGACCCCGCCGGCTTCCAGGCGGGCGGTGAAGGCCTCGGGGCCGATCTTCTCCAGGGTGGCGACGGCCGGCACGTTCAGCGAATAGGCCAGGGCCTCGCGCGCCGTGACCTTGCCGTGGAAGACGCGGTCGAAGTTCTCCGGCTGGTAGTCGGCGAAGCGGGTCTGGGCGTCGTCGATCTGGGTGTCGGGGGCCAGGGCGCCGTCGTCGAAGGCGAAGGCGTAGACGAAGGGTTTCAGGGCCGAGCCGGGCGAGCGGGCGGCGCGGGTCATGTCCACCCAGCCGCCGGGCCGGTCGCGGCCGGCCGAGCCGACCAGGGCCCGCACGGCGCGGTCGCGGATCCGCACCACGATGATGGCGGCGGTGGCTTCGGGGCCCTGGCTGGCGGCGACGGCGGCGGCCATCGGCTCCAGGCGTGACTGGAGATCCGGGTCGATCGTGCTGGCGACGCTGGGCTGGCTGGCTGGCGCGGCGGCGGCCAGCTGGCCCGCCAGGTGCCAGGCCATGGCCGGAAAGACGCTGCGGCGGGGGATCGGCTCGCCCTCGGCTTCGACGGCGGCGATGTCGGTCAGCACGCGGGCGCGGACCATCTTGTCCAGCACCGCCCGGCGAGCCTCCCGCGCGGCTTCCGGCCGGCGGTCGGGGCGGCGGCCTTCGGGGGCCTGGGGCAGGGCGATCAGCAGGGCCTGCTCGCCGTCGGTCAGGCTCGACGGCTCGTGGCCGAAATAGGAGAGGCTGGCGCCGCGCACGCCCTCCAGATTGCCGCCGTAGGGGGCGAGCGTCAGGTAGAGGGCGAGGATCTCGTCCTTGCTCAGCCGGCTCTCCAGCTGCACGGCGCGGACCATCTCGATCAGCTTGGAGCCGAGATTGCGCGGCCGGGGCTCCAGCAGGCGGGCGGTCTGCATGGAAAGGGTCGAGGCCCCGCTGCTGATCCGGCCATGGACGATCGCCGAGCCCGTGGCGCGGACCAGGGCGATCGGGTCGACGCCCAGGTGCCAGCGGAAGCGGGCGTCCTCGACCGCGACCAGGCGCCTGAGGAAGGTCGGGTCGGTGCGTTCGAGGTCGGCCCGCACGCGCCAGCGGCCGTCCTCGACCGGCAGGGCGCGCAGCCACGCCCCGCGCTCGCCCAGCACGACGGGCGAGGAGCGTTTGGCGCGGCCCATGTCCGGCGGGAAGGCGGCGCTGAGCGCGAACAGCACGACCTGGGCGGCGAGGAAGCCGGTGAGGATGCGCGTGATCAGCGGGGCCTTCCCCTCCCCCTCGATGGGGGAGGGGGCAGGGGTGGGGGTGGCTTCGGAGACGGCGGCAGTCACGGCGCTTCACCTTCAAGCGCTGTCACCCCCATCCCCGGCCCTTCCCCCATCGAGGGGGAAGGGAGAACGCTGAGCATCACTGCCCCGCGATCGTCGTGCGGCCGGCGTCCGACCGGGCGGCGATGCTCGGGCGGTACATGTCCTTGGCCACGGCCCCGGGCAGGAAGAACTCGCCCGGCGTCACGGCCCGCGCGATGTAGGCCATGGCGAAGGGCTTGTTGCCCTCCAGGTCCAGCGCGGCGATGTAGCGGTCGTCGCGGCTTTCCTGGGCGTCGGGGCTGGAGAGTTCGCCGAGGAACTTGAACGGTCCGTTCTGGGCGTCGTCGGCGCCCAGCGGGGCCTCGATCTCGAAGCCGGCCGGCAGGGCGTCGTCGACCACCAGGGCGGTCGAGCGAGCCTGCAGAGACCGGCCCTGGATCAGCACGATCACCCGTTCGCCCTGGCGGATGGCGAAGGGATCGACCGCGCCGCCGCTCATCGTGAACAGGCGCTTGCTCACCGTCAGGCCGTTGCTGGAGGCTCCGGGGGCGAGGATCGGCGTGCCGCGCACGCTGACCGTCCGCCACAGGGCGCCCTTGCCCTTGTTGGTGAAGCGGGCGTCGGTCAGCTTGCCCACCGCCCAGCGCGGCGCCCCGCCCGCGGGGGGCAGGCCGATCACGCCCTGGGCGTCGATGCTGATCGGGCCGGCGGCCTTCATCAGCTGGTGGGCGGCGAACAGCAGCTGGGCCTGTTCCTGGGTGTTCAGGGCGTCGGGATCCTTGACCACGTTCTCCAGGCGGCCTTGCAGGCGGGCGGCGACGTCGGTCTGGCCGGCCTGGACCGCCAGGGCCGTGACCGCGGCCACGTCGCGCAGCGGGCTCTGGTACCAGTCGTACTCGTCGCGCCAGTTCAGCGAGTTCACCGCCTGGCGCATGGCCGAACGGGCCCGGGCGTGATCGCCCATCAGGGCGAGGCCGGCGGCCACCTGGGCTTTCGCCAGCGGCTGGTCCTCGTCCTTCATCTGCACGTCATGCCACCAGCGCAGGCGGGCCAGGTCCCCGCGTCCGGCCTTGGCCAGGACGTAGAGGGCGTAGGCGCTGGCGCGGCGGCGCATGCGCTCGGTGGCCTTCTTGCTCTCCTCGGGAGTGCGGCCCCACCAGGCCGGATATTCCAGCCGGTAGGAGACCGAGCTCCAGCCGTCGGGACGGCTGATCTGGCGCATGGCGTTCAAGGCCTTGTCCAGGGCCTCGTCCGGCACGGCCACGCCCTGCGCCTTGGCTTCCAGCAGGAAGTCGGTGGCGTAGGCGCCCAGCCACGCGTCGGCCTCGCCGTCGCCCACCCGCCACAGGCCGAAGGCCCCGTCGAGGGTCTGGCGATCGAGCAGTCGGCCCACCGCGCCCGCGAGGGCGGCCGGGGTGCGCTTCAGCTTCGGGTCGCTGGAGACGCTCTGGGCGTAGAGCAGCGGATAGGCGGTCGAGACCAGCTGCTCGGTGCAGCCGTACGGGTAGCGCTGCAAAGCCACCGCGATCGCCGACGGGTCGAAGCCCTTGAACGGCGAGTAGCTGACCTGCAGCGTCACGTCCCCGGCCGCCAGGCCCGAGAGCAACTGGTAGTTGGGCGTGTAGGTCGTGCCCGGCGCCTGCAGCTCGGTGGTGGTGCGCACCACGTCGCCCCAGCCCAGGCGGGTCTGGATCGGATAGTCCTTGGCGGTCGAGAAGCCGGGGCCGCTGACCTTGAAGCCGATCTTGCCGATGCCGGTGACGTCGGGCGCCAGGAAGGGGATCTTCTCGGCGACGCGCTGGCCCAGGATCAGGGTGATCACCTTCCTGAAGGCGACCTTCAGCCCGCCCGACGCGCTGGCCTCGGCGGTGTAGGCGCCGGGCTTGCCCTCGACATTGTGCAGCTCCAGCGTCGCGGTCGGCTTGTCGCCGGGCGACAGGAAGCGGGGCAGGTTGAGGTCGGCGACCACCGGCTGGCGCACGGTCATGGCCTTGGAGCCCGAGCCGACGGCCTCGTCGGTCCAGGCCACCGCCATGATCCGCAGTTCGCCGTTGAAGTCGGCCGGCGGCAGCTTGATCACCGCCTTGCCGTCCAGGCCCGTCTCGACCACGCTCGACCACAGGGCCACGGTCTTGATCGGGGTGACCGTCAGGCCCTCGCCGCCCAGCTCGTCGCCGCCGAAGTTGACGTTGGCCGGCGCGCCCATGTTCGGGTCGAGCAGGCGGCCGTAGTCGTCGCGGTAGTCGAGCGTCAGGGCCCGCTTGCCGAAGTACCACTTCACCGGATCGGGGCTTTCCTGGCGTGTCAGGCGCAGCACGCCCTCGTCCACCGCCGCGACGGTGACCCGGGCCTTCTGGCCAAAGCCCAGGCCCTGCACCTTCAGCGGGATCTCGACCGGCGCCTTGGAGTCGATCTTGGCCGGCGTGCCGATGTCGACCACCAGCTTGCGGCCCTTCGGCTCCAGCGGCACGTAGACGAGGCCCAGGGCCCGCTTGGGCTTGGGCGAGGCCACCGGGTCGCGCGGCTGGATGACGGTGACCATCACATAGGCCCCGCCGCCCCAGGCGGCGCTGGTCTTCAGCTTCACGGTCGCGCCGTTTTCGCCGACCGACACGGTCTTGAAGTCGATCAGGCGGTCGGTGGCCACGGCGACCTGGGCCTGGCCGGCATAGGGCGCCTTCAGCGTGATCTCGACGGTGTCGCCCTGCGCATAGGCCTTGGTCCCGGCCGACACGCGGACATAGTCGGGGGCCTCGGCGTCCTTGGCCGGCGAGCCCCAGCCCGACGAGAAGCGGGTGATCGTCTTGCTGCCGTCGGCGCCCTCGACCACCAGGCGGTAGTCGCCCCAGCCCAGGCGGCGGTTCACGCGCCCCGCCTGGCCGGCCGAGAGGTTCAGCGCGCCCTTCATGACCACGGCGTCGCGGCTGGTGCGCCGCCACTGCCAGCGGCCGTCCTGTTGGAACCAGTCGTAGTTCCAGTTCTCGCTGATCAGGGTGTAGTTGGCGGTGGTCGAGATCCGCTTGCCGGCGGCGTCGACGGCGATGATCTCAAGGCTGACGGGCGGATCGCCGTTCTTGGCCTCGCCCTGCTCGATCTTGACCCCGTAATAGACCGGCTTGCCGCGTACCTTGATCTCGAGACCCTCGCGCACCGGACGGCCGCCGGGCTCGAACACCGAGGCCGTGACGGCCGCGACCAGCGGCTGGCCGGTCTCGCCGACGTCGGACGTCGCCAGGTTCAGAACCGCCCGGCCCTCGCCGTCGGTGACGGTGTTGCCCAGCTCGATCAGCTTTTCGTCGAACGGCTCCTGGGCGTCGCCCCACTCGAAGCCCTTGTATTGCGGGAAGGGATCGGTGTCGCGGCGCAGGCGGGCCTCGCCTTGCGTCTGCAGGCCCGAGCCCGGCGCGCCGTAGAGGAAGCGGGCCGAGACGTCGATCTGGCGGGTCTCGCCGATGCGGACCGGCGCGCTCTCCTGGCCGGTGGCGGTGACCGCCAGCCGCTGGGGCGCGAAGTCCTCGACGCTGAAGTTCAGCGAGCCGGACGAGGCCTCGATGCCTTCGATGTGCAGCTCGGCGGTCCAGCGGCCGCGCGGGGCGCTGCGGGGCAGGGCGATGTCGATCGGCACGGCGCCGGCGTTGGCCTGGCCGAACCACCAGCGCTTGTACTCCACGCCCGAGGGGCGCTTGACTAGGATGTAGCCCTTGCGGTCGTTCACCGCCTTGGCCAGGCGGTCGCGGACCATGGCCGTCAGGTGCACGGTCTCGCCGGGGCGATAGATGCCGCGGTCGGCGTAGAGCCAGCCGTCGATGTCGGTCTTGGCCTCGCGGCCGCCCTCGCTCTCGGTGCGGCCGCCGACGCCCTGCTTGGACAGGTCCACCGGCGAGCGGTCGAGGTCGAGCACCGACAGGTCGCCTTGCGGGCCATAGGCCATGACCATCTTGGCGCGCTCGGCGCCTTCGCCTTCCAGCAGCGGGCGGGCGAAGCGCACGCGGCCGTCGGCGTCGCTCTTGACCTCGGCCAGGGGCTCGCCGTCGCGGGCGACCAGGGCCACGCGCACGCCCGACACCGTCTTGGCGGTCTTCAGCGAGCGGACCACGACGTCCAGCGCCTCGGAACCGTCATAGGCGATCAGGGCCATGTCGGTGAACACGATCCAGCGCCGGGCCTGGGCTGGCGGGGTGTCGCCCTCGCCGTCGGGATCGCGACCGCCCGAGGCGTCGCGGGCCTTGATGACATAGGCCCCGGCCTTCATTTCCTTCAGCACCGCGCCGAGCGGGAAGACGGTGGTCGCCTTCTGGCCGGCCGCGCCGTCGACCGACACTTCGCCCTTCCAGATGCGACGGCCGTCGTCATTGGGGCTGTCGTCGCCGTAGTCGCTGTTCCAGTCGCCTTCGCCGGTGGGATCGGGGGCGCTGATCGACTTGCGGACCAGGTTGCGGTCCGACACGCGCCAGACCTCCACGGCCAGCTTGGAGACGTTCATGGTCTCGATGGCGACGCCGTCGGACTCCTCGCGCGGCAGGATCACCCCGTCGCCGGCGAAGCCGACATAAGGGGGCTTTTCACCAAACGTGAAGTCGACGTCGGCGTTGGCGCCCAGGGTGTCGCCGCCCTTGGCGGGCAGGCCCTTCAGCAGGGTGACGCGGTGGTCGGTGAAGCCGATCCCGCCGACGCACAGCTCGTCGCCCTTGACCCGCACGGCCGGGGTGCGGCCGAGGTCGGGCGAGACCATGACGAAGTCGGCATAGGTCTTGGACGGGTCGAGGTCCCGGCTCATCTGGATGCAGGCCAGCGGATCGCCGCCGGAGCTGTCGATGCGGGTGCGCCAGACGGCGAAGCCTTCGGGCTTGGGAACGCCGCGCCGGCGGGCGCCGGCGTCGCGCGGCTTGCCGAACAGCGACCAGGCCTCGCCCTTCACGGCGCCGCCGCTGGCCGAGGCCTTGCCGCCGCCGCCGCCGCCGAACCAGCCGAGATCGGCGGTCTTGGCCGCCACGAAGCCGCCGCCGAAGCCGAGAACCAGGGCGACCGCCGCCACGGCCGCGGCCGGGGTCAGCAGGTGGGGTTTCAGACGGGTCCAGACGGAGGACTTGGCCGTGCCGCTGCCTTGCGGCGTCTCGTCCGTCGACATCCGTCGTCTCTCCCAAATCGCATGCGAAAACAGCGAGGTTTGGGGGGACTTGAACCTAAGCGCGAGCGGGGGTCAACGGCATCTCAATGATGTTTTTGAGAGCGAGTTCGGGGAACCGAAAACCTCGTCCTTCGACAGGCTCAGGATGAGGTTTTCTACTGACCACCAGCGTCGAAAATGGTCCTCACCTTGAGCTTGTCGAAAGGCGAGGACCACGGTCTCAGACGTCGAACTTCACCTGCGCCGTCGACAGGTCGTAGCAGGCCGAGACGATCTTCAGCCGGCCCTTGGAGATGCGCTCGGCGAGCGTGCCGTCGGCCACCTTCAGGCGGGCGGCGGTGTTGCGGACATTGCGGCGGATGGCGGCGTCCTGCAGGTCGGCGGGATGCTCGGCGTCGGCGTCGAACACCGCCGGCAGGATCGGCAACACCATGTCCTGCAAGGCCCCGTGCAGGTGGGCGTGCTTGGTGGCGACATCCACGGCCGCGCCAACGGCGCCGCACTTGGTGTGGCCCAGCACGACGACCAGCGGCGCGCCCAGGTGCTCGACGGCGTAGAGGATCGAGCCCAGGCCCTCGGGGCCGACGGTCGAGCCGGCCACCCGGACGATGAACAGTTCGCCCAGATTGCAGTCGAAGATCAGTTCGGGCGCGGTGCGGCTGTCGCTGCAGCCGACGACGACGGCGAACGGCTTCTGGCCGCCGGCCATCTCGGAGATGCGGGCGGCCGAGGGGAGCACCAGGCTGGCGCCGCCGCGGGCGAAGATGGCGTTGCCGTGCTTGAGTCGGCCCAGGGCCTCGTCCGGGCTGACGGCGGGAACGGGCTCGACGCTGACGCCGGAGACCTGGGTCGGGCCGGCCGGAGCGCCGTGGCCTTCCTGGCCTTCCATCGGCGGCACGCCGGCGACGGCCTTGTCCAGCGCGGCCTTGTCGGCCGGCTGGGTGGCCAGCGCCTTGGTGACGCGGCGGGCCTTGCGCGCGGCAGGCGTCACCGCCGGCAGCGAAGGCGCGTGCAGGCCTTCGGCGTAGGCGATGGCGGGCGCGGCCAGGCCAACGCCCAGCGCGCCCAACAGGGTGCGTCGTGAAAACATGGTCTTCCCCCGAAGCCAGTGAATGTCGGGGCAGACCCTATCCGCGGGAGGGTTAATCCCCCGGCAACGCTGACGCTGTCGCTAAAGCGGCAATTCGACGCGTTTGACCACGGTGCGCATGGCGATCGACGAGCTGACCCGCACCACGCCCGGGATCCGCGTCAGTTCCTGGCTGTGCACCCGCTCCAGGTCGTCGACGTCGGCCACCACCAGCCGCAGCAGATAGTCCGAGCCGCCGGTCATCAGGTAGCACTCGGCCACCTCGCGCACGCTCGCCACCGCTTTCTCGAAGGCGGTCAGGGCGGCCTCGGCTTGGGACGACAGGGTGACGGTGACGAAGACGCTGAGCGGCAGGCCCACGGCCCGCTCGTCGATCACCGCGGCGTAGCGGCCGATGACCCCGGAATCCTCCAGCGCCCGCACCCGCCGCAGGCAGGCCGATTCCGACAGATTGGCCGCCCTGGCCATGTCGACATAGCTGGCCCGACCCTCGCGCTGGAGCAGGCGGAGGATCTTTCGGTCAAAGACGTCAAGCGTCACCGGGGATTTCTTCAACGAACCGGCCCTTTCGCGCAAGATTCCTGCATACACCGTTATCTCACGAACGAAAGAACCAAGAAACCTGCGAACGGAGAGGCGTACACCAGCGTTAAAGCGATAAAGCGAGGAAACATCATGCGCGTTGGCGTCCCCTCCGAGATCAAACCGGGCGAGCACCGGGTCGGCCTGACCCCCACAGCCGTCCGCGAATATGTCGCCCACGGCCACCAGGTGCTGGTGCAGCAGGGCGCAGGCTTGGGCGCCGGCTATGCCGACGACGCCTACGTCAAGGCCGGGGCGACCATCGCCCCCGACGCCGACGCGGTGTTCGCGGGCGCCGAGATGATCGTGAAGGTCAAGGAGCCCCAGAAGATCGAGTGGGAGCGCCTGACCGATCGCCACATCCTCTTCACCTACCTGCACCTGGCGCCGGATCCGGCCCAGACCGAGGGCCTGCTGGCTTCGGGCTGCGCGGCCATCGCCTACGAGACCGTGACGGACGCCAAGGGCGGCCTGCCGCTGCTGGCCCCGATGTCGGAAGTGGCCGGCCGTATCGCCGTGTTCTCGGCCGCCGAGACCCTGCTCAAGCACAATGGCGGCATGGGCCTGCTGCTGAGCGGCGTGCCCGGCGTGCCGCCGGCCCGCGTGGTGGTGCTGGGCGGCGGCGTGGTCGGCTCCAACGCCGCCCGCATGGCCGCCGGCCTGGGCGCCGAGGTCGTGGTGCTGGAACGCTCGATCCCGCGCATGCGCGAACTGGACGACCTCTATCAGGGCCGCATCCTGACCCGCTATTCGACCTTCGCCGCGGTGGAGGAAGAGATCCTCAAGGCCGACGTGATCATCGGCGCGGTGCTGACCGCCGGCGCGGCCGCGCCCAAGCTGGTGCGTCGCGAGCACCTCTCGAAGATGAAGCCGGGCTCGGTGCTGGTCGACGTCTCGATCGACCAGGGCGGCTGCTTCGAGACCAGCCACCCGACCACCCACGCCGAGCCGACCTACACGGTCGACGGCGTCGTCCACTACTGCGTGGCCAACATGCCGGGCGCGGCCCCGCGCACCTCGTCGGAAGCCCTGGGCAACGCGACCCTGCCGTTCGGTCTGGCCTTGGCCGACAAGGGCCTGGACGCGCTGAAGACCAACGTCCACCTGGCGCGGGGGCTCAACGTCCTGGCCGGCAAGCTGACCCACCCGGCCGTCGCTCAGGCGCTGGGCAAGGAGTCGGTGGATCCGTATGGGGCCTGGGCGTAGGCCCATTCCCCTCAACTCCCGTCATTCCCGCCCTTGTGGCGGGAACCCCTGGTTCCGCCCGCAGGTGAAGTGCAAGCGGCGTGCTGAGCACGCCGCCCCATCCGCACCTGCGGCTGACAGAGGGTTTCCCGCCACAAGGGCGGGAATGACGGGAAGTAGGGGATAGGCGAGGCCTACGCCCCCGCCATCTCCCCGATCACCTTCAGCGCCGCTTCGCGCGGATCGTTCGCCGCCGTGATCGGGCGGCCGCAGACCAGGTGGCTGGCGCCGGCGGCGATGGCGTCGGCGGGGGTGGCGGCGCGGGCCTGGTCGTTCTTGGCCGACCAGAAGGGGCGCACGCCCGGCGTCACCACCAGGAAGTCCGGACCGCCGATCTCGCGGGCCAGGGCGGCCTCATGCGGCGAGGAGACGATGCCGTCGACGCCGCATTCCACGGCCTGGCGAATCCGACGCTCGACCAGGGCGCGGGCGCTGAAGGCGTAGCCCATCTCGATCAGGTCGGCGTCGGTCAGGCTGGTCAGCACGGTGACCGCCAGGATCTTCAGGTCCGAGCCGGCCTTGGCCTTCACGGCCGAGCGCATCACCTGCGGCTCGGCGTGGACGGTCAGCAGGTCGCAGCCCGCCCCGGCCAGCACCCGGGCCGAGCGCTCCACCGTCGCGCCGATGTCGTGCAGCTTCCAGTCCAGGAACACCTGCTTGCCGGCCTTCTTCAGGTCGCCGGCGAAGCTCATGCCGTCGGTGGCCAGCAGCTCCAGGCCGATCTTGTAGAACGACACCGCGTCGCCGAGCTGGTCGACCATGTTCCGCGCATCGGCGACCGTGGGCAGGTCCAGCGGGACGATCAGGCGCGGATCGGCAGTCATTTCAAGGCTCCGGTGTTGGCGCGCGAGCCCGCATCGCTCTAGAGAGAGCGACGTTTCCCGCACAGGCATGAAGGTTGAGGACGTCGAATGAGCCAGGCCGAACTCGCCGTCAACTTCTTCGTCGCCCTGTTCGCGCTGATCGACCCGATCGGCAACGTGCCGCTGTTCGCCGCCGCCACCCTCGGCGCGGCCTCGGCGGGCCGGCGGATGGTGGCCGTCTATATCGGCCTCTTCGTCCTGGCCTTCCTGGTGTTCTTCTACTTCACCGGCGTTTCCCTGCTCGAGTTCTTCGGCATCTCGATGCCGGCCTTCCGCATCGCCGGCGGCATCATCCTGTTCATTCTCGGTCTCGACATGGTGCGCGACGACTTCACCACCATGTTCGCCGACGCCGCCGAGGGCGAGACCGAGGTGCTGTCGGCCCGGGTCTACGCCAAGAAGCGGTTCGAGCGGCTGATCGTGCCGTTCGCCATGCCGCTGCTGATCGGCCCCGGCGCGATCTCGACCGTGATCATCTACGCCAGCGAGGCCAAGCACCTGGGCCTGACCGGCATGGCCCTGGGCGTCGGCGTGATCGCGGCGGTGTCGGTGGTGCTGGTCGCCACCTTCTGGGCCGCGCCGGTGATCAGCAAGGTGCTGGGCCGCATCGGCATGAGCATCGTCGTGCGGGTGCTGGGCCTGATCCTCTGCGCCCTGGCGGTGCAGTTCGTGCTGATCGGGGTGGGGGACGCCACGCGGGGCCTGATCCGGGCGGACGCGAAGGCGCCGTACGCGGCGGAGAAATAAGGAGCGCAAGTTCCTCCCCCGTGAAACGGGGGAGGGGGACCGCGAAGCGGTGGAGGGGGCGGGACTGGGCTCGGCGCTCTGTCACTCGCCCCCTCCGTCACGCTGCGTATCCGCAGCGCGCCACCTCCCCCGCTGAAGCGAGGGAGGAGCTAAGGGCTAAACCTTCCGGAACTTGCCGCCCTGGCTGGCGATCAGGGCCAGGGCCCATTCGTCCGGGATGATCTTGGCCAGCACGGCGATGGCCTTGTTGGGCGCGCCGGTGACGCAGACGGGGCGGTTGGCCTCGGCGGCTTCGTAGCCGGCGGCGGCGACCTCGTCGGCGCCCAGCCACATCCAGGCCGGCAGGCTCTGGCTGACCTGGGCGCGGGTGCCGTTGACGTCGTGGAATTCCGACAGGGTGAAGCCGGGGCACAGGGCGCTGACGTGCACGCCGGTCGACAGGTTCTCCAGGTGCAGGCTCTGGGAGAACTTCACCAGGAAGCTTTTCGTCGCCGCATAGAGGGTGTGGCCGGCCGAGCCGGGCGCCAGGCCCGCCAGCGAGGCGACGTTGACGATGCGGCCGAAGCGGCGCTCGACCATGCCGGGCAGCACCTTGTGCGTAAGGCCGCACACCGAAGTCAGCATCACCTGCAGGAAGGTCGACTGGTCGGCCCAGGTGGTCTTGTCGTAGGCGCCGGGCAGGCCGTAGCCGGCGTTGTTCACCAGGGCGTCGATCTCGCGGCCCTCGGCGGCGATCCCGGCCAGCACCGTGTCGACTCCGGCCGGATCGGCCAGGTCGGCGGGAATCGCGTAGGCCTCGACCCCGAAGCGCATGCGGATCTCGGCGGCCAGGGCCTCCAGCCGGTCGAGCCGGCGGGCGGTCAGGGCCACGTCATAGCCGTGGCTGGCGTAGATGCGGGCGAAGGCGGCCCCGATGCCGGCGGAGGCGCCGGTGATCAGGGCGAGGCGGCGGGCCATGTGGGTCGAAGATCCTGCGAACGAAGCGTCACAGGAGTCGAGCACGCCGAAGGTTATGGTTCAAGCGGGGGCGGAGGAACGACCGTCGGGGGGGCGGGGTCGATCGTTCCTCCGCGAGGGGCGCGCCTCTGAGGGGAGGGCGGCGCGCCTGGTATCGCTTAGGCGGCTTCTTCCAGCGCCGGTTGGGCGCCGCGGGTCCAGCGGACGGCGGCCTCGGCCACGCGCACGCCGAGCAGGCGGGCGGTCTCGCGGTCGCCGGCCGGCGGGGTGATCTCGGGCGAGGCGTTGTCCGACTGGGCGGCCAGGCCGACGAACGAGCCGACGCGGTTGATGGTTTCCGGACCACGCTCGGCGGCGGTGACGCTCGGCGGGGCGATGCCGAGGTTGATCCAGTTCATGCCGTGCTGCGCCGCCAGGATCGCCAGGCTGTTGAGGGCATGGGCCTTGTCGCCCGAGAAGCTGTGCGAGTTGGTGAAGCCCGCGGCCAGCTTGTCCTTCCAGGCGCCGGTGAAGAAGGCGGCCGAGGTGGCGTCGGCGAAGACTTTGAACACGCCTGAAACGTCGCCCATGTAGGTCGGCGCGCCGAACACGACGGCGTCGGACTCGGTCACGGCGTCGAGGATCGGCTTGAAGTCCTGGCCGGCGCTCTCGATGGCCAGCAGGACCGGGGTCTGGCCGGCGTCGCGGACGCCCTGGGCGACCTTGTCGGCGAGGACGGCGGTGTGGCCGTAGCCCGAGTGATAGACGATGGCGACCTTGGTGGTCATGGCGGATGTCCCCTGAGGAGAATGATGTTTTCCGAACAGGAACTGTATCGGTAGCGATTACGTAATAACGCCCTCGAATGGCGCCAGGGGTAATCGCAACAATTTCGGGTGCAGTTTTTCTGCAGGTCGCCTTCAGGCGCTCTGCAGCACGGCCTCGCGCTCGGCCGGGTCGGCCAGCAGGTCGGCCACCGAGATGCGCGACAGGCGCTCGGCGGCGGCGGCGTCGGCGGCGATCAGGGCCGCGCGGACGGCGTCGGGGATCCGCGCGCCGACGGGACAGCCCTTCACCCCCGGAGGAGCGGTGCCGAGGTTGGCGCAGCCGTGGACGGCCCGCAGCACGGTGTCGAGGGTGATGTCCGTCGCCGGCTTCAGCAGCCAGGCGCCGCCGTTGGCCCCGGCGCGCGCGCCGATCAGCCCCGCCTTGCCGAGCATGGCGGTGACGCGCCGCACCACCACCGGATTGGTGGGGACGGAGGCCGCGAGTTCGGCGCTGGCGACGGCGCGGTCGGGGCTGAAAGCCTCCTTGTGCGCCAGATAGGCCAGGGCGTGAGCGGCGACGGGGAACTTCTGACTGTCGGACATGATCTTCTGCTAAGTCCGGAACGTAAGGGGGTAACGCGCGCGTTGAAACAAAAACCGTAAAGGCGCGCGGCCAAGGTCGCGATTGAACCCGGATCGGATTGGGTGTATCGCGCCCCGCTTGATCGATATGGGGCTTCGCGCGAGATTTTCGAGGGCGCGGTCCCGGAGGGATTGAATGGCTTCCGAAGCCTCCGGCGTTTCGACCTCTGAGAACGCCTCCGTCGCGGCGTGCGACATTCCCCAACAAGGCGGCTCCGCCAATGGTCACGGTCCAAAGGGCCATGGCGTGTTCGCGCTCGCTTTGGGCTCCGTCGGCGTCGTGTTCGGCGACATCGGCACCAGCCCGCTCTACGCCTTCAAGGAGGCGCTGCACGTCACCGCCGCCGACGGCGTGACCCGGGCGGAGATCCTGGGGATCGTGTCGCTGGCCCTGTGGGCGCTGATCCTGGTCGTCACGATCAAGTACGTGCTGTTCATCATGCGCGCCGACAACAAGGGCGAGGGCGGGGTGCTGTCGCTGATGGCCCTGGCCCAGCGGGCCATGGGCCGGCGCACGGCCCTGGTGTTCGGCCTGGGCGTGATCGGGGCGGCGCTGTTCTACGGCGACGCGGTGATCACCCCGGCGATGTCGGTGCTGTCGGCGGTCGAGGGCCTGCGGACCATTCCGGCGCTGGAGCACAGCATCAGCACCCAGGCGGTGCTGCTGATCGCCACGGTGATGCTGCTGGGCCTGTTCTTCATCCAGAGCCGGGGCACGGCCAAGGTCGGCCAGCTGTTCGGTCCGGTCTGCGCCCTGTGGTTCGCGGTGATGGCGGCGCTGGGCGTCTACCACCTGTTCGACCACCCCGGCGTGTTCCGGGCCATCAACCCCTATTACGCCGTCCACTTCCTGCAGCATCACGGCATGGCCGGCTTCATCGTGCTGGGCGCGGTGTTCCTGACCGTCACCGGGGCCGAGGCCCTGACCGCCGACATGGGCCATTTCGGCCGCTGGCCGATCCAGGCCGCCTGGCTGTTCTTCGTGCTGCCGTGCCTGGCGCTGAACTATCTGGGCCAGGGCGCCCTGGCGCTGAACACCCTGGTCGAGGCCGAGCGGGCCGGCGTGCCGTTCCAGGAGATGAACTGGTTCTTCGAGATGGCGCCCGACTTCCTGCGCCTGCCGTTAGTGATCCTGGCCGGCGCGGCCACCGTCATCGCCAGCCAGGCGGTGATCACCGGCGCCTTCTCGCTGACCCAGCAGGCGATCCAGCTGGGCCTGCTGCCGCGCATGGACGTGCGCCGCACCTCGGAGACCCAGTCGGGCCAGATCTTCGTGCCGCAGCTCAACACCATGCTGCTGCTGGGCGTGCTGGCGGTGATGTTCACCTTCAAGACCTCGTCGGCCATGGCCCACGCCTACGGCCTGGCGGTGACCGGCACCATGGTCGTCACGACCGCCATGGCCTTCATCGTCATGCGCCAGCTGTGGAAGTGGCAGCTGCCGGTGGCCCTGGCCTTCCTGATCCCGTTCATGACGCTGGACCTGGTGTTCCTCAGCGCCAACGCCCTGCGCTTCTTCACCGGCGGCTGGCTGCCGGTGCTGATCGGGGCGGCCCTGTTCACGATCATGGCCACCTGGGTGCGCGGCAGCCAGATCCTCAGCGAGAAGACCCGCCGCGACAGCGTGCCCCTGGCCGACCTGATGGAGATCCTGCGCGCCCGGGCCCCGCACCGCGCGCCCGGCACGGCGATCTTCCTGACCTCCGACCCGGACATGACCCCGGTCGCCCTGATGCACAACCTCAAGCACAACAAGGTGCTGCACGAACGCAACGTGGTGCTGACCGTGCGCACGGCCGAGACGCCGCGCGTGCCCGAGGAGGAGCGGATCAAGACCTTCAAGGTCAACGAGGACTTCAAGAAGGTCGAGATCTACTACGGCTTCATGGAAAGCCCGAACGTGCCCAAGGCGCTGGCGCTGCTGCGCAAGCAGCAGGGGCTGAAGTTCGACATCATGGCGACCAGCTTCTTCCTCGGCCGCCGCTCGATCGTGCCGTCGGCCAATTCGGGCATGCCCCTGTGGCAGGATCGGCTGTACATCTTCCTGATGAAGAACGCGGCCAACCCGACCGACTTCTTCAAGATCCCGCCGGGCCGCGTCGTCGAGCTCGGCGCCCAAGTGACCGTATAAGCAAGCGACCGCGTGAGGCTGACCTTCTAGATGGATATTCTCGGCGTCATCGGCGACGTGTTGTGGATCCTGGCCCTGTCGATCATGGCCGGGGCGTCGCGCATGGCCTGGAGCAAGATTCCCAAGGGCGAGCCGACCCCGGTGGCCTGGTCGCCCAGGGGCGACACCCTGCTGCGGCTGCCGCGCGCTCCGGCCCTGGTGCTGCTGCCGGCCGGGGCCTTCGCCATCAGCCTCTACCTGCTGGTCGAGAGCCGGCAGGCCGAGGAATTGACCCTGCGGCTGACCATGCTGGGTCTGCGCGCCACCCTGGCGGCGATCCTGGCGGTGATCCACCTGACCCAGGTGCGCCGGGCGCTGAACCAGCTGGCCGCCGAGGGCAAGATTCGTCTGTAGCCCGGCTTCGCACCCTGCTCGTGTTTCCCTCGTCGCAAAAGCGCGCTAAACGCCCCGCGACTTTGTGTTTTCGCCTTCGACAAGGACCCCGCTCATGGCCGACAAGCCCGTGAAGAAGGTCGTGCTCGCCTATTCGGGCGGTCTCGACACCTCGATCATCCTCAAGTGGCTTCAGACCGAGTACGGCGCGGAGGTCGTGACCTTCACCGCCGACCTGGGCCAGGGCGAAGAGATCGAGCCCGCCCGCGCCAAGGCCCTGGCCGCAGGCGTGAAGCCCGAGAACATCTTCATCGAGGACGTGCGCGAGGAGTTCGTGCGCGATTTCGTGTTCCCGATGTTCCGCGCCAATACGGTCTACGAAGGCCAGTACCTGCTCGGCACCTCGATCGCCCGCCCGCTGATCGCCAAGCGCCAGATCGAGATCGCCCGCCAGGTCGGCGCCGACGCCGTCAGCCACGGCGCCACCGGCAAGGGCAACGACCAGGTCCGCTTCGAGCTCGGCTATTACGGCCTCGAGCCCGACATCCACGTGATCGCCCCGTGGCGCGAGTGGGACTTCAAGTCGCGCGAAGCGCTGCTGGAGTTCGCCGAGAAGCACCAGATCCAGATCGCCAAGGACAAGCGCGGCGAGGCGCCGTTCAGCGTCGACGCCAACCTGCTGCACTCCTCGTCGGAAGGTAAGGTCCTGGAAGACCCGGCGGTCGAGGCCCCCGAGTTCGTCCACATGCGCACGATCGCGCCGGAAGACGCGCCGGACAAGCCGACCGTCATCACCATCGACTTCGAGAAGGGCGACCCGGTCGCCATCGACGGCGTGGCCCTGTCGCCGGCCGCCCTGCTGACCAAGCTGAACGAACTGGGCCGCGACAACGGCGTCGGCCGCCTCGACCTGGTCGAGAACCGCTTCGTCGGCATGAAGTCGCGCGGCGTCTACGAGACCCCGGGCGGGACCATCCTGCTGGCCGCCCACCGCGGCATCGAGAGCATCACGCTCGATCGCGGCGCCATGCACCTGAAGGACGAGCTGATGCCGAAGTACGCCGAGCTGGTGTACAACGGCTTCTGGTTCACGCCGGAGCGCCAGATGCTGCAGGCGGCCATCGACTACAGCCAGGAGAAGGTCACCGGCCGCGTCCGCGTGAAGCTCTACAAGGGCAACGTCACGGTCATCGGCCGCGAGAGCTCCTACAGCCTGTACGACCAGGACCTCGTCACCTTCGAAGAGGGCAAGGTCGCCTACGATCACCGCGACGCCGGCGGCTTCATCAAGCTCAACGCCCTGCGCCTGCGCGTGCTGGCCAAGCGCGACCAGCGCGGCTGAGGCTTTTCGAGGCGTCGACGAGATCGAGCCCCGCCGGAAACGGCGGGGCTTTTTCTTTGGCCGACCTAGCTCGCCGCCGCCGTCCCGCCGCCCGCCGGCTGCACCAGGTTCGGGGCCAGGTTGATCCCGGTCCTGTTGTAGATCGCCCAGCCGACCACCTGGAACACCGTGTTCAGCACGGTCTGGCTCAGCGCCAGGGTCATGAACTTGGTGAACTGCAGGGTCTGGTTCAGGGCCAGTTCCTGGTTGTGCAGGATCAGGTCGGCGGCTTCGGGCGTGAGCTGGTGGTTGGCCAGGGCGGTGCGGGTCTGGATCGCGGCCTCGGCCAGGCTGCGCAGATAGCCCGGCACGACGCTCTTGTTGGCGTTCCACCAGTCGGTGGCGGTGGCGCCCAGCTGCTGTTCCAGCGCGGTCGCCAGCTCGTCGGCGTTGTCGACCTGCAGGGTGGAGAAGTCGATCGTCATCGGGGCTACCTCGGCTTCATGGCGGTGACGGCCTTGGCCGCTTGATCGCAAGCGACCATCATGGCGGCGGTCGCGCCGGTGTTGGGAATGATCCCGGCCATCTGATGCAGCTGGGCCAGGCCCTTGACCTGGGCGCTGCAGCCCTGGATCAGCGACACTTCCGCGGCGATGGCCTTCTGGGCGGGGCGGGCGGCGTAGGGCTGGCTGCCCGCGCGCACGGCGGCGACGGCCAGGGCGGCCTGGATGTCGGCATAGGTTCCGATCGCGCCGGCATAGGTGGTCTTGTCGGCGTAGAGGCCCATCTCGCCCTCGGCCGCCAGCTTGGCCACCCCCTCGTAGGCGGTGGTGATCTTGCTATCGAGGACGGGGTCGTCGGGCGGCGCGAACACCGCGCAGCCGCCCACGGCGATGATCGACAAGGCGCAGGCCGCGCCGCGTCGCATGGTCTGGAACATTCAGCCCTCCCCCGAAAGGGCGCCAAGGTGGCGCCCCGCCGAAGGGGGCTCAAGCGCGAAGTTGCATCGCTCCGTCGCGCGTCCTTGGGACGAGCCTCAGCCGCCGCAGCCGGCCGGCGGGCCCTCTGCCCTGGAGGCGGCGATCTCGACCCTGGCCTTTTCCAGGTCCGCCTCGAAGGCCGGGTCGGCGTGCAGCCGCGCCACCATCACCCCGCCCAGCAGGCGGCCGGCCTCCAGGTCGCTGGGGAAGTGGACGCCGCAGATCACCCGGCTGTCGCCGAACTCGCGACCGCGGGCGGTGATCTGGGCGGCGCGGTCGGGCACGAGCTCGGCCAGGACCAGGCCCCATGACCAGCCGACCAGGGCGTGGCCGGATGGATAGGAGCCCTCGGTCTGGATCCAGCTCTCGCGCGGCACGCAGATCGGCTTGGTGTTGCCCACCGGCGGACGGGGCCGCGAGAAGGCCTGCTTGGCCGGGCGATAGATGGTCCCGGCGTCGTCGGTCATGCGCAGCAGCAGGTTGGCCAGGGTCGGGGTCTTCTGCGGATTGATCGTCACTCGCGCCGCGCAGGAGAAGCTCTTGAAGCCGTTGGCGCCCGACAGGTCGGCGTCGGCCACCGCCTTGTCCCAGGCCGGCGTGCCGGCCAGCTTGCGGGTGTCGTCATAGGCGGCGCGGTCGGCCTTGCCGCGCGGCGAGTCCGGCGTCGGCGGCGGACCGACGATCCCCGGCGCGTCGAACGGTTCGGCCAGGGTCAGGTAGCCCTTCGGCGGCTTGGTCCAGGTGCTCGACCCGCCGGCCTCGGCATAGGTCTTGGCCGGGGCCTTGCCCTGCGTTTCGCCGGTCAGCTGGGCGCAGCCGGCGAGCAGGCCAGCGACCGAGATTGCGGCCGAAAAGGGGAGCAGAGACGAGAAACGCATCATGGAGAGCCCGAACTGAGGTCGTGAAGACACAGAAAGCCGCCTCGTGCTCGCGTCAAGCGAAAGCGGATTGACGGCGAGATATGTTATTTCATAACAGAAAGCGAGCCGCTCCCTCGGCCAGTTCCAGGATCCGTCGTTCATGACCCGCCGCCTTCCGCTCCGCCGTAACGTCTTCGCGGCCGCCAGCCTCCTCGCGCTCGCAGCCGCGACCATGGGCGCGGCTCCTGTATGGGCCGCCGATACGGCCGCCGCCCCGGCCGATCCCGCCGCCGACCCGACCGACACCGCCGTCTCGCAGGTGGTGGTCACCGCCGCGCCCTACGCCGTCTCGCTCGACACCGTGACCAGCAGCGTCAACGTGCTGACCCGCGACAAGCTCGACACCGCCCCGCCGGCCGGCCTGGGCGACGTGCTCAACGGCCTGCCCGGCCTGCGCTCGACCTTCTACGGCCCCGGCGCCTCGCGCCCAGTGATCCGGGGCCTGGCCGGTCCGCGGGTGATGGTGCTGCAGAACGGCGTCGGCCAGGTCGATGCCTCGTCGCTGTCGCCCGACCACGCCGTGGCCTCCGACCCGGCCGAAGCCTCGCGCATCGAGGTGCTGCGCGGCCCGTCCACCCTGGCCTATGGCGGCTCGGGCATCGGCGGCGTGGTCAACATGATCGACGATCGCGTGCCCGCCAGCCGCGCCGAGAACGGCATCGAAGGCCGCATCGCCGCCTCGGCCTCGTCCGTCGATGACGGCTGGGGCGTCAGCGGCGCGGCCAAGTTCAACGCTGGCCCGCTGGTCTTCGCCGTCGACGCCGACCGTCGCCGCAGCGACGACTATTCGGTCCCGACCTCGCCGGTCTCCGCGCGCCTGGCCGCCCGCGACGGCCTGACCGTCGACCCGGAAAAGACCGTCCGCAACACCGACGTCGAGATGGACGCCTACGGCGCCGGCGTGTCCTACGTGCACGACCGCGGCTTCTTCGGCCTGTCGGTCAAGCGCACCGACACCACCTACGGCGTGCCCTACGAGCAGATCCTGGCCCCCATCGACCCGGACGCCGAAGGCCCCGTCTCGATCCACCTGCAGCAGACCCGCTACGACCTGCGCGGCGAGCAGGAACTCGACAATCCGTGGTTCGAGAAGGTGCGCGTCTCGATCGGCCACGCCGACTACGAGCATGCCGAGGTCAGCGTCGAGGACGGCGAGGTCGGCACCCGCTTCCTGTCGGACGGCACCGAGGGCCGCGTCGAGCTGGTTCACCGCGAGCATGACGGCCACCAGGGCGCCATCGGCTTCCAGGCCCTGAGCCGCAGCTTCGAGGCGATCGGCGACGAGGCCTTCGTGCCCAGCGTCGACATCAAGGAATACGGCGTCTTCACCCTGCAGCGCCTCGATCGCGGCGACTGGGGCGTGGACGCGGGCCTGCGCTTCGACACCCGCTCGCTGGAGACGGCGACCCAGAAGCGCGAGTTCGACAACGTCTCGGCCTCGCTGGGCGTGTTCTACAAGCCGGCCGAACACCAGTTCTACGCCCTGACTCTGTCGCACAACGGTCGCGCCCCGACCGAGTTCGAACTGTTCGCCGACGGCCCGCACCCGGGCACCGGCGGCTACGAGAAGGGCGACGACAGCCTCGATTCCGAGAAGGTCACCTCGCTGGAGGGCACCTATCGCTGGACGGGCGAGCGCCTGCGCGTCGAGGGCCACCTGTGGGGCGCCTGGTACGACAACTTCATCGAGGAAGCCCCGACCGGCGCCGAGGAAGATAACCTGCCGGTGTTCCAGTACTACCAGACCGGCGCCAAGTTCCACGGCGCCGAGCTGGAGGTGGGCTGGAACGCCTGGCGCTCGGGCGAGCAGGCCGTGCGCCTGGAAGGCGTGGCCGACTATGTGCGCGGCTCCACCGACCTGGGCGCGCCGGCCCGCATCCCGCCGTGGTCGGTGACCGGCCGGGCGATCTGGACCGTCTCGCGCGTCGAGAGCGAACTGGAAGTGCGCCACGTCGCCGAGCAGGACCGCGTGGCGACCTACGAGCTGCCGACCGACGCCTATACGGTCGTGAACCTGAAGGTGACGGTGAAGCCCTTCGCCGACCAGCCGCTGCGCCTGTTCCTCGAAGGCCGCAACCTGACCGACGAGGAGGTGCGCGAGCACGCCTCGTTCCTGAAGGACATCGCGCCCTCGCCGGGCCGTTCGGTCCGCACCGGGATCGCCTGGAAGTTCTAGGCTCGTCCGGGTCCCGGCCTTCGCTCGCCAGGCGAGGGTCGGGACGGCGATTCTCTCTCCGGAGGTGTCGATTGCCGGGATATCGCAGATCGGCTAGAAGCGCTGACCACCAAAGGCCGCCTAAGCGATAGAGCGTCCGTTCTTCTTAGCCCTTCTGTAGAGCTTCTTATGGAAACGACCCAGTCCGCCGGCGGCATCTCCGGCAACGTTCTCTTCTATTCGACGCCGGAGCCGCTGAACCGCGAGCAGCACGGCAAGCTGGGCCTGGTCCACAAGGACAAGCCCTACGGCTTCGCCGCGGCGGGCACCGCCGTGCCGCTGACGGTCACCGAGTTCGGCCCCGCCGGCCTCTCCTACCCGATCATCTTCGCCGGCGACGAGCGCATCCCGCTCGCCGTGATGGGCCTGAACCAGGGCGAGAACCTGTTCATCCACGCCGACGGTTCGACCGAAGTCGGCGTCTACATCCCGGCCTATGTCCGTCGCTATCCGTTCGTGCTGGCCAACGACGACGCCGAAGGCCGCATGATCGTCTGCATCGACCGCGGTTCGAACCTGCTGGCCGAAGGCGGCGAGACCGCGCTGTTCGACGCCAAGGGCGAGCCGACCGAATACACCCAGAACTGCATCAAGTTCTGCGACGACTTCGAAGTCGAACGCCGCCGCACCGACTCGTTCGTGCAGCTGCTGAAGGACAACGACCTCTTCGAACTGAAGAAGGCCACCTTCACCCCGCAGGGCCCCGACGGCCAGCCGGGCGAGCCGCAGGTCGTGGCCGAGTACTACGGCGTCTCGGAAGAGAAGCTGAACGCTCTGCCGGTCGAGAAGCTGAAGGAGCTGCAGAGCACGGGCGCCCTGGCCCAGGTCTATGCTCACCTGGTGTCGCTGGTCGGTTGGGATCGCCTGATCGCCATCACCATGTTCCGCCAGCAGCAGGCGCCGGCCGCCAACCTCAACTGAGGTCGGTAGTCGCATAAAAGAAGAAGGGCGGCGGATCGCAGGATCCGCCGCCCTTTTCGTTTGGGCCGTCTTCCGGTCCGAAGGCCCTAGTGCACCGAGACCGGGGCCAGTTCATGGGCCAGGGCGGCCGCCACGGCCGCGTCGCGGTCGGTCAGCACCGCCAGGCGGGCCCCGTCGGCCCGGCACACCGCATAGAGCGTCTGGTCGGGGGCGAGGTCGAAGTCCTCCACGCCCTCGGGGGCGTCGGCGAGGATCTCGGCGGCCTTGATCGGGCGCACATAGACGAGGTCGGGCGCGCCCAGCGCGGCGAAGGCCTCGGTCGAGAAGAACGGCGTGTGCGAATTGGGCGTCATGTGACCACCTCCTTCGATAGGGGAACGCTCCGAAGGCCCTGCGGTTCAGCCGAGCTTCGAAGGCGCGATGGCATGGGCCTCAGCCCTGCGAGCGGATGGGGATTTTCCTGACCAGCCGTTCGGGCGGCGGGCGGGCGACGTCGACGTGAAGCAGGCCGTGCTCGAGGGTGGCGGCCGAGACCTCCATGCCTTCCGCCAGCACGAAGGTGCGCAGGAAGCCGCGGGCGGCGATTCCCCGGTGCAGATAGGCCCGGTCGATCTCGCCCTTGCCGTCGCCGTCGCGACGGCCGGCGACGACCAGCTGGCCGCCCTCGACGGTGACCTGCAGCTGGTCGGGCGAGAAGCCGGCCACGGCCAGGGTGATGCGCACCCCTTCGTCGGTCTGCTCGACATTATAGGGGGGATAGCTCTCGCCGGCGGCCTTCGCGGCGCGCTCGATCAGGTCTCGGGTGTGTTCGAAGCCCAGCAGGAAGGGGCTGTCGAACAGGATGGTCCGGGTCATGCGAAGTCCTTCGCTCTGAGCGACTTCGTTCGCGGAGGTCCGGGGCCCTGGAGCGGCGCCCCGATTCCGCAACGTCTCCAGTGAAGTGGCGACGCGGCGGCGGCGGTTCAAGGCGGAGGTCCTGTCTCACCCTTATAGAGAGGGGGGCGGAGGCGGCCCGGCGCGACCCCGCGTCGCGCTATCCCCAGGTCTTGCCTGGGTCTTCGAAGGGGCGTGCGGATTCACGCTTGTCATCCTTCCGTCACGCGCCTATATGCGCCCCTCGCTCGGAACGGCGCTGACGAAGACGCTCGAAACGAGGCCGAAAGGCCCTTGCTTCGGTCGGATCTCATCGCTAAGTTCCGCGGCCTCAATCGACTCGGGCAGCTGGATTGCCGACGACCTTTAGGTCTTCGGGAGGGAGCGCTTTTGTTGCTTTCTGGAGGGCTTCGGTTCTTCGGAAGATGATGGAAAGAGTTGGTTGACTGGGTGGGGTTGCTTCAGTAGGAGCGCCAACCCAGTCGCGGAGATGGAAGAGTTCGCAAGAATTCGGAAGTTGAAGCGAAGAAGTCGGGCAAGACTTTCTTAGAAAGAATTGCTTGACAGGGTTTGGTGGTTTCTTTAGAAGCTGCCAGCTCGCCGGCCCCGGGTTCTTCCCTGGTTCGGCACTGGGTCAGAAAGTTTTGAAAAAAACGATTTGACACGGAATTCGAGGTTGGATAGATAGCCGCCTCCGCCGACATCGGGCGCTAAACGATGGGCTCACCGGAAGGTGTGTTCGGGTCTTTGACATTGTTGATTTGGAAAGAGAAACGCAGGCGGCGGCGCTCTGGCGGTCACCCTTAGGGGTGACGCAAT
>NZ_JBWKPK010000004.1:0-220352 GCF_059418205.1 Caulobacter sp. GW821-FHT09B11 | reverse complement strand
GATCTAGTCAGCGGATCAAGATGCTCCCCCTCTGGGGGAGCTGTCGCGGAGCGACTGAGGGGGCCGCCGCAGGCGGCTACGCCCCGGCCATCTCGCTCGCCGTCATCGCCCGCACGCCCAAATCCCCCACCCCCGCCAACAACCGCCGCAAGGCCGAGATCCGGAACGGTTGCCCTGTCACATAAGGCGTCAGGGTGAACCCCAGCACCCGCCCGCCGAACCGTCCGGCGCCGTCGGCCAGATAAGAAGCCGCCTCAAGCACCTGACCCGCCCACTCGTCCTCCGTCTGGCGGCGGTCGATCATCAGCGCGCGGTCGTCGAGTTCGTTGGACAGCGGCAGGCCGATCACCTCGCCGGCGTCGGTCTTCATCGCCACCGGGACCTCGTCCTGTTCCCAGTCGAGGCAGATGTCGAAGCCGGCCGCGCGGATCAGGTCGAGCGTCGCGAACGACTGCTGCCGGGCCGGGCTCAGCCAGGCGCGCGGCTTCAAACCGGCGGCATCGAACCGCGCCCGGACCTCGGAGACCCAGGCGGCCTCCGTCTCGCGATCCAGCCCGCCCCAGTGGATGTGGGTGGTCGACAGGCCATAGGCGGCGATCTCGTGGCCGTCGGCCAGGATCGCCTCGACCAGCGGCTTCAACCGCTCCAGCTGGTCGGCGTTGATCGGGAAGGTCGCCTTCAGCCCAGCCGCCTTCAGGGCGTCGAGGATGCGGTAGACGCCCACCCGGTTGCCGTAGTCGCGCGTCGTGTAGTGGCGCAGGTCCGGATAGGGCGTGACCATCGCGCCGGGGTGCTTGAACGGCTTGCCGGGCGGATTGAGCGGATGGTGCTCGATCGGCACGACGATCATCGCCGCCACCGCCGCGCCGCTCGGTAGAGCGATTGGCGCGCGCGCGGTCGAGGGGCGCCAGGCGTAGCGGTCCTGGTCCATGCCATAGGAGCGGTGCGGATAGGTCAGGTGTTCGTCAGGCAGCGGCATGGGTAAACCCCGTTCCCGGCGTGGCCAGGCCGCGCGCGGCGATGTCGGCTACGGTCTGGTCGAAGTAGTTATCGCGATAGTGCTGCGCGATCTCGCGGGCCGTGGTGATCCACACCTCGTCGTGGCCGGCGATGTGGCGCAGGGCCTCCTCGAACGGCCGGATGCGGTGCGGCTGGCTGACGAGATAGGCGTGCAGCGGAATGCACATCACCGTGCCCGACTTTTCGCCTTCTTTCAGCAACTGGTCGAAGTGGCGCTTGAGCACATCGGCGTAGCGCCAGGGGCTCATCGACAGCGCGCCGTAGGTGATGACGTCGTTGACCTCGAGCGAATAGGGCATCGAGATCAGCTTGCCGGTCTTGGTCTTCACCGGCTGGGGCTGGTCGTCCTGGAAGAGGTCGCAGGTGTACCAGAAGTCGTTTTCGGCCAGCAGGTCGAAGGTCTTCTCGGTGTGGGTCAGGGCAGGGGCCAGGTAGCCCCGGATCCGCTGGCCGGTGGCGGCCTCGACCGAGCGGATCGAATCCTCGATCACCGCCCGCTCCTGAGCCTCGTCCATGCCGTATGAGAAGCGGGTGTTGTAGATGCCGTGGCTGAAGAACTCCCAGTTCCGCGCCACGCAGGCCTCGATGATCTCCGGATGGTGATCGAGCAGGCCCACCGACAGCGAGATCGAGCCGCGCATGCCGTACTTGTCGAGCAGCTCCATCAGCCGCCAGTGGCCGACCCGGTTGCCCCAGTCGCGCTGCGAGTAGCCGACCACGTCCGGCGAGGGCTTGGGCCAGCCGGGACGCTGCGGGTTCTTGGGCGGATCGAACTCGTAATATTCGATGTTGGGCGCGATCCAGAAGGCCAGCTTCTTGCCGTCCGGCCAGACGATCTTGGGCCGGTCGCGATAGGGCCAATGGTCGTAGAGGTTGGGATCGGCCTGCATCTGACGCTCCACTCAGCCGGCGGCGTAGGCCGCGCCGGTCCGGGCCATTTCAGCAAGCCCGATGCGGTCGTTCACCCCGCCCATGTCGATCATCCGCTCTGCGAATGGACGGGTCGCGCCATTGGCCTTCAGGCTGGCCAGGAAGGCCTCGGCCGTCGGCACCAGGGCGCGCACGAGGGCGCCGGGCGAGATCACCAGCTTGAAGCCGATATTGCCAAGCTCCGTCACGTCGAGCAGCGGGGTCTTGCCGCCCTCGACCATGTTGGCCAGCAGCGGCACCCGCCCGGCGAAGGCGTGGGCGATGGCGCTCATCTCGCCGATGGTGCGCGGGGCCTCGACGAACAGCACGTCAGCGCCGGCCTCGACATAGGCGTGGGCGCGGTCGAGCGCGGCCTCGAAGCCCTCGACGCCGATCGCATCGGTGCGGGCGATGATCAGGGTCTGGTCGCTGGCCCGCGCATCGAGCGCCGCGCGGATCTTGCCCGACATCTCCTGGGTCGAGACTAGGCCCTTGTCCGACAGGTGTCCGCACTTCTTGGGGAAGGTCTGGTCTTCCAGCTGGATGGCCGAAGCCCCCATGCGCTCGAATATCCGCACCGTTCGCTGCACGTTGACGGCGTTGCCGAAGCCGGTGTCGCCGTCGACGATCAAAGGCAGAGAGACGCGCTCGGACACCCGCCCGACCACGTCGGCCACGTGATCGAAAGACACCAAGCCGATGTCGGGCCGGCCCAGCTGGGTGTAGGCGATCGAGGCGCCGGAAAGGTAGATGGCCTCGAACCCGGCCTGCTCTATCAGCAGGGCCGACAGGGCGTCGTAGGCGCCGGGGGCCAGCAGCGGCGTGTCTTGGGCGAGGCGGTCGCGCAGGCTCATGCGGCGGCTCCCTTCAGGCGTCGTTTCAGGTGTGGGATCAGGCCGCCGTCGTCGATCATCGCCATCAAGTGCGGCGGGATCGGCGTCAAGGCGTAGGTCTTGCCCGTGGTGATGTTCTCGAGGCGTCCAGCGACCGGATCCAGAAGGATCCGATCGCCGTCCGTCATCTCGCCGACCTGGGGAAACACGAAGGCCGGCAAGCCGAGGTTGATGGCGTTGCGGTAGAAGATGCGGGCGAACGAAGTCGCCAGCACCGCAGAGACGCCAAGGAGTCGAAGGGAGACGGCCGCCTGCTCGCGCGACGAGCCGAGGCCGAAATTCGCGCCGGCGAACACCACGTCGCCGGGCCGCACGGTGCTGGCGAAGTCGGGCGCGATCGCCTTGAGGCAATGCTGCGCCAGCTCGGCCGGCGGCAGCTTCATCAGGTTGCCCGGGGCGAGCAGGTCGGTGTCGATGGCGTCGCCGAAGACGAAGGCGCGGGACATCAGGCGGCTCCCGTCAGATAGGGGCGGGGATCGACGATACGGCCGGCCGTGGCGGCGGCGGCCACGGCGTAGGGCGAGCCGAGATAGACGTTCGCCCCCGCATGGCCCATCCGGCCCTGGAAGTTGCGGTTGGTCGACGAGATGCAGGTCTCGCCCTCGGCGAGGATTCCCGCGCCCATGCCTGCGCAGGCCCCGCAGCCCGACGGCATCAGCACCGCGCCGGCCGCCAGCAGGGTCTCCATCACGCCTTCGCGCGCGGCGAGTTCTGCGGTGCGGGCCGAGCCCGGCGCCACCAGCAGCCGCACGCCGGGGGCCACGCGGCGCCCCCGCAGCACGTCGGCGGCCATTCGCAGGTCCTCGATCTTGGCCCCGACGCAGGCGCCGATATAGGCTTGGTCGATGCGGACCTCGCCGAACTCGGTGGCGTCGCGGGTGTTGGCCGGCGAGTGCGGGGCGGCGATCTGCGGCGAGAGGCTCGACGCGTCGAAGCGGTGGATGGCGGCGTAGGTCGCGTCGGGATCTGAATGCAGCGCCAGGGCCGCTGCCTCGTCGGTCACCGGCGCGCCGCGGGCGGCCAGATAGGCGAAGGTTACGGCGTCCGGCGCCACGACCCCAGTCTCGGCGCCCAGCTCGGCGGCCATGTTGGCCAGCACCATGCGCTCGGCCATCGGCATCGCCTTGACCAGCGGGCCGGCGAATTCCACCGCCTTGAAGGCGTTGTCCATGCCCAGTTCCCGGCACAGGAACAGCATGACGTCCTTGGCCGTCACCCCGGGCTGGAAAGCGCCGGTCCATTCGATGCGGATCGTCTCCGGCACGGCCAGCCAGGTCTCGCCGGTCGCGGCGATGGCGGCCATGTCGGTAGCGCCGTAGCCGGCCGCATAGGCCCCGAAGGCCCCGGCCGTCGGGGTGTGGCTGTCGCCGCCGGCGATGAAGGCGCCCGGCCGGATCAGGCCGTGCTCGGGAAGGACGAGGTGGCAGATGCCGACCATGTCGAAGAAGGCCGACACACCATAGTCGCGGGCGAAGTCGCGCGTCCCTTTCAGGATCGCAGCCGATTCCGCGTCCACGGCCGGCACGTAGTGGTCGGAGACGATGGCCACCTTGGACGGGTCCCATAGGCCCACGCCCAGCTCTTCCAGCAGCGGACGCCAGCGGCGCGGGCCGCTGCTGTCGTGCGCGAAGGCGAGATCCACCTTGGCCGTCACGAGGTCGCCGGCGCGCACGCTCGGCAGGCCCGCGGCCTTGGCGATCACCTTCTCGACGAGCGTCTTGCCGCCCACTTGGCCACCCAACCTAATCGCCTCCCGGTCAAATCCAGCGGCGACCGGGGTAGGCGCGAGGCCCCCGGCTAGAAAGGCGGAAGTTCAGATCAATTGCTGTGCGGTCATTTCCGGCCGCCGGAGGACTACGATGCCCCTCGACGCCGCTCCCCAGACCGCCGCCTTCGACTGGAAGGATCCGCTCGCCCTCGACGCCCGCCTGACCGAGGACGAGCGCCTGATCCGCGACGCCGCCCGCGCCTATGCGCAGGAGCAACTGCTGCCGCGCGTGGTCTCGGCCTATGCCGACGGCCGCTTCGATCGCCAGATCATGACCGAGATGGGCGAACTGGGCCTGCTCGGCTCGACCCTGCCTGAGGAATACGGCGGCGCTGGCGTCAGCCACGTGGCCTACGGCCTGGCCGCCGCCGAGATCGAGGCCGTCGACAGCGGCTATCGCTCGGCGATGAGCGTGCAGTCGTCGCTGGTCATGTACCCGATCTACGCTTTCGGTTCGGAAGAGCAGAAGCGCAAGTGGCTGCCGGGCATGGCGCGCGGTGAGCTGATCGGCTGTTTCGGCCTCACCGAAGCCGACGGCGGCTCCGACCCCGGCTCGATGCGCACCGTGGCCCGCAAGGTCGATGGCGGCTACGTGCTGAACGGCGCCAAGATGTGGATCACCAACAGCCCGATCTCCGACGTCGCCCTGGTCTGGGCCAAGCTCGACGGCGAAATCCGCGGCTTCCTCGTCGAGCGCGGGACCGAAGGCTTCACCACCCCGAAGATCGACGACAAGCTCAGCTTGCGCGCCTCGATCACCGGCGAGATCGTGCTGCAGGACGTGCTGGTGCCGGCTGACGCCATACTGCCGAACGTCAAGGGCCTGCGCGGGCCGTTCTCGTGCCTCAACAAGGCCCGCTACGGCATCGCCTGGGGGGCGATGGGCGCGGCGCGCTTCTGCCTGGAGACCAGCGCGGCCTATGTCGCCGATCGCGTCGTGTTCGGCCGTCCGCTGGCCGCCCGCCAGCTGATCCAGAAGAAGCTGGCCGACATGCAGACCGAGATCGCCCTGGGCTTCGAAGGCGCGCTGGCCCTGGGCCGCCGCCTCGACGCCGGCGACTGGGTGCCGGAAGCCATCAGCCTGCTGAAGCGCAACAACTGCGGCAAGGCCCTGATCATCGCCCGCGAGGCCCGCGACATCCACGGCGGGGCCGGCATTTCCGGCGCCAGCCACGTGATGCGCCACGCGGCCAACCTCGAGACGGTCAACACCTACGAAGGCGCGGCCGACGTCCACGCCTTGATCCTGGGCCGGGCGATCACCGGCCTGGCGGCGTTCTGAGGAGCGGGGCGATGAAGCACCAGACCATCCGCGGCAAGATCCTCTACACCTCGCGCAAGCCGGGCCGCGAAGGCCAGGAGCGGGGCCGCGAGCACTTCTCCATGACCCGCCACACCGACGGCAAGGTCACCATCCGCGCCCAGTGCGAGATCGAGGAGCCGGATCCCACCGTCCTGCGCGACGCCGTCTACTCCCTCGACGAGAACAACCGGCCGATGGATTTCCACCTGCGCCTGACGGTCGGGGACAAGTTCATGGGCTCGGGCTGGTTCCGCTTCGGCGAGGACTTCATCGAGTGCGAGAGCTACGGCCCGTCGATCGGCCGCCTGTCGCAGCGCGTGCCGATGAACGGCCATTTCGACGGCTTCGGCACCCACCCGATCATCGGCGACGCCTACATGTGCAAGGTGATCGACGTGTCCAAGGGCCCGCACAAGCGCAAGCTGCGGGTCTTCCTGCCCTCGGTCGATCACCGCGGCGCCACCCCGCCGCAGATCGTCGAGAGCGGCATCACGCTGGAATATGTCGGCGACGAGGAGGCGACGACGCCGGCCGGAACCTTCGCCTGCCGCCACTTCCGCTTCCTCGGCGAGGACGGCGGCATGGTCAGCAAGGACGGCGAGCACCCGACCTACGACATGTGGGTCACGGCCGACGATGACTCGCTGTTCGTCAAGGGTGGCGTCGGGGGGTACATGCAGACCTGGTACGAGCTGGTGGAGCTGCAGCGGTAGGGGCGCAAACCAAATCCCTCTCTCTTAGAGAGAGGGAGGGGCCCGCCGCGAAGCGGTGGGAGGGTGAGAGGTTTCACCGCTTGCAGGTAGATCCCAATGCGATGCGGCCGGCTTCAATAGAGCACCACATCGCTCTGAAAAGTCAAAGGTTCTGCCAGCCAGGAATACGCTGAACGACCGCGCCTCATCCGGTGAGAGTGTAACCTCTCACCCTCCCACGCCTGCGGCGCGGGCCCCTCCCTCTCTCGATGAGAGAGGGACGATAGGGGCTCACCGCTCCGGAAACACCGGCTTCCGCTTCGCCAGGAACGCCGTCCGGCCCTCGATGAAATCCGGCCCCGAAACCGAGGCCACGAAAGCCGCCCGTGTCGCCGCGTCGTCCTCGACGGCGCCGGCGAGGATCGCCCGGATCGTCGCCTTGATCGCCCGCACCGAATGCTGCGAGGCCGCCGCGATCTCGGTCGCCTTGGCCGCCACCGCCGCCGGAACATCCGCCTCGACCGCATCGATCAGGCCCAGCCGCAGCGCCTCCTGCGCCCCCAGCAGCCGTCCTGTGAACAGGATGTCCCTGGCCGCCGAGGCGCCGACGGCGTCCACCAGCCGCTTGGTGTCTTCCAGGCTGTAGGTCAGGCCGAGCTTGGCCGGGGTGATCGCCAGCCGTGCGTCCGAGGCGGCGATGCGCAGGTCGCAGGCCAGGGCCACGGCCAGGCCGCCGCCGACGCAGGCGCCTTCGATGGCGGCCAGCACCGGCTTTTCCAAGCCAGCGATCGCCCCGATCCCGGCCGCGATGGCGGCGTTGTAGTCGGCCGCGCTCTGCGGTGTTGCATAGACCGCCTCGAACTCGCCGATGTCGGCGCCGGCTGCGAAATGGCCGCCCCGACCGGTGATGATCAGCACCTTGGCGTCCGAGGCGGCGAAGGCCGCGCAGGCGTCGGTCAGGGCGCGCCACATGGCCAGGCTGATGGCGTTGCGCTTGGCCGGGCGGTCGAAGGCCAGGGTGGCGACGTCGCCGTCGATGGTCAGGGTCAGCGCCCCGTCGGCGAAAGCGGTCATCGGAAGGCCTCCGGAACGGCGGCTGAAGGCAGGGCTTCGGAAAGCCGTGCGGCCAGCGCCTGGGTAGCGCCGTCGGTCATACCGATCACCTGTAGAGACAGCGGCAAACCGTCGGCCTCGCCGGCCGGCAGGGCGAAGGCCGGCGCGCCCAGCACATTACCCAGCGCCGTCAGGTCGGCCTGGTTGGCGGGAACCGCGCCGTCGAAGGCGAAGGCCTGCTGCGGCGTCGTCGGCGTCAGAAGTCCGGCATAGGGCGCTGTCGCAGCGAGGATTTTTTGCCTGGTCTCAGTCAGCAGGCGATAGGCCTCGGCCAGCTTGGCCGGCGTCTGGCGCGCGCCCCAGGCCAGCAGCGAGCGGAGCTCTGGCGTAAAGCCCTCCGGGTCCAACGCCAGGGCGCGGCGATGCTCGACGCCGCCCTCGACCTCGCTGATCAGCAGGCCGGCGCGGCGCTGGGCGCCGAGGTCCAGGTCGTCGATCCGCAGCTTCTCCAGCCGCCAGCCGGCGGCCGTCAGGGCTTCCAGCGTGCGGGCGAAATTCTCCGCCACCGCCGGCTCCAGCTGCACCAGGCCGTCGAGGTCGAGCACCGCCAGCGGCCGCTCGTCTCGCGCTGGCGTGGCCTCCACGCCGCAGGCCTGGGCGACCAGGGCCGCGTCTGTCGCCGAGCGGGCGTGGACGCCCACGTGGTCCAGCGTCCAGGACAGGGCCGTGACCCCGTCGGTGGCGATCGCGCCCAGGGCCGGCTTATAGCCGACCACGCCGCAATAGGACGACGGCAGCCGCACGCTGCCCATGGTGTCGGTGCCCAGGGCCGCGGCGCACAGCCCCGCCGCCACGGCCGCGGCCGAGCCCCCCGACGAGCCGCCGGGCGTCAAGCCGGCGCGGTGCGGGTTCTCGCAGCGCCCCAGGAAGACGTTGTCGTTGGTCGCGCCCAGCGCGGCCTCGTGCATGTTCAGCGTGCCGAGGATCACCGCCCCGGCGGCCCGAAGCTGCGCGACGCAGGCCGCGTCAGCCGGCGCGACGTTGCGGGCGTAGGCCTTGATCCCGGCGCTGTGGACCAGACCCTCGACGGCGATATTGGCCTTCACGGCGACCGGTGCGCCGTCGATCGGCGACAGCGGCTTCCCCTCGGCCCAGCGCTTGGCGCTGGCCCGGGCCTCGGCGCGAGCGCCGGCGGGGTCCAGCTCGACCACGGCGTTGATCGCCGGGTTCAGCCGCTCGATGCGCGCAAGGTAGGCCTCGGTCACGTCGACGGGGCTGACGCCCGACGCATAGAGCGCCGGCAGGCCCGCCACGCCGGCCGCGAGGATGGGGTCGGAAAAGCCGGCCACCTCAGTAGCGCTCGTCGATCAGGCGGATCGGTTTCTGGCGCACGTCGATCTGGGTCAGGCCCGCCGTCGCGCCCTTGGGAGCTAGCTCGACCTCGACCTCGATGCCGATCTTGCGCTTGAGGATTTCGCCGTAGAAGCTTGCGATATCTCGCCATTCGGCCGTATCGGCCGTGGTCTCGGCGGTCACCGCGAAGCTGTCGCGGCCGGTGGCGTCGCGGCGGGCGCGGCAGATGAACTCGCCCGCGAAGGCGGGCGCGTGCTCCAGCATCGCCCCCACGCCCTGCGGGAAGATGTTGATCCCCCGGATCTTGACCATGTTGTCCGAGCGACCCAGGAAGCCCTCGATGCGCTGGAACACCACGTCGATCGACGAGAGCTTGGGGATCGCCCGGGTCACGTCGTGGGTGTTGAAGCGGATCAGTGGATAGAGGTCGTCCTTGAACAGGCAGGTGACGATCATGTCGCCCAGCTCGCCCGGGGCCACGGCCGCGCCGGTGTCGATGTCGCAGATCTCCAGGTAGTGGGCGTCCTCGTGCACATAGAGGCCGTCGCGGTCGGGGCCTTCGCCGGCGATCAGGCCGGTGTCTCCCACGCCGTACCAGTCGAAGCACTTGGCGCCGCCCCAAGCCTTCTCCATCGCCGCCCGGTCCTCGCGGCCCAGGTGCGCCGAGATCAGCCGCACGGGAATGTCGCGGCCCGGCTCGATGCCCATCTCCAGCGCCGTGTCGGCCAGCTTCTTGAGGTAGTCGCCGAAGCCGACCAGCACGGTGGCCCCGAAGCGCTTCATCACCTCGACCTGCTGGGCCGAGCGGGTCTCGACCCCGGTGCCGGCCGACAGGAAGGTGGCGCTGGTCCAGCGGGTGACGGCCTCGCGCACATAGTGGCCGCCGTTGATCATGCCGTGGCCGTAGACCGAGTGGATCACGTCGTCGGGGCGCAGGCCCTGGAACTGATAGTTGCGGGCCAGCAGCAGGTTCTGCACCTCGCGGCTCTTGGGGCCGAACAGCAGCACCTGGGGCGAGCCTGTGGTGCCCGAGGTGGTGTGCAGCATCACCGGCGGCCGCTGGCCTTCCGGATAGCTCTCGAAGCCGGCGAAGTCGCCGAACGGGGGCGCTCGCTCCAGCGAGGCCATGATGTCGGACTTGTCGAAGCTGGGCAGGCCCGGCAGATCGTCCAGCGAGCCGATGTCGCCGGGCTGGACGCCCGCCGCACCCCACAGACGCTGGTAGAAGGGCGTCTTCCAGGCCCGCTCGACGCAGCGCAGGAACAGGCGGTTCTGCCGCCAGCGCAGCTCGTCGCGGCTGGTGGTGGTGGCGAACTGGGTGAAGTCATCGCCGATCGGGTGGTCGGCGACGAGGGCGGGGTAGTCGAGCGACTGCCAGTAGGTCTGGTGGGACATGGATAACCTTGGGGGAGCTCAGCCGCCGCTGGCGAGGAGGAAGGCCTCGCGGGCGTCGGCCAGGGTGTCGAAGCGGTCGAAGAGGTCGGTCAGCGGGGCGTGGACGGCCTCCATGCCGACGAAGGCCAGGCACGAGCGGGCCTTTTCCAGGTGCTCGTTGCGGCTCATCGGGAAGTCGGGTGAGCCGAGCTGGGCGGTGACGTCGAGCACGATCTCTCGACCGTCCTTCAGCTTGGCGATGGCGCGGGCCGGCACGAAGGCGGCGGGATCGGGATTGCCGTCGCTCGTAACGACGATGCGGGCGGCCAGAGCCAGCACGTCGGCCTCGTTGAGGCGCTGCGGCGTGTAGTCGTCCAGGCCCACGCGGCCGCGGGTCAGCATGACGGCGGCCAGATAGGGCAGGCACAGGCGGGCGTAGGCAGTGTCCATCTCCGGCTTGGCGACGCGGCCCACCAGGTGGCGGATCAGCGGCGGGGCCGAATAGGTCAGGTTCTCCAGATCGTCCGGCCCGACGCCGTTTTCGGTCGTCAGCTTGCGCACGGCCACCAGCCCGCCGTGGCAGGCGCGGCCCGTGGGGAAGGGCTTGCAGGACACCTCGGCGATGCGGCGGCGGGTCTTCAGGTCGGCCAGCACGGGTTCCAGATCGAACCCGGCCTCGAACAGCGGCAGGTAGCCGAACGGCCCCTCCAGCCAGTCGCGCGGTCCGGGCAGGCCGATCTCTGCGATATCGATCGCTTGCAGGGCCGAGCGGGCGGCGGCGGCGATCTGGACGGGCAGGGCGGGCTTGCCCTCGGTGTGGGCCTGCATGGTGCCGCTGCTGAAGGCCAGGGCGTAGCCCATGGCGTCCAGAGCCGTCTCGCGCGGCAGGTGCTTCAGCCGCGCCAGCGCCGCCGTCGCCCCGAACACCCCCGCCGTCGCCGGCCGGAAGAAACGCAGGGCGGTCGTGGCGGCGACCCCCAGGGCGATGGCGACATCGACGCCCGCGACCATGGCCGCCAGCACCTCTTCGCCGCTGTAGGGACCCGAGCGGTCCAGCTCTGCGATCAGGGCCGGCACGATGGTCGGCAGTGGGTGCAGCACGGCCTTCTCGTGGACTGAGTCGTACTCCTGGCCGTGCAGCTGGAAGGCGTTGACGAAAGCGGCCTGGGCCGGCGGCAGGCGCACGCCAGGGCGGCCCAGAACAAGCCCCTGGCCTTCACCGCCCCAGCCGCGCGCGGCGGCCAGGATGGCGTCGGAATAGGCCGCGCCGGCCCCGGCGGCGCACACCGCCACGGCGTCGTGCAGCAGCCGGCGGGCGTCGGCCTGGACGGCGTCCGGCAGGGCGTCCCAGCGCAGGGAAAGGGCGTGGTCGACGAGGGCTTCGGCGGCGATCATGCGACGACGCTAGCAGCGGCGCCGGCCGCCTTTGGACGCGGCGTTCTGGTTTGCGCGCACAGCGGACAACGGTGCGGCTGTCCGCCAGTCGGCCAAACGCGAAATCCCCGTCGCGCGCGGCCGGGACGGGTTCAGCCTTCCTTTCGCGGACTGTCGGGGGACGGTTCGCGAGGCAGGAGAGCCGCCATGCTGATGCGTGTTCTGTTGTTACTGACCAGCGCGTTTCTGCTGATGGAAGCCGGACCGATGCTGCTCGACCAGATGGAGCGCGAGCGTACGGGTTCCTGACGTCTTCCGCGACTGAACGTCATCCCGGAGCTCTGGCCGGGATGACGTCCTTTGGCCGTCAGCGGTTCAGCCAGCCGGCAGGGCCGGCGCCCAGCGCGGGCGGGACCGGGTCGATCACCGCCGGTTCGTTGCTGAACAGGATCGGCGTACCGACAATCTCGGCGCCATCGGCGTCGCGCGACAGCATGCCCCGCACGGCCAGGGCCGGATCGTCGAAGGCCTCTTTCAGGGTCCGCACCGGCGCGAAGCAGACGTCGCGGCCGTCGAACCAGGTTTCCCATTCCGCCCGGGTCTTGGTGACGAAGGCCTCGCGCAGGAAGGCTCGGAGCGGCTCCTGGCCGGGGCCAGGCTGAAGCTCGGCGTAGGGCAGCAGGTCCAGGCGCTCCAGGCCCGCCAGCAGGTTGCGGGCGAACTTCACCTCCGAGCCGCCCAGGCAGATCCACGCTCCGTCGGCGCATTCGTAGAGGCCGTACATGGCGTTGCCGCCCCAGGAGCGTTCGTCCTTAGGCGCGTGAGCCTCGCCGGTGGCGAAGATCTTGCCGGTGACGTTGGGCGTCCAGGCCAGCACGCTGTCGTACATGGCGACATCCACATAGTCGCCCAGGCCCGTCTTCTCCCGTCGCAGCAGCGCCATCAGCACGCCCGACAGCGCGGTCAGCGAGGCCAGGGCGTCGGCGGCCGGCATGTTCGGCGGCGTCGGCTTGCCGTCGAAGCCTTCGCTCAACGACACCATGCCGGCCAGGGCCTGCACCGCGATGTCGTGGGCCGGCTTGTCGCGATAGGGGCCGGTCTGGCCGAAGGCCGAGATGGCGACATAGACGATGCCCGGATTGCGCGCCTTCACGGCCTCGTAGTCGAAGCCCAGCCGCTGGATGACGCCGGGCCGGAAAGCCTCGACCACCACGTCGGCCTGCGCGGCCAGGTCGAGCAGCAGGGCGCGGCCCTCGGCGGACTTCAGGTCCACCTGCAGGCTGCGCTTGCCGCGGCTGGTGTTGCGGAACCAGACGCTTGTCCCGTTCTTGCGATAGCCGATCTCGCGGGCCGGATCGCCTTCGCCGGGCGGCTCGATCTTCAGCACGTCCGCGCCGTGGTCGGCCATCATCAGGGTCAGCATCGGCCCTGGCAGGAAGAACGACAGGTCGAGGACGCGGACGCCTTCCAGCTTCACGAGATCGCTCCCAGCACTTCGTCGGTGTGTTCGCCGAGCTTCGGCGCGCGTGCGCCCGGCATCCGCTCCCCGTCGATCTTCACGGGGCAGGCCAGCATCGCCAAGCCTTCCGCGCGGTCAGGATGGGCGACGACGTCGCGCATGCCGACCTCGGCCACGAACGGGTTGTCGAGCGCGTCCATCATTTCCAGGATCGGCGCGAACGGAACCTTGCCGCCGAGCAGGGTGGTCCAGTCGGCCGTGGTCCGCGTCCCAAACAGCACGTCCATCGCCTCGCTCAGGGCCGGTCGGTTGGCGTGGCGGCTGGGGATGTCGGCGAAGCGCGGATCGGCCTTCAACTGCGCGGCGCCGGCGAGATCGCACAGCGCCTCCCAGAACTTCGGCGTCTGGCACATGACCAGGCCCCAGCCGTCGGCCGTCTTAACCGCCTGAGACGGCGCGATCGACGGGTGAGCGCCGCGCGGCAGGCGCTTGACCTTGTAGCCCTCGTTCATCGCCCAGACGGCCGGATAGGACAGCTGGTGCAAGGCGACGTCGAACAGCGAGACGTCGACGTCGCAGCCTTGCCCCGTCGTCCTCGCCGACAGCAGGGCGCTGACAACGCCGAAGGCCAGCATGGTCCCGGTCATGAAGTCGACCATCGACACGCCCAGCCGCGCGGGCGGCGCATCCGGCTCGCCGGTCAGGCTCATCAGCCCGGCCTCGGCCTGCATCAGGTAGTCGTAGCCCGGCCAGCCGGCCCGGCTGTTGCCGCGCCCGTAAGCGGAAAGGTGCCCGCAGACGATGGCCGGATTGACGGCCTTCAGGTCGTCATAGGTCAGCCGCATCTTGCCGGGCTGGTCGCCGCGCAGGTTGTCGACCACCATGTCGGCGGCGGCCACCAGACGCTCGAAGGCCGCGCGGCCCTCGCTTGTCTTGATGTCCACGGCGATGGACTTCTTCGACCGCGAGAAGGTCTGGAAGAACTGGCTGTCGGCCGCGCCCAGAAAGAACGGACCGGTGGCGCGGCTGACGTCGCCGCCCATGGCCGGAGCCTCGATCTTGACGACCTCGGCGCCCAGCTCGGCCATCAGCTGGGTGGCGTAGGGGCCGGCGCCGTATTGCTCGACGGCCAGCACCTTGATCCCGGCGAGCGGGCGGCGAACGTCAGCCATCAGACCGGGTTCCGAGCCACGAGCTGGCGGGCGATGATGATCCGCTGCATCTCGTTGGTGCCTTCGCCGATGCACATCAGCGGGGCGTCGCGGAACAGCCGCTCGATCGGATATTCCTTGGAATAGCCGTAGGCGCCGTGGATGCGCATGGCCTCGGTGGCCACCTCCAGCGCCGTCTCCGACGCGAAGTACTTGGCCATGCCGGCTTCCATGTCGACGCGCTCGCCGCGGTCGTAGGCCTTGGCGGCGTCTTCCACGAGCAGCTCCGAGGCGCGGGTCTTGGCCGCCATCTCGCCGAGCTTCAGCTGGATGGCCTGGTGCTGGGCTATAGGCTTGCCCATGGTCTTGCGCAGCTGGGCGTATTTGACGCTTTCCAGCAGCGCGCGCTTGGCGATGCCGACCGAGCGGGCCGCGACGTTGATGCGGCCGATCTCCAGGCCGCCGGTGGCCATGACGAAGCCCTGGCCTTCCTCGCCGCCGACCAGGCACAGCTCGGCGTCGCAGCGATAGTCCTCGAAGATGAACTCGCCGCTGTCGATGCCCTTGTAGCCCAGCTTCTCCAGCTTGCGGCCGTTCGTGACGCCGGCGATGGGCGCGCGGGTTTCGGGATCGATCTTCGGGGTGATGAGCATGCTCATCCCCTTGTGGCGCGGCTGGGCTTCCGGATCGGTCTTCACCAGCAGGGCCGAGACATGGCCCTCGATGGCGTTGGTGATCCAGGTCTTGGTGCCGTTGACCACGTAGTCGCCGCCGTCGCGCCTGGCGACGGTGCGGATGCCCTGCAGGTCGGTGCCGGCGTCCGGTTCGGTGAGGCCGAGGCACCCGCGCATCTCGCCGCTAGCGAAGCGGGGCAGCCAGAAATCCTTCTGCTTCTGCGTGCCGAACTTCTGGACCACCATGGCCATCATCAGGTGCGAGTTGAAGACGCCCGTCAGGCTCATCCATTCGGCGCTGATCTTGGTGACGATCCGCGAATAGGTCAGGGCCGACAGCCCCAGGCCGCCGTATTCCGGGTCGATCAGGGCCCCGAACAGACCCAGTTCCTTCATGTCCTCGACCAGGGCATGGGGATACTCGTCGTCGTGCTCGAGCTGCATCGCCACGGGGGCGACCTTCTTCTCCAGCCACTTGTCGATGGCGTCGAGGATGGCGCGTTCGTCGGCTTCCGAGATCTCGCTCATCCTAGTAGTTCCCGACCTTGTCCTCGACGGCGTGGCCGCGCGCCGGGATCAGCATGTTGCGCTTGAAGGTGCAGACGACCGTGCCGTCCTGGTTGATGCCCGTCGTCAGGATCGTGACGATCCCCTGGCCGGGGCGCGACTTGCTCTCGCGCTTGGCCAGCACTTCGCTCTCGCCATAGATCGTATCGCCGGCGAACACCGGGGCGCTGAACTTCACCTCGTCCATGCCGAGGTTGGCGATGGCCTTCTGCGAGACGTCGGTCACGCTCATGCCGATCAGCAGGGCCAGGGTGTAGGGGCTGACCACCAGGTTCTTCTTGAACTCCGAGGCCTTGGCGAACTCGGCGTCGAAGTGCATCGGGTGGGTGTTCAGCGTCAGCAGCGTGAACAGGTGGTTGTCGTACTCGGTCACCGTCTTGCCGGGACGGTGCTCGTAAACGTCGCCGACGATGAAGTCCTCGAAATAGCGGCCGAAGGTCTCGCGGTAGCGCTGCGGACCGACCTCTTTCCAGTTCTGCGACACGGGGGAGTCTCCTAGGTCTAAGCGCGGCAGGAATTTCCCGAAGGGAAATTCCCACCTAAAATTGAGCGTGGCGGACGCTGAAACCGGCATCCACTTTCAGCTGCCACGCTCCAGAACGCGCCGGGCGGCGCGGATGACCGGCAGTTCGATCAGCTTGCCGTCCAGCAGGGCGGCGGCCCCGCCGGCGGCGTCGAAAGCCTCGACCACGCGCCGGGCGCGCTCGATCTCGGCGGGCGAGGGGGTGTAGGCGGCGTTCACCGCGGCCACCTGGGCCGGGTGGATGCAGGACCGGCCGGTGAAGCCCAGGGCCTTGGCCCGCAGGGTCGAGGCGGCCAGGTTGTCCGGGTCGGAAAGGTTCAGGTGCGGTACGTCCAGCGAGGCGACGCCGGCGCGGGCGCAGGCGGCGACCAGCGTGCCGCGCCCCAGCAGCAGGGCGTCCCAGTCCATGGTCGAGCCGAGGTCGGCCGACATGTCCGCTCCGCCGAACAGGGCGCCGGCCACGCCCGGCGCGGCGCAGATCTCGAAGGCCCGGCGCAGGCCCTCGGCCGACTCGACCACCGGCCACAGCGCAAGGCCCGGCAGGATCTCGCCGGCGGTCAGCAGGTCTTCGGGCGCGGCGACCTTGGGGATCATCAGGAAGTCGGGACGGGCGCCGCTGTCGGCCAGGGCCACGAGGTCCTTCAGGCCCTCCAGCGTACGTACGCCGTTGATCCGCAAGCCGACCACGGCGGTGCGCGGCTGGCCCAGGAAGGCGAGGGCGGCTGCCCGCGCCTCGACCTTGCCGGCCGGCGGCACGGCGTCTTCCAGGTCGATGCAGACCGCGTCGGCGTCGGCGTCCAGCGCCTTGCCGAAGCGGTCCGGACGCGTGCCGGGCACGAAGAGCAGCGAGCGATAGGTCATGATCGGCTGGGCCGCCCGTGTCGTTGAAATGTCAGGACAATCGCCCTGGCCGTCAATCGCCGATCGGGACCCCTTGCGCGAACGCCTCGGCGATCTTTCTCCGACAGGCGATCCAAACGCCGTCGTGGGCGGCGACGTGATCCAGGAACTTGCGGAAGGCGCCGATGCGGCCCGGACGGCCGATGATCCGCAGGTGCAGCCCCAGGCTCATCATCCGCGCCCCGACTTCCTGGCTCTCGGCGTGCAGTTCGTCGAAGGTGGCCACGGCGTAGTCCAGCCAGTCCTTGGCGGTCAGCGACGGGGCCAGCCAGAACTTCATGTCGTTGGAGTCCATGGCGTAGGGCAGGATCACCATCGGCTTGCTCTGGCCGTCCGAGGTCTCGACCCGATCCCAGAACGGGAAGTCGTCGGAATAGTCGTCCATGTGATAGCTGAACCCGGCCTCGGCCAGCAGCCGGCGGGTGTGGTCGGTGTGCAGGTAGCGCGACAGCCAGCCGGAGGGACGCGTGCCGATCGTCCGTTCGATCGAGTCGGCGGCCTTGGTGATGAACTCGCGCTCCTTGGCCTCATCCATCCAGAACTGGTGGGTCCAGCGATAGCCGTGGGCGGCCACTTCGTCGCCGCGGGCGCGGATGGCGGCGGCCAGGTCCGGGGCGCGTTCCAGGGCGAGGGCGGCGGCCGTCCAGGTGGCCTCGATGCCGTGCTGGTCGAGGATCCGCAGGATGCGCGGCGCGCCGGCCTTGACGCCATACAGATAGTTGCTCTCGCTGCCGTGCATCCGCATCGGCTTCTTGGGAACCGCGCCCAGTTCGTCGACCGGCTCGGGGCCCTTGTCGCCGTCGCGGATGTTGTGCTCGGCGCCTTCCTCGACATTGACGACGATCGACAGGGCCAGGCGCGAGCCGTCCGGCCAGCGGAAATCTGCGGGAGCGGACATGGGGGCTTTCTCCAAGAGGCGAACAGTCTGAGCGCGGCGCTCGCGCCCATCGGGGCGGCGATCCAGCATGTGGCTTCAATCTTCACGGCGGCGCTGGAGCCGCAACGGAGGGAGCGCCCGATGGCCGTCACGCGGATTGTCGCCCTGTTCAACCTGAAGCCAGGCGTCTCGGCCGCCGATTACGAGGCCTGGGCCAAGGAACGCGACCTGCCCACCGTCAACGGCCTGGCGTCGATCGACAAGTTCGAGGTCTTCCGTTCGGCGGCCCTGCTGGGGACCGAGGCCGCGCCGCCCTACCAATATGTCGAGATCATCGACGTCGCCGACATGGACGCCTTCGGGGCCGAAGTGGCGAGCGCGACGATGCAGGCGATCGCCGCCGAATTCCAGGCCCTGGCCGACCCGATCTTCATCGTCACCGACAAGGTGGGCTGAGCATGACGGGACGTTTCGCGGGCAAGACGGCGGTCGTCACCGGGTCCGGTCGGCGCGGAGGCCTGGGGGAGGCCATCGCACGACGCCTGGCGCAGGAGGGAGCGGCGGTTGTCGTCTCCGATCTTGGTCGCCCCGTCGATCCTTCGACGCCAGCCGGGATGATCGGCGGGACCGAGGAGATGGAGGCGATCGCCGCCGATCTGCGCCAGTACGGCGGGTCGGCCAGCACCCAGCCCTGCGACGTGCGTCGCTGGGAGGAGGTCCGGGCGCTGGCCGACCATGCCGTGAGCACCCACGGCTCGCTCGACATCTGGGTCAACAACGCCGGCATTGGCTACATCATGAAGCCGCTGATGGAGGTGCGTCCCGAGGACTGGTCGGCCGTCATCGACGTCAACCTGACCGGCGCCTTCTTCGGCCTGAAGGCCGCCGCCGAGGCGATGATCGCCCAGGGCAAGGGCGGTCGGATCGTCAACATCGCCAGCCAGGCGGCCAAGTCGGGCTTCCCGCACGCCCAGGCCTACACCGCCTCCAAGCACGGCCTGGTCGGCCTGACCCGCTCTGCCGCCATCGAACTGGGCGCGCACCAGATCACTGTCAACAACGTCTGCCCCAACCACGTGACCACCGGTCTCGGGGCCTGGCAGAACGAATACTTCGCCAAGGTCACCGGTGCCGCCTCGGTCGAGGCCTACCTCGCCGCCATGGCCGCCCGCATCCCGCTGGGCCGCCCAGGCAAGGCCGAAGACACCGCCGACGCCGTGGCCTTCCTGTGCTCCGACGACGCCAAGTACATCACCGCCGAGAGCCTCAACGTCTCGGGCGGCGAGGAGCCGCACTAGACCCCCTCCGGCCCTCCGGGCCACCTCCCCCAAAGGGGGAGGATTTGGTCTTCCGTCTTGCCATGAAAATGCTCCCCCTTTGGGGGAGCTGTCGCGGAGCGACTGAGGGGGCGAGCGCCGAAGGCGCTCGCTACAGCCTCACCGTCACCTTGCCCATCGACCTGCCAGAGTTCAGCCAGTCCACCGCGTCGTAGATCGCGCCGACGCTCTCGAACGCCGTATCGTCGGCCACGGCCTTCAGCTTGCCGGCCGCCTTCAGCGCCGCGAGGTCCGCCCGGGCCGCCGGCCAGTGCTCGGTCAGCAGGCCGTTCATGAAGCCGCGGATCGAGGCGGCCTTGTAGTAGAGCTTGTGGGCGATGCGCGGGGCGCTGACGATCTCGGCGCCGCCGTCCATGTCCTGGGCGACGCCCGCCACGACCAGGCGGCCGTGGCGGGCCAGGTTGTCGGCGAAGGCGTCGAAGATCTCGCCGCCGACCGTGTCGATGGCGACGTCCAAGGCTTCGGGGAAGTCGCGGGCCAGGGCGGCGGCGACCGGTTCGGCGCGATAGTCGATGACCGCGTCGGCGCCGAGATCCCTCACGAACTGCGCCTTCTTCGGCTCGCCGCAGACGGCGATGACCTTGCAGCCGTGGGCCTTGGCGATCTGCACCAGGATGTGGCCCAGGCCCCCGGCCGCCGCCGAGATCGCCACGGTCTCGCCGGGCCTGGCCTGGCCGATCTGGTGAAAGGCCACGTGCGCCGAGACGCCGGTCGAGGCCAGGATCAGCGACTCCTGGTCGGCCGCCGGAACCTTCACGAAGGTGGAGGCGGCGGCGATGTTCATCTCGCGATAGCCGCCGCCGAAGCGGACGCTGGCCACCGCGTCGCCGACCGCCAGCTCTGTGACGCCGTCGCCCACCGCCTCGACGATCCCGACCGCCTCGACGCCCATCGGCATCGGCGGGGAGACTTTGACGTAGCTGACGGCGTTGCGGGCGATCTGCACGTCGAACAGGCCGTTGATCCCGCACCAGGCGTTGCGGACGGCCACCTCGCCGGGGCCGGGCGCGCGCATCGGGATCTCCACCACGTCGGCGGCCTCGCGCAGGGTGCGGGCGAAGCGGCGCAGTTCGAGGGCGCGGTAGGTGCTCATGGTTTGGCTCCGAGGCCGAGGACGCCGGGATTGACCAGGCCTTGCGGGTCGAGCGCGGCCTTCACCGCCTCCAGCAAAGCCCGGGAGGCTTCGTCGAGGCTGTCGGCATAAGGATAGACGCGGCCGATCTGCAGGTGGCCGGCGCCTTCGGCCTGGAAGATCGCCATCACCCGGGTGCGGGCCTGGCTGACCACCGCGAAGGCGGCCGGGTCGTGCGGCAGGGCCGGCAGCTTGGCCAGCAGGTGCGGCTCGATCGTCGCCTCGTGCAGGGCGTGGCGTGCGCCGGGCCAGTAGAAGGTGGGCTCGATGACGAAGGCGTTGGTCGACAACGCCGTGAACATGAAGGCCGTGTCGATCCCGTGCTCGGCGAAGGCGTCCGCCATCTCGGCATAGACCGCCTCGATCGCCGCGTGGATCGCGACGGCGCGCGACAGCGGCGCGACGCATTGCAGGGTCGCCCAACGCTCGCCGCCGGGACCGAGGATGGAGTTGGCCGCCGGGAACGGCTGGGCGCGGATGATGCGGGGAATGCTGTTCTCGATCTCACGGCCCGAGAAGCGCCTGGCGATGGCCTTGGCTTCGGCGAGATCGGCCTCGACGCCGGCCTTGCTGCGGCCTTCGCAGATCACGTGCAGCGGATAGTCGTCGGCCCCGACGAAGTCGCGGCCGGCCAAGGCGATCTTGGCCGCGGCCGCCACGCCCTTGATCAGCGAGCCCTGCTTGGCGGCTACGTCCTTCAGCACCTTGACGTCGCTCAGCAGCGACGAGCGGCGCAGGCGCACCTTGGTCAGGTTCGGATCGAAGCCGCACAGTTCGCTGGCGATCCCGGCCCGGGTCATCTCGGCCATGGCCTCGATGATCGAAGCGGCGTCGGCGAAGGCGAAGGAGGCGTAGGCCTCGTGCGCCGGCCGGCGGATCAGGCGCAGCGTCACCTCGGCCTTGATCCCCAGCGCCCCGCAGTCGCCGCCGAACAGCCCCGTCAGGTCCGGCCCGTAGAATCGCCAGAACGGATGCTCGCCGCCTTGCCCGCGCGCGCCGGTGCGCAGGATCCGGCCGTCGCCCGTCACCACGGTCAGGGCCACGACGCTTTCGCTGGTCGTGCCGTAATGGCCGGCGCCGAAGAAGGCGTTCTGCTGCGACAGGCCGCCGCCGATGGTCGAGGTCAGGCCCGACATCGGCCCCCAGAACGGCGCGCGCAGGCCCAGCGGCGCCAGGGCGTCGTCGAGGGTCTTCCAGGTGCAGCCGGCCTGGACGGTGGCGACCATGTCGCCCGCGTCGATGCGCACGATCTGGTCGAGCCTGGAGAGATCCAGGCTCAGCGTGCCGGCGCGGGCGGGGATGTAGCCCTTGGTGTAGCTCATGCCGCCGCCGCGCGGGGCCAGGGCCATGCCCTCGCGCGCGGCCAGCGCGGCGACGGCCGCCAGCTGCTCCACGCTGGTCGGCGCGACCACGGCCAGCACGGTCTCGTCGGCGATGGCGAAGATGTCCTGGCTGTAGAGGACGCGGGCGGCCTCGTCGTCGCGGACGCCGGTTTCGCCGACGATCTCCCGCAGGGCGGCGAGCGCGGAAGTTCGGCTGGCGGATGGATCGAATTCGGCGGCGGCCACGGGCAGGTCCGGAAAGCTAGGGTCGCCCATCGATAGTCCCAACCGCGGGGCGGCCGGGCAGGGGGCGCAGGCTCTCTCCGACAGGCGGCGCCCGCTGGAGCGAAAGCCGACCATGAGCAAGACCCTGGAAGTCGTCCTCAAGCGCACGATCGAGGACGTGCCCGTCGCCGCCGATTTCGAGGTGATCGAGCGCGCCGCGCCGACCGAAGCCCCGGCCGGCCAGCTGCTGGTGCGGGTGCTCTACCTGTCGCTCGACCCCTATCTCGGCTCGCGCTTCCGCGGCCGGCACATGGGCGAGCCGCGCCCGGCGCCGGGCGAGACCCTGCCGGGTTCGTCGGTCGCCGAGGTCATCGCCTCGGGCCATCCGGACTTCGCGCCGGGCGACCACGTGGTCGGCGACGCCGGCTGGGCGCAGATCGGCCTGATGGACGCTAAGTTCGCCCGTAAGGTCGACGCCTCTCTGGGCGTCTCCAATCACCTGGGCGTGCTGGGCATGCCGGGCCTGACCGCCTGGGCCGGCGTCACCCAGCTGGCCAAGGTGGGCGCGGGCGACGTCTTCACGGTCGACGCGGCCGCCGGCAGCGTCGGCGGCACGGCCGGCCAGATTGCCAAGATCCTCGGCGCCAAGGCCGTCGGCATCGCCGGCGGGGCCGACAAGGTCGCCCAGGTGGTCGAGCGCTACGGCTTCGACGGCGCCGTCGACTACCGCAACGAAGGCTGGGTCGACGAACTGAAGGCCCTGACCGACGGCGGCCCCACCGTTCACTTCGAGAACGTCGGCCTGCCGATCCTCAATCCGGTGTTCGGCCTGCTGAAGACCTACGGCCGCGTGGTGATCTGCGGGCTGTCGGCCCACTACCACGCCGACGGCCCGCCGCCGCAGTTCGGCCTGGGTCCCATCGTCGGCAAGCGCGCCGCGGTCATGGGCCTGGTGGTCTACGACTTCTATCCGCGCTGGAACGAGTGGGTGAAGACCGCCGAGCCCTGGCTCAAGGAAGGCCGCCTGGTGCAGGTCGAGGACCTGGGCGAGGGCATCGAGTCGGCCCCGGCCCAGTTCGAGCGCCTGATGAAGGGCGCCAACGCCGGCAAGACGCTGGTGAAGGTGGGCTGAGGCGCTCGCCTTCAATAAGTACGTCATCCCGGAAAGCCCGCAGGGCTTATCCGGGACCCAGGGGCCGGCGCATTGCGTCGGCCCCTTTTCGTTTGCTAGCCTGACGGTCGCGCCCGGTCCCCTGGGTCCCGGCTCTACGCTTCGCTTCGGCCGGGATGACGAGCTGGGTGGGGCGCGGAGAGCCTAAGCCCTCCCGAACCGCGCATAGAGCGCCGCCGCCGCCAGGTTGAAGGCCGCCGGCGCATAGGCGAACGCCACGGCCACGCCGACCAGCGCCGAACCCGGCTGGGCCGCGCCGGTCACCGCCAGGGCGCTGGAGAAGCCGAAGGCCGACAGAACGAGGCCCGTCAGCAGGGTGCCGCCCAGGGCGAAGCCGATCTTGTCGGCGCCGGTCCACAGCGCCGAGAACACGCCAGCCCGGCTTTCGCCATGCTCGGCCTCGTCCTTGGCGATGACGTCCGACAGCAGGCTGTAGCCCATCAGGCTCCAGCCCGAATTGAACAGGGCGAACAGCACCACCACGGCGTAGATCGCCGGTAGCGGCGCGCCGGCCATCACGCCCCAGGCGGCCTGGACAACGGCGTGGCCGAGGGCGGCGGCGATGTAGACGCGCTTGCGGCCGAAGGCGGTCGATAGCTTGATCCACAGCGGCTGGGCGGCGATGACCACGGCGCTCATCACCAGCACGATCATGCCGATCTGGGTCAGGGCGTCCGCGCGGCCCATGTTGTAGCTGAGGAAGTAGACCATGGCCGCATAGCCCAGGCCCGAGCCGATCAGCTGCAGCACATAGGCGCCCAGCAGCGGGCGGAAGGTAGGATCGGCCACGGCGCTGAGGATCGCCTTCAGCCGCATGGCCGGCTGGCCGGCCGCCTGCACGACGGGGCGCGGCGAAGCCAGGAAGGCGATCAGCAGGCTGACCGAGCAGGTCGCCGCCAGCACCAGCGACATCTGCGAATAGGCCGGCCGGCCGCCGCCCCAGGTCTGCACCAGCACCGGCGCCAGGGCGCTGCCGACCAGCAGGCCGATGGCCGAGAAGCCCATCCGCCAGGCCATGACCACCGTGCGCTCCTTGGGATCGTCGGACAACTCCGTGCCGATCGCCAGGTAAGGCACCGAGAAGGCCCCGAACACGATCATGTAGACGCTGAAGGCGGCGGCCACGTAGCCGGCCTTCAGAGCCGGCGTTCCTTCCGGCACATGGAACAGCAGGATCAGCGCCGCCGGCGCCAGCAGCGCCCCGACCAGCAGCCACAGGCGACGCGGAACCCGGGCCTTCCAGCGGTCCGAGACGAGGCCGACCGTCAGGTCCGAGATCAGGCCCCAGAACAGCTTGGGAAAGAAGATCGCCGCCCCGGCCAGCGCCGGCTCGACGCCCAGCGCATTGGTCATGAAGAACAGCAGCAGCAGCGAGGGGGCGTCGCGGAACACCTGGCCGGCGATCTGGCCCGCGCCATAGCCGGCGTGGACGAGCAGGGGCAGGCGGGGCGAGGGCGGCTTGGCGACGGTCATGGCGCGGATCCGATGAGAGGGATCGGCGACGCTAGGCGCGAAACGACGGTTCAAGGGGGCGGGAGGCGCGGCGCCCGACTGTCGGACACTGACAGGTCAAAACAGCGTGCGGCTGCGCGAAGCCTCGGCGCCGGCCGCTTTCGCGGCCGTCTGGCGCGGCCATCCGGTTTCAGATCATGAGTTCTGAGAGAGAATGGTGGGTGTAGTAGGATTCGAACCTACGACCCGCTGATTAAGAGTCAGCTGCTCTACCAACTGAGCTATACACCCGTTCGCGTTTCGAAGTCGCTTTCACGTCCCCGACGGCGAGGCGCGATACATACGCCAAGGCGCGGTAAGTGCAATCCACTTCAGAACATTAGGTGTGGATATATTCGTCGCACCTGAAGCCAGACGCGCGAACGCAGCAAGGGGACCCCAGGAGGGGAATTCTTTACTAGATCAAGTTTTGAGGAGAATGGTGGGTGTAGTAGGATTCGAACCTACGACCCGCTGATTAAGAGTCAGCTGCTCTACCAACTGAGCTATACACCCATTCGCGATTCCGAAGCGCTGAAGCGTCCCGGCGGCGAGGCGCGGAACATACGCAATGAATTTGAGAGCGCAAGGACTTTTTCGATGGCCAGGCGAGATATCAGCGGAGCCGTGGATTTCGCCTATCTGGAAGGGTTCGCGGCCGGTGACGCCACGGTGATCGAGGAGGTCCTGGCCCTGTTCCGCGAACAGGCCGCGCTGTGGACCCCGATGCTGTCGCCCGACCATCCCGGCTGGCGCGACGCGGTCCATACGGTCAAGGGCGCGGCGCGCGGCGTGGGGGCCAATGCGCTGGGCGACGTCTGCCAGCGCGCCGAGGCCGGCGAGGCCGGTCTGGACGAAGTGATCACCGCCTTGGATGCGGTGCTGCTGGATATCGCCGCCTATGTCCACGAGCAGGCGCTGCGCTCGCTGAAGGGCTAGCCTTCTAGGCGCGCCCCGGGTGGCGTTCGGCCATGTAGCGGCCGGGCGAGGCGCCCAGCGCCTTGCGGAACATGGTCACGAAGCTGGGCGTGCTCTCGTAGCCGAGGTCGGCGGCGACGCTCTGGATCGACGCGCCCGCCGCCAGCCATTTGACGGCCAGCACCACGCAGAGCTGCTGGCGCCAGCGCCCGAAGCTCATGCCGGTCTCGCGGTCTATCAGGCGCATCAGGGTGCGCTCGCTCATGCCGGCGCGCTTAGCCCAGGCGGCGAGGCTGCCTCGCGCCGCTGGCGCGGCCATCATCTCGTCGACGATCCTGCGCAGGCGCGGATCGGCGGGCATCGGCAGGTGCAGGTCCTCGACATGGGCGGCGGCCACCTCGTCCAGCAGAACCGACACCAGGCGAGAATTGGCCCCGCTCTCGTCGTAGAGATAGGGCAGGTGCGCGGCCCGGGCCAGAAGCTCCCTCAGAAGCGGCGTCACCGACACCGCGCAGCAGGCCTTGGGCAGGCGCGCGTCGATCTGCGGGTCGATGAAGGCGTTGTAGCCTTCCAGCGCGCCGCTGGCCCTGATGGCGTGCAGCGCGCCGCCGGGGATCCAGATGGCGCTTCGCGGCGGCACGACCCAAAGCCCGCCCTCGACCTCGCAGCTCAGCGCGCCGCGCTGCACCAGGATGATCTGACCCTTCCGGTGACGGTGAGGGTCCAGCTCGATGCCGCCGACCTCGTCCATCATCGCGCCGAACACCACGATCGGCCGGGGAACCTCGTCGGGTTCGATCCAGTCGTCCTTGGCCGTCAGGTCGCTGATGATGGGCACGGCCGGCTCCGGACGAGGGTGTGGCGAAATTCGATAATATTCTGGCGATCCTTCGGAATGACGCCATCGCTGCTTCTGGCTATCCGATCACTGGAAGCAAGTCGAGATCGGTTCGGCTTCGCGTTCGAGAAGGAAGGAGCGCCTCGACCATGTCGATCAACGCACGCACGGATCCGACGCCGGGCGGTCTCGGCCAGGCCCTGATCCGCCTGATGATGCGGCCGGCCATGATCGCCGCCTGCCGGCCGCTCGGAGACCACTTCCGGCTCGTCACGCTGGAGGGCGCGGCCCTGAAGGGCGTCTCCTGGATCCCGGGGCAGAAGATCCAGATCGCCATGGGCTCGGCCTTCGTGGCGCGCACCTACACGCCGATGGACTGGGACGCAGGGCAAGGCAGGGCGCGCATTCTGGGCTATGCGCACGGCGAGGGGCCGGGCAGCGACTGGCTGCGGTCGCTCGCGCCCGGCGCGCAGTGCGATCTCTTCGGACCGCGGGCCTCGCTGAACGCGGCGCCTCTGGCCGGGCCGCTGGTGGTGTTCGGCGACGAGACCTCGATCGGCCTGGCCTTCGCCCTGGCCGCACAGGATCCCGCACGGAGCATCTCCTGCATCTTCGAGGTCGACGACCTCGGCGAGGCGGAGGCCGTCGTGGAGACGTTGGGGCTTTCGAAGGCCGCGCTGTTCAGGAAGGCTGCCGACGACGCCCATCTCGACACGATAGGCGAGGCGCTCTCGTCGCTGGCCGGCGTCGGCGCGTCCTTCGTCCTGACGGGAAGGGCGGCGGCCGTCCAGAGGCTGCGGCACGGCCTGAAGCGGCGCGCGGTCGAGCCCAGGCGAATCCTCACCAAGGCCTACTGGGCCCAGGGCAAGACGGGGCTGGATTGATGTCGATCACCTGGCGCACAGTCGGGCTGTTCCTGGCGGATGCCGGCGCGCCGCGGAACGACCGCCCGAAAGACGGACCGGAGCGTGGGCCTATGTCGGGTTCGGAATCGACTCCGTCAGGTCCTCGAACTCGCCGACCTCCAGGCCGGCCGTCTCCTTGCGGGTGACGACCTTGGTATCGTAGCTGCGCGAGACGAACACCCGCACGCCGCGATAGCGCTGGCCTCGCTTGGCCGAGACGGTCTCGGTGCGCAGCTCCGTGCCGTACGCCTTGTCGTTCAGGTAGATCAGCCCCGGACGCAGGTCGTCGTCGCCCTTGGCCACGGCCTCGGCGGCCATGTCGTCGAGCAGCTTGTCGATCTCTTCCTTGGTCACGCGGCGCCCTTGGTCCGGTCCCAGCTGTCGTGCTCGTAGGCGATGCAGCGATCGATCAGGGTGCGCCACACCGGCTCGGCGATGGCTTCGGACAGGCCGGCGTCGCGCGCGGCGGCCTTCACCTTGTCGACCACGTCCTCGATGCGGGCGCGGTCGAACACCTTGCTGCGGTCGGTCTTGATGCGGGCGGCGGCGTCCATGTAGCCCTGGCGCTCGGCGAGCAGGGCCACCAGGGCCCGGTCCAGGGCGTCGACGCCCTGGCGCACGTCGACCATGGTCTGGCAGTCGGCCGGCGCGAGGCGCTCGTCGACGTTGAGAGTCGTCTTGATCATGAGCCCCTTTAAGCCGGTTTGGCGGGGCTGTTCCAGCCTAGATGCCCGACCTAGATGCCGGCCCCGTTGTCGATGGTCAGCAGGGCCGCTTCGTGGGCGGCCGCCTCGTCCTTAAGCCAGCCGACGAAGGCCTTAACCTGCGGCAGGCGGCCCTTGGCCTTGGGGTGGACGACGTAATAGGCGAAGTCGACCGAGGTGGCGATGTCGAACGGGATCACCAGCCGTCCGGCGTCCAGGTCGGCCTGGGCCAGGGTGCGCTTGGCCAGGGCGATGCCGCGGCCGTTGGCGGCGGCCTCGATCACTAGGCTCGACTGGTTGAAGCGCGGGCCGCGGGCGCCGTCGACGCCCTTGATGCCGCGCGCGGCCAGCCACATCGCCCAGTCGGGGCACGAATCGTCGGCGTCGGGCGAGCCGTCGTGCAGCAGGATGTGTCGCGACAGGTCTTCGGGGCTTTCCAGCGGCGTCTCGGCCAGCAGCTCGGGGCTGGCGACGGGCACGACCGTCTCGTTGAGCAGGCGGATGACTTCCAGGCCGGGATAGCGGCCCGAGCCGTAGCGGATGGCCAGATCCACCTCGCCGGCGGCGAAGTCGACCACTTCCATGCCGGCCGACAGCCAGACGTCGACCTGCGGCTGGGCCTGCTCGAACTTGCCCAGGCGCGGCACCAGCCACTTGGCGGCGAAGGAGGGAGCGGCGGTCAGCGTGAGGCGCCGGCCGTCGACGGCGGCGGTCAGCAGGGACGCGGCTTCGGCCAGACGGTCGAAAGCTTCGCGCAGGGCGGGCAGGGCGGTCTGGGCCGCGTCGGTCAGCAGCAGGCCCTTGGGCGTGCGCTTGAACAGGGCCGCGCCGACATAGTCTTCCAGGTTCTGGATCTGCTGGCTCACGGCGCCGGGCGTCACCGACAGTTCGTCGGCGGCGCGGCTGAAGTTCAGATGGCGCGCCGCCGCCTCGAAAGCCCGCAGGGCGTTGAGAGGCGGAAGTCGGCGCCGTTCGTTCTGTCGTTCCATGAGTTTTACTGAACGCCCCGGCAGAAGTCCTTGTTTGCGAATTGGCCTGCCCGCGCCCAGTTTGCAAGCGTTCGCTGACGGATTGGCCCTTTTCGTCGGCGGGCAAGAGCGGGGCGAGCTTTCGGGTTCGCCCCGTATTTCATTGGGTTTGGACGGCGAGGGTCGATCGGCTCGCGCCGCTTTCGCGCGTCCATGGACGCTTTTAGAGGACCTGGGATCGCGCATGGCGTCGCCCTCGGATGGCAAGGCTGAACCCCGTCTGATCGCTCTGCGCGGCGGCGAGGGCGTGCGGCCGGCTCCGGGACGGGTGACCCTCGTCGGCGCTGGTCCCGGCGATCCCGACCTGCTGACGATCAAGGCGCTGAAGGCGCTGCAGGCCGCCGACGTGCTGGTGCACGACGGCCTGGTCTCGGCCGAGATCCTCGATCTTGCGCCCCAGGCCCGCCGCATCGACGTGGCTAAGCGCAAGTCGCGCCACACCCTGCCCCAGGACGACATCAACCAACTGCTGGTCGCTCTGGCCCGTGAAGGCCTGGAGGTCGTGCGCCTGAAGGGCGGCGATCCCTTCCTGTTCGGCCGTGGCGGCGAGGAGCTTTCCGCCTGCCGTGAGGCCGGCGTCGACTGCACCGTGGTGCCCGGCGTCACCGCCGCCCTGGCCGCCAGCGCCGGCGCCGGCGCGCCCCTGACCCATCGCGGCAGCGCCCAGGCGGTCACCTTCGTCACCGGCCACGCCGCCCACGGCGAGCCGGACCTCGACTGGACCGCCCTGGCGCGTCCAAACCAGACCGTCGTCGTCTATATGGGCGTCTCGACCGCGGGCTTCATCGCCCAGCGCCTGACCGCCGCCGGCCGCGCCGGCTCGACGCCCGCCCTGGTCGTCGAGAACGCCAGCCGTTCGGACGAGCGCCGCATCCTCACCACCTTGGCCGGTCTCGCAACGGCCGCCGAGGGGCTGAAAGGGCCGGCCCTGCTGATGGTCGGCGAGGCCATGGCCATGGCTGAAATCCCCACCATATCGGGGCAAGTTCCCGGCAGCGTCGCAACCGCCGCCGTCTTCGAAGTTCAAAACGTGAGTTCGGGCCAATGAAAGCCGTGACCGCCAATCGCCTGATCGACGGGGAGGTCGTCTTCTGGAAGGAAGGCGCATGGGTGGACGGCTTCGGCGACGCCCAGCTGTTCGACGATGCGCAAGGCGAGCAAGTCGAGGCCGCCGTCGCCGCCGGCAAGGCCGCCCCGACCGTGATCGTCGATCCCTATCCGATCGACCTGATCACCGTCGAAGGTCTGGGCCTGGCCCCGGTCAGCTACCGCGAGCGCATCCGCGCGCTTGGTCCGACCAACGAGCTTCTCCACGGCAAGCAGGCTGAAGGCGGCGCCGTCGTCGAGGCCATCCGCCACGCTTCCGGCGCCGCCCGCTCGACGGGCCGCGTCGACCTGATCCGCCGCAAGTAGGCCGACCCTATGTATCAGTACGACGTCATCGACCGTGAATTCCTGACGGACCGCTCCAACGAGTTCCGTCATCAGGTGGCCCGCCGCCTGGCCGGCGACCTCACCGAGGACCAGTTCAAGCCGCTGCGCCTGATGAACGGTCTCTACCTGCAGCTCCACGCCTACATGCTGCGGGTCGCCATTCCGTACGGCTCGCTCAACGCCCGCCAGGCTCGCCGCCTGGCCTGGATCGCCCGCACCTACGACAAGGGCTACGGGCACATGACCACGCGTCAGAACGTCCAGTTCAACTGGATCAAGCTGAAGGACGCGCCGGACATCCTGGACGCCCTGGCCGAGGTCGACCTGCACGCCATCCAGACCAGCGGCAACTGCATTCGCAACACCACGGCCGATCCCTATGCCGGCGCCACCGCCGAGGAGATCGACGATCCGCGCGTGTGGTCCGAAGTGATCCGCCAGTGGTCGACCCTGCACCCGGAATTCAGCTACCTGCCGCGCAAGTTCAAGATCGCCATCACCGGCGCCCTGACCGACCGCGCGGCTGTGAAGGTGCACGACATCGGCCTGATCCTGCGCCGGGCCCGCGACGGCTCGCTGGGCTTCGAGGTGATCGTCGGCGGCGGGCAGGGGCGCACGCCCTATGTCGGCCCGACCATCAAGCAGCACCTGCCGGCCTCGAGCCTGCTGAGCTACCTGGAAGCCGTCCTGCGCGTCTACAACCGCCACGGCCGCCGCGACAACATCTACAAGGCCCGCATCAAGATCCTGGTCGCCGCCCTCGGCGCCGAGGAGTTCGGCCGCCAGGTCGAGGAAGAGTGGACCAAGATCGACCAGTCGCGCGCTGACGTGGGCGACGTGGAACTGGCCCGCATCCGCGGCGCCTTCGCCCAGACGCCGTTCGAGACCCTGCCGGCCCGCTCGGAAGCCTTCGAGGCCGCCAAGGCCGCCAGCCCGTCGCTGGCCCGCTTCGCGCGCAACAACGTCAAGCCGCACAAGAAGCCGGGCTACGCCATCGTCGAGGTCTCGCTGAAGGCCATCGGCCAGACGCCGGGCGACGCCACCGCCGACCAGCTGGACGTCGTGGCCGATCTCGCCGAGCGCTACGGCCTGGACGACCTGCGCGTGACCCACGCCCAGAACCTCGTCCTGCCGCACATCAAGCTCGACGACCTGCCGGCGGTGCACGCCATCCTCGAGGCCAACGGCCTGGCCACGGCCAATATCGATCTAGTCAGCGACATCATCGCCTGCCCGGGCCTCGACTACTGCGCGCTCGCCAACGCCCGCGCCATCCCGATCGCCCAGGACATCGCCAAGACCTTCGCCGACCCTGACCGGGCCGAGACGATCGGCGAGCTGAAGATCAAGATCAGCGGCTGCATCAACGCCTGCGGCCACCACCACGTGGCCCACATCGGCATCCTGGGCGTCGACAAGAAGGGCGAGGAATTCTACCAGCTCTCGCTCGGCGGTTCGGGCGCGGAAGACGCCACCATCGGCAAGATCCTCGGCCCGGCCCTGCCGGCCGACAAGGTCGCTCCCGCCATCGACACCCTGGTCGACACCTATCTGGCCGCGCGCCAAGGCGAGGAACGCTTCCTCGACACCTATCGCCGCGTCGGCCTCGAGCCCTTCAAGGAAGCGGTCTATGCCCAAGCTGATTAAGCTCGCCGGCGAGCAGGCCCAATGGGCTGAAAACACCTTCGTCAACGTCGCCGACGAGGACGCCATCCCGGACGCCGGCGACGTCATCCTGTCGCTGACCCGCTTCCAGGCCGAGGGCGACGCGCTGCTGTCGTCCAACAGCCGCCGCGTCGGCGTGCGCATCGAGCCGGCCGAAGAGGTCGAGGCCCTGGCCTACGACCTGCCGCGCCTGTCGGTGGTGGCCCTGGCCTTCCCGAAGTACCGCGACGGCCGCGCCTACACCTCGGCCCGCCTGCTGCGCGAGCGCTTCAAGTACCAGGGCGAGATCCGCGCCGTGGGCGACGTGCTGCAGGAGCAGGCCGGCTTCATGGTCCGGGTCGGCTTCGACGCCTTCGAACCCAACGACGGCGCCACGCCGGAGGCCTGGGCCAAGGCCGCCAATCGCTTCCGCCACGTCTACCAGCGCGCCGTCGACGCCCGCCCGATCGCGGCGGACGAGCGCGCGCAACACAAGGAAGGCGCTCTCTGATGGCCTACGACCAGACCGACGCCGCGCCGACCCTGGCGGCGCGGCTGGACGCCGAACTGCGCGACGCCCATCCGCTGACCATCCTGCGCAAGGCCTACGAGACCTTCGGCGACAAGCTGGCCCTGGTCAGTTCGTTCGGCGCGGAGTCGGCGGTGCTGCTGCATCTGGCCGCGCAGGTCTCGAAAGACATCCCGGTGCTGTTCCTCGACACCGGCATGCTGTTCGGCCAGACCCTGGACTATCGCAAGAGCCTGGCCGCCAGGCTCGGCCTGACCGACGTGCGCGACCTGCGCCCGGCCTTCGCCGACCTGGCCGTGACCGATCCCAAGTCGGACCTCTGGCGCACCGACACCGACGCCTGCTGCCATATCCGCAAGGTGCTGCCGCTGGATCGCGCCATCGAGGGCTTCTCGGCCTGGTGCACCGGTCGCAAGCGCTTCCATGGCGGCGACCGCCTGCGCCTGGCCGTGGTCGAGGACGCCGACGGAAAGCTGAAGTTCAACCCGCTGGCCAACTGGAGCAAGGCCGAGCTCGACGCCTATGTCGCCGAGCACCAGCTGCCGACCCACCCGCTGGTCGCCCAGGGCTTCCCCTCGATCGGTTGCTGGCCGTGCACCAAGCCGGTGGACGACCCCAACGCCGACGTCCGCGCCGGGCGCTGGCAAGGCCAGGACAAGACCGAGTGCGGCATCCACGTCGCCCGCGCTCCGGGCGTCGCCCCCAACGTCGGCGGCGACATCTGAGGCTCAGGTCTCCGACGAGAAGCCCTTGCGGGTCATCTTGCCCCAGCCCTGGGCGCCGGTCAGGAACTGCCAGGTGCCGCGCAACCGCCAGAAATTGTTGATCTGGCGGTAGCCGAAATTCTCCAGGATCGCCGCGCCCATCAGCACGGCGAGGCTGCGGGCGTTGGGAAAGCGCCGAAGCTCGGTCTCTTCCAGCGCCAGGGCGCCGACGCTGATGACGATGCCGAAGCCGAAGGTCACCGCCAGCAGCGCCCACAGATAGTCGATGTCCAGCACGCCCAGCAGCCAGAAGGCCGGGATCAGCACGTAGCCGAAGATCTCGATCAGCGGCCCCAGCACGTCGACCACCAGGATGTGGCCGAAACCGATCAGTCCGATGCGGCCGTAGCGCGGGTTCAGAATCATGTCCCGGTGCCGGAAGAAGGTCTCCAGCGCCCCGCGATGCCAGCGCGCCCTCTGGCGGGACAGCACGGCCATGGTCTCGGGCGCTTCGGTCCAGCACACCGGCTCGGGCGTGAAGGCCACGCGATAGGGCTTGCCGAGGCGCCGGTAGTGCTTGTGCAGCTTGACCACCAGCTCCATGTCCTCGCCGACCGTGCCGTGGCTGTATCCGCCGACGTCGAGCACGGCCTGGCGGCGGAACAGGCCGAAGGCGCCGGAGATGATGGTCAGGGCCGAGATGCGGCTCCAGGCCAGGCGCGCCATCAGGAAGGCGCGCAGATATTCGACCGTCTGCAGCCGGGCCAGCAGGTTCTTGGGCACCCCCACCTCGACCACCCGCCCGAACGAGATCTTGCAGCCGTTGGCGATGCGGATCGTGCCGCCCACCGCCACCGTGCGGTCGGGATCCTCGACGAATGGCGCCACCGCCCGCAGCAGGGCGTCGACCTCCAGCAGGGAGTCGGCGTCCATCGAGCAGACGATCGGCGAGCGCGACAGGTTGATGGCAGCGTTCAGGGCGTCGGCCTTGCCGCCGTTGTCCTTGTCGACCACCAGCAGGCGGGGCTGGTTGGCGGCGGCGTAGAGGCCGCGGATGCGCTGGCACGAGGCGGCCAGGTCGTAGTGGCGCTCGACGGGATGCAGCTCGAAGGCGTCGATCAGCACCTGCAGCGTCTCGTCCTTGGAGCCGTCGTTGACCACCACCACCTCGAAGTGGGGGTATTGCAGGGCCAGCAGCGAGCGCACGCTTTCGACGATGGTCAGGGCCTCGTTGTAGGCCGGGGCCATCAGGGTGATCGGCGGGGCGGCCTCGGCGTAGCGCCGCCAGAGCAGGGCGGCCTGGTTGACCGGCGGGGCCTGCGACAGCGCGCGGGCCGCCAGGATCAGCTGATAGAGATAGAGCGCGTTCTGCAGCAGGCCGGTGGCGATCACCGCCCAGGCGATGGTCTCGGCGAAGCGGACGACCACGAGGGCCAGGACTTCCAGTTCGGGCAACATGGTCAGGCGCCTTCCGCCAGGGCGCGCTCGGCCGCCCGCTGGGCCACGGGGCGCGTGTCGTCGCTCGCGGCGGCCTCCAGCAGGGCGCGGCCGGTCTTGCCGAGCTTTCCCAGGGCGTCGCCGGCGCGGAAACGCACCCACCATTCCGGGTCGTCCAGCAGCGCGGCCATCGGGGCGGCGAGCTTGGCCAGCCCAGCGGCGCCGACGGCCTCGGCCGCCGCCGAGCGTACGGTCCAGGCCTCGTCGGTGAGCGCGGCGGTCAGGGGCGCGGCGGCGGCGGGGTGCTGCAGCCGGCCAAGACCCCGCACCGCCGCCGTCCGCACGTCGAGGTCGGGATCGCTCGCCGCCGCCGACAGCGCCGGCACCGCCTCGTAGGCGCCCGATCGGCCCAGGGCGTCGAGCAGCAGCGCCCGCATCAGCGGCGTCAGGCCCTGGCGGTCGAGCGCCAGCAGGCCGTCGGCCGGCCGCGCCGCCACCGCCTGGCGCATCAGTTCGGCATAGACCCGCGACGGCGCCAGCTCGCCCGAGCCGGCATAGTCGAGCAGGCGCGAGGCCGAGGGCGGGGCGCCGGCGGCCGCCAGGCCCTTCACGGCGGCCATGCGCACGTTCGGGTCCTTGGAGCCGATGGCGCGGCGCAGGGCGGCCTTGGCTTCCTCGCCGCCTAGGGCGGCCAGCGCCTCGACGCTGGTCAGGCGCTCGTCGCGCGATCCGCGGGTCGCGCGCTTTTCCAGCGCCGCGACGAGGCCCAGGCGCTTCAGGGCGGCCATGGCGCGATCCTGGTCGGCGCCGCGGATCATGCCCTGGAAGTCGAGTATGGCCTCGGCCAGCACCTCGGGCCGTCTCAGGAACCGGCCCAGCTCGTCCGCCGCCTCGACCTGGCCGCGCAGCAGGCCGGACAGGGCCTGGATGATGATCCGGCGGTCGCCGGCGCGATCGGCCGCGCCGGCTTCCTTGAACAGGCGCGCGACGATCAGCGCGCTCATCCAGGTCAGCGCCCCGGCGATCAGGACGAGGGCGATGACCCAGATCAGCGTCAGCGACGACATCTAGAACCGTCGGGTGACGGCGACGCCGATCTCGTCGCGGTCATAGGCCGTGCGCTTTTCGTGGGCGCCGGCGATCTGCACCGTCCAGCGCGGCGCAAGGTCGAAGGCGACCCCCGCCGACACCGCCTCGACGGGCACGGTGGCGCCGTCGGCGCTCTCGGGCGCGTCGGCCCAGCCCAGCCGCAGGCGCAGGCGCTCGGTCGCCGACCACTCGCCGTTCAGGGTGTAGCCGGACTGATGCTTGCCGCGCTCGTCCTCGGTGTTGATCGAGCGGGCCGTCAGCGACACCGGCCCGGCCGCCAGCACCAGATAGGGCTGCAGGCTCTTGACCTCGCCGACAGCATAGCGCGACCAGACGCCGTCCAGGCCCAGCCGCGCCCGGAAGGCTCCGGTCGTCCGCAGCCCGGCCGAGCCGCCGGCCCGCACGGTGAACTCCGGCCGATAGTCGGCGTCCGGCGCGCCGCCGACGGCGATGAAGCCGTCCCAGCGGGGCGAGAAGGTTCGCGCCGCCAGCACCTCGCCATAGGTGTCGGAAACGCCGAACCGCTCGGTGTGCTCGATCGAGCCGCCGATCGTCGTGCGCGGATCGAGGCGGCGGGAGAGGGCGAGGGTGGCCGAACTCCAGTGGCCCAGGTCCTTGCTGAGTTCGCTTCGGGCGTAGGCGACGTCCAGCCGCCAGCTCGGTTCCCCCGGCATGGCCAGGGTGGCGGAAATCTGCTGGTCGAGCCCGCGGGCCTCCGCGTCGTCGGATCCGCCGGCCAGCAGGGGCGCGAGCCGGCGCCTGGCCAGTTCGGGACGCCCCGCGAACAGGGCCGAGCGGGCGTAGGCGATGCGGGCGTCGCGATAGTCGGGCGCCAGTGCGAGGGTGGTCTCGAAGGCCCGGTCGGCCTCGGCGTAGCGCTGGGCGGCCATCCGTGCGAGGCCGAGGTTCAGCCAGACGTCGGGGTCCTTGGGACGTTGTTTGGACAGAAGATCGAAGGCTGCGATCGCTTCACCCGTGCGTCCGGCCTGGCGCGCAGACACGGCCGCGGCATAGGCCGGATCGGCCGCCTGGGCTTGCTGGGCTTCCTGGATCGCCTCAATCACGCAGCCACCGGGGCGATGCGGAACAGCCGGGCCAGCAACTCGTCCGGATCGAACGGCTTGGGCAGGTAGTCGGCGGCGCCGAGGTTGAGGGCGGTGACGATGTCGTTGCGGCCTTTCAGGGCCGTCAGCATGACCACGGGTATGTCGCGCAGGGCGTCGTCGCCCTTCATGCGCCGCAGCACCTCGAAGCCGTCGATGATCGGCATCATGCCGTCCAGCACCACGACCTGCGGCCGGGCGGCGCGGGCCGCCTCCAGCACGGCGCGGCCGTCCTCGAAGACGCTCACCTCGTAGCCGGCCATGCTGAGCTTGTGCTCGAGGATCTCGCGAAGCAGGGCGTCGTCGTCCGCTATCAGGACCGAAGGCGAGGACGCTTGATTACTTTCGGATCGCCTCGATGCCATGCCACGCCTGCAAGCTAAGCTTTAAGGGAGTCGTCGAGCGCTATCCAGAGTGGTGCAGAACCGCGTGCGAGGCCAGCGCGAACATCACGCGCTTGGTTAACCGGGGCGGCGTTGCACGTCAGGCGCGCAAGCGAAAGCCGGCGCGGAAAGCGCCGGCGTCCTTGAGACTTTGTTTGGGGAGGCCGAAGCCTATTCGGGCGGGCAGCCCTTGAACTCGCCGACCTTGGTCACCGAGAGATTGGCCAGGTTCAGGTCCGCCAGCGGCTTCATCGAGCCGGCGCCCTGGCCGCTGAACATGTCGATCTTGTTGCCCTTGATCGCCCCGCCGATGTCGGAGGCGTACCAGTAGCCGTCGTGCTTCTCGCCGTTGGGCATCGGCAGGCCGACGGTCTCCTTGATGAAGACCACGGTGCGGCGCGGGATCACCTTGGTGTCGACGGCCAGGGTGCGCATGGCCACCACCTTGCAGCCGAGGCTGTCGAGGGCGCGGATGCCCCGGGCGCCGGCATGGTAGAGCGTGGCCTTCATCTTGTATTCGATGGAGCCGGGCAGGCTGCCGGTGAGGGCGCCGGCGATCAGTTCGCCCAGGGGGTCCTTGCGCTCGGAGTCAGGACCCGCGGCGGCGGGGAGGGCGGCGAACATGGCCATGAAGGCCAAAATTCCGGCGAGCGTGCGTCGCATCGAGGTTGTCCTCTTATCGGCGTATCTGTCGGTTCGGCGGTCTCCTTAAGCCGATCACGGCTCCGTGACAACCCGCTTAAAACCGCCCAAATGGGCCGGAATCGGATGAAAACTTCTGGTCAAGCTCGGAACTCGGTTGGAAATTCAATCGTTTAGCGCGCCGTTTGAAATGTGGAGGAGGGCGACGGAATGACGCTGCGGATCTTCGGCGACGGCAAGTCGGGCAACTGCCTGAAGGTGAAGTGGACCGCCGAGCGGCTGCGTCTCCCTTACGAATGGATCGAGGTCGATATCCTCAAGGGCGAGTCGCGCACGGAGGACTTCCTGGCCATGAACCCGGCCGGGCAGGTGCCGGCCGTGGTGCTGGAGGACGGCCGCTTCCTGGCCCAGTCCAACGCCATCATGCTGCACCTGGCAGAGGACTCGGTGCTGATCCCGGCCGATCCCTATCTGAAGGCCAAGATGTACGAGTGGCTGTTCTGGGAGCAGTACAGCCACGAGCCCTATGTCGCGGTGGCGAGGTTCCAGGTCGCCTACATGGGCAAGCCGGTCGAGTCGCTGGACGGAAAGATCGTCGAGCGGGGCCACGCGGCGCTGGCCCGCCTGGAAAACGGCCTTTCCGGCAGCGGTTTCCTGGTCGGCGACCGCCTGACCCTGGCGGACGTCGCGCTGGTGGCCTACACCCGTGTCGCCCACGAGGGCGGTTTCGATCTGTCGCGCTATCCGGCCGTCAAGGCCTGGGTCGGCCGGGTCGAGACGGCTCTCGGCATCGATTGAAACGCCTCGGAGCGCGCATGACGTCGCCGTCTTCCACCGTCAAGATTCTCGTCCTCGCCGCCGCCCTGGCCGCGCCCGCCCAGTCGGCCCTGGCCTGGGGAGCCTCGGGCCACCGCATGGTCGGGGTGCTCGGCGCCTCGACCCTGCCGGACGACGTGCCGGCCTTCGTGCGCAGCCCCTACGGCGTGGCCGCCATCGGCGAATACGCCCGCGAGCCGGACCGCTGGAAGGGCTCGGGCAAGGTGCATGACACCGACCGCGACGCCGCCCACTTCCTCGACCTCGACGACGAGGGCCGCATGTTCGGCGGGCCGAAGTTCACGGTCGAGACCCTGCCGGCCACCCGCGCCGACTACGAGACCGCCCTGCGCGCCGCCGGCCAGGACAGCTGGAAGGCCGGCTACCTGCCCTACGCCATCATCGACGGCTATCAGCAGCTGGTGAAGGACTTCACTTACTGGCGCATCCTGGTGGCGGCCGAGAAGGCGACCACCGACGCCCAGAAGAAGGCCTGGTACGCCGCCGACCTCAAGCGCCGCGAGGAACTGCTGCTGCGCGACCTGGGCGTATGGGCCCACTATGTCGGCGACGGCAGCCAGCCGCTGCACATGAGCGTGCACTACAACGGCTGGGGCGACTATCCGAACCCCAACAACTACACCCAGAGCAAAGGCACCCACGGCGCCTTCGAAGGCCCGCTGGTCAAGGCCGTGGCCAAGGACGACGAGGTCAAGGCGCTGATGCCGGCCCCGGTCGACTGCCAGTGCAGCATCGAGGCCCGCATGGTCGGCTACCTGACCACGACCTGGAAGCAGACCGAGCCGCTGTACCAGCTGGAAAAGGCCGGCGGCATGGTCGAGACTGATCCGCGCGCCAAGGCCTTCGTCGACGCCCGCCTGGCCGCCGGCGCCGCCGAACTGCGCGACGTCGTGACCATGGCCTGGAAGGCCAGCGCCAACGGCAAGATCGGCTACCGTCCGGAGATCAGCGTCGCCGACGTCGAGTCCGGCAAGGCCGATCCGTGGAACGACCTGTTCGGCAAGGACTGACATCCTTGATCGCGTTTTACGCCCCCGACGCGTCCCTGGCCTACAAGGACCGTCACGCCGCCTTCGGCGTCGCCGAGGACACGCAGGGGCGGATCGCCCTGGTCGAAGTGACCAAGCCCGGCAAGGCGCCTTACTTCGACCTGCCGGGCGGCGCCGTCGATGGCGACGAGACGGAGAGCGAGGCCCTGGTCCGTGAGTTCGGGGAGGAGACCGGCCTCGTCGTCGAGGTCGGCGCGCGCGTGGTCGACGTCTCCCAGCCGTTCCTAAAGTCCGACGGCGAGCCCGTGCGCAATTACGGCGGGATCTACGCGGTGAGGGCCGTGGGCGAGCGCCCCGAGCTCAAGGTCGAGGACGACCACAAGCTGGTCTGGCTCGACCCTCGCGACGCCGTCGTCGCCCTGCGCCACGACGCCCACTCCTGGGCGGTCGCGGCGTGGATGCGCAAGGGCTGACGCTCAGTGGGCCGAAGCCGCGCGGGCGATCAGGTCTTGGACGGACTTGTCGCCCAGCCGGCGGTCGGCGGGGCGGGCGCTCTCGCAGGCGATTCTCATCTCCAGGGCCTGGGGCGAGCCGGCCTTCGGTCGTCGCGCTGGAAAGCCCGTCGTCGTTTGGCCGCCCGCCGGTCCGGACAGCCGCCAGACGATCTCGTACAGCCCGGCCAGGCAGTCGAAGCGGACCTTTTCCGTCGTCGGCCCCGCCGCGCCGAAGCCGCGCACCTCGCCCAGGCGGGCGCCTTCGCCGTCGCCGACCAGGGCCTCGACGTCGATGACCCGAATGCGGCCGCCGCCGCTGTCCGTCAGATAGAAGTCGGCCGCCGACGCCTGGGCCGGCGCCAGCGCCGCGAGACCGAAGGCGATCAGCAGCGCCCGCATGGCCTAGTTCGCCTTCTTCTTCAGCAGCGCCTTGGCCTCGGCCGGGGCGACCTGATCGAACAGCATCGACAGGTGCTGGTCCTTGGCGTGGTCGTTGTGCAGGTCCCAGGCCAGCGAGATCGGCAGGCGCAGGCGGCCGCTGTCGGGCAGGCGGGCCACCAGCACGCGCCAGCTGAAGCCGTCGCCCGGATCGCCCAGCGGGCCGAATTCCAGCGGAGCCGGGTCGCGCAGGCGGAAGGCGCGGTCGGCCTTGGCGGCGAACCAGGCCAGGTCCTCGGCGGCGGTCGGGTCGGCGACGGGCGGCGCGAGCTTGCCCTTGAGATTGCGGACCATTGCGGCCTCCGAAGCGTTGAAGCGGGCGTCTCTAGCACTTTGCGCGGCGACTTCCCATGTCCAAGCCTCGGGCTGGGCAGTCCGAACGTAACGAGGCTCAAGGTGAGCAAAGGCTCCAGCAACGATAGGCCGATCAAGCGCGTGCGCGCCGACTGGAACGAGGTGATCCTCGTCTGCCGCAAGTGCTCGCGCAAGCTGGACGGCGGTTTCGGCAAGGGCGGCGAGCAGAGCTTCGCCAAGGCCCTGCGCAAGGCCTCCGGCGGCGGCAAGGGCAAGGACCGCAAGGCGCCGCTGGCGGTGATCGAGGTCGACTGCTTCGACGTCTGTCCGAAGGACGCGGTCGTCGCGGTCAACGCCTCCAGGCCCCGAGAATGGGTCGTCGTCCCGCGCGGCGCGCCGATGGAGGCCGTCACGGCGCGGCTGGGTCTGGCCGCCAACGACGCCGAAGCGGCGTAAGCGCGAGTCTGCTATCAGCCTCGCATGAGCCGCAAACGCGCCGACATCCTGCTGGTCGAGAAGGGTCTGTTCGACAGCCGCGCCAAGGCCCGCGCCGCCATCGAGGCCGGCCGTGTCACGGCCGACGGCAAAGTCCTGGCCAAGGCTTCGGAAGCCATAGACGAGGCCGCCGACATCGTCGCCGAGGCCGCCCATCCCTGGGTCGGCCGAGGCGCGCTGAAGCTGGTCCGCGCCCTGGAGCTTTGGCCGGTCGCCGTCGAGGGGCGGATCGCCATTGATGTGGGCGCGTCGACGGGAGGCTTCACCGAGGTGCTGCTGTCGAAGGGCGCGGTCCGCGTCCTGGCCGTCGATGTCGGCCGCGACCAGCTGCATGCGAGCCTCAAGGCCGATCCCCGTGTCGAAGACCTGTCGCCGCTCGACGCCCGCGCCCTGACCGCCGAGCACGCGCCGGACAGCGTCGGCCTGGTCGTCACCGACGTCAGTTTCATCTCGCTGGAGAAGGCCCTGCCGGCGGCGCTGGCCCTTGCGCGGCCCGGTTCGGACCTCGTCGCCCTGGTCAAGCCGCAGTTCGAGGCCGGCCGGGAGAACGTCGGCAAGGGGGGGCTGGTCAAGGATCCCGAGATCATCGGCGTCTGCGTCGAGCGCGTGTCGGCCTTCCTGGAGGCTTCGGGCTGGACGGTGCGCGAGCACGCCGACAGCCCCATCGCCGGCGGCGAGGGGCAGGTCGAGAAGCTGCTCTGGGCGGTGAAGCGCTAAGCCGAAGCCAACCGCCCGCCGGCCTTCGCATAGGCCTGGCTGCCTCGCGTCAGCACCTGGTCGCCGCCGACGATCTCGGCGATGCCGATGTCGCGCGCGCCGGCCAGCCGCTCGTAGAGCGCGGCGAAGTCGCGCAGGGTCACTTCCTGCAAGGTCTGGATCGACGGGATGACGAAATAGACCTGCTGGAAGTCGTCGATGCGGTAGGGCGTGCGCATCACCCGCTCCAGGTCGAAGCCGATGCGGTTGGGGGAGGGGTCTTCGAGGGCGAAGATCGACTCCGTCCGCGACGAGACGATGCCCGCGCCATAGATGCGCAGCCCCGCCGGCGTCGCCATCAGCCCGAACTCGACGGTGTACCAGTAGAGCCGCGCAAGATTGGCCAGCCGCCCCAGGCCAAGCGCCCGCTGTCCGCCCTGGCCATAGGCCTGCATGTAGTCGGCGAAGACCGGATCGGTCAGCATCGGCACGTGGCCGAAGACGTCATGGAAGACGTCCGGCTCCTGCAGGTAGTCCAGCTCATGCGGCTTGCGGATGAACTGGCCGGCCGGAAAGCGGCGATTGGCCAGGTGGTCGAAGAACACGTCGTCGGGCACCAGGCCCGGCACGGCCACGACGCTCCAGCCGGTCAGGCGCTGGAGTTCCTCGTTGATACGGTTGAAGTCGGGGATGCCGGTGCGGTGCAGGTCCAGCGCGTCGAGCCCGCGCAGGAACTCGTCGCAGGCGCGGCCTTGCAGCACCTTGGCCTGGCGTTCGTAGAGGGTGATCCAGACGTCGTGCTCGGCCTGGCTATAGGCTTCCCAGCCCTGGTCGATCGTCCAATCGGGCCGCGCCCCTGGGGGCGGCCCGCCGCTGAAACCGTCTGCGCTCATGAAACGACGTTACGCCTGCCGAGCGGCAAGTTCCGTTCGATTTTTGCGCGCAACCGCCGTTCGGGCGGATAGGCATGCCCGTCAGTGTGAAATCCGGGGGCGAAGCTTGTAGGCGCCGTGATCGAAGGACTCGAAGATCAGCGCGGCTTGCGGATGGTGCACGGGCTCGCCGGTCTCGTCGGCCAGCAGGTTCTGCTCGGAGACATAGGCGACGTAGGTGTTGTCGTCGTTCTCGGCCAGCAGGTGGTAGAACGGCTGGTCCTTGGACGGCCGGATGTCCTCGGGGATGGACTCCCACCACTCGTCCGTATTGGCGAATACGGGATCGACGTCGAACACCACGCCCCGGAAAGGGAAGATGCGGTGCTTGACGATCTGGCCGATCGCGAATTTGGCGAGTCTCTCGTTCATGATGAAGAGATTACGACGAGTCTCCTGACTGAATCCTGAACGTAAACGACGCCCCTTGTCGCGCAACGCCATGCTTCCGAGAGGCGAACTCGATTGCTATGGTCGGCGACGAAGTGAGGCGGTTCGTCACGAATCGCCTGCGAGACAAGGTGGAAAGACCATGTCGGAGGCGCCGAGAGCGCCCGGCGCATCCCAGGCCCAGGACGGCCGGGAACGACGCCGGCCTCCGGGCGAGCAGCCGTGCTACGCGGCGCTCGATCTCGGAACCAACAACTGCCGCCTGCTGGTGGCGACGCCTTCGCCGCGCGGATTCCGCGTCGTCGAGGCCTATTCCCGCATTGTCCGGCTGGGCGAGGGGCTTTCCCAGACGGGCCAGCTGTCCGATGCGGCGATGGAGCGGTCGATGGCCGCCCTCAAGGTCTGCGCCGAGAAGATCCGCCGCCGCAAGGCCATCCGGGTCAAGGCCGTGGCCACCCAGGCCTGTCGCGGCGCGACCAACGGCACGGAGTTCGTTCGCCGCGTGGCCGAGGAGACCGGTCTGCGGCTCCAGATCATCACCCCGCGCGAAGAGGCGCAGCTTTCGGTCGCCGGCTGCATGAGCCTGTTCGATCGCCAGGCCGACGCGGCGCTGGTGGTCGATGTCGGCGGCGGCTCGACGGAGCTGTCGTGGGTCGATCTCAAGGCCGGCGGTCTCGACGCCAAGCCGCGCCAGTTCGAGGCCTGGAAGCTGCCCATCCGCGCCTGGCTGTCGATCCCGATCGGCGTCGTCACCCTGGCCGAGCGCTTTCCCGAGGGCGAGCGGGCCGACGACGGCTGGTTCCGCGCCATGGTCGAGGAAGTGAAGTCCAAGATCGCGGCCTTTCCGCACGCCGCCCCGATGCGCAAGACCTTCGACGCCGGCCGGGCCCACCTGGTCGGCACCTCGGGCGCGATCACCAGCCTGGCGGGCCTGCATCTGGGCCTGCCGCGCTACGACCGCAACGTCGTCGACGGGCTGTGGATGCAGCGCACCGACTGCGAGGCGGCGGCCGACCGGCTGCTGCAACTGACCGCCAAGGAGCGGGCGCTGGAGCCCTGCATCGGCGCCGACCGGGCCGACCTCGTCCTTGCCGGCGCGGCCATTCTTCAAGCCGTTCAAGAGCTTTGGCCATGTTCGCGCGTGCGAGTCGCCGATCGAGGGCTTAGAGAGGGGCTCCTGATGTCTCTGATGTCGGATCGGCAGAAGCGCCCCCGCCGTCGGCGGCGCGGCGGGGCCGGTTCGGCCCGAACGGTGAACGCATGAACGACGAGCCCCCCAGACGCCGGATGGTCAAGCCGCCCACGGGCGGCAACGCCGACGGTCGCGCCAAGCCCGCGCGCCTGAAGACCGCCGACGGCCGCACGCCCAGCCAGCAGGCCTGGCTGGAGCGTCAGATCAACGATCCGTTCTCGGCCAAGGCCCGGGCGCTCGGCTATCGCAGCCGCGCCGCCTTCAAGATCAGCGAGATCGACGAGAAGTTCCGCTTCTTCAAGAAGGGGGCGCGCGTCATCGACCTCGGCTGCGCTCCCGGCGGCTGGCTGCAGATCGCGGTCGAGCGCGGCGTGACCCAGCTGGTTGGCGTCGATCTGCTGCACGTCGACCCGGTCGAGCCGGCCCACATCATCGAGATGGACTTCACGGATCCTGCCTGTCCGCCCAAGCTGCTCGAGCTGCTGGGCGGCGCGCCGGACCTCGTCATGTCGGACATGGCTCCCAACACCGTCGGCCACCGCGAGACCGACCACCTGCGCATCGTCGGCCTGATCGAGATCGGAGCGGAGTTCGCCATCGAGACCCTGCGTCCCGGCGGCGCCTTCGTCGCCAAGGCCTTCCAGGGCGGCGAGACCTCCGAGGTCATCGCCCGGCTGAAGAAGAACTTCGAGAAGGTCCAGCACTTCAAGCCCAAGGCCAGCCGTCAGGACAGCTCCGAGGTCTTCCTCGTGGCGACGGGGTTCAAGGGGCGGTAGGGGCTACAGGTGCGCCGTGATGTCTTGCGCACTGTCCAGTATGCGCAGGATTTCCACGCTGCCCGACAGGACGCGATAGCAGATCGCGTAGCGGCCCAGCGGCATCCGTCGCACACCTTTATCCTCGCGGTCGGCCAGCAATGGATGGGCGTAAGGATGATCGGCCAAGTTCACGCAGGCCGCCTTCAGCTTCGCGACGACCTTCTTTGCGGCGTTGGGTCTGTCGGCGGCTATCCAGCGAGCTATGTCCTTGAGATCTCGGATGGAGAGCGGAGTGAGCCGGGTCTTCATTCCTCGGCAAAGCCGGATGGGCGCGCCAGCAACAGGTCGAGTTCGGCCTCGACTTGGCCGAAGGCCTCTTCCATCGAGACCGTAAGCCCGGCTTCGGCTTCCGCCAGCCCCGCATCGACGGCTGCGTAGAACGCCGCCAGCCGGGCCTCGCGCTCCTGAACGAGCCGAACCCCTTCGCGGAGCACCTCGCTCTTCGAGCCGTATCGGCCCTTTTCGATCAGTTCGCCGACCACGGCTTCGAGTTGCGGACCCAAATCGACACTGATGGCCATCCGGAACTCTCCTTTGTCGGCAATATCTATTATTGGGCGGCCACCGGCAAACTGGAAGAGGGCAGGGTGGGAGTCGCGAAATCGCGCTCTCCATGCCTCGACAAACGCCCGCCTCGCGACTATACCCGCGCCGCAAAATGGAGAATCCGATGGAGATTCGCGAAGGGCTCACCTTCGACGACGTTTTGCTCGAACCTGGTCCGTCCGACGTCATGCCGACGCAAGTGACGACCGAGACCAAGTTCACGCGTGAAATCAGTCTGAACATCCCGCTCGTGTCCGCCGCCATGGACACGGTCACCGAAAGCCGCCTCGCCATCGCCATGGCGCAGGCCGGCGGCCTGGGCATCCTGCACCGCAACCTCTCCAATGAGGAGCAGGCCGACCACGTCCGCGAGGTGAAGCGGTACGAAAGCGGCATGGTCATCAATCCGCTGACCATCAACCCCGACACCACCCTGGCCGAGGTCCGCGAGATCACGGCCCGCCGCAAGATCTCGGGCTTCCCCGTGGTCGAGCGCGAGACGGGCAAGCTGGTCGGCATCCTGACTAACCGCGACATGCGCTTCGAGGGCGACGCCAGCGTCCCGGCCTCGGCGCTGATGACCCGAGAGAACCTGATCACGGTGGGCGAGGGCGTCGATAGCCGCGAAGCCCGCGAGCTGCTGCGCAAGCACAAGATCGAACGCCTGATCGTCGTCGACGATGCCTACCGCGCCGTCGGCCTGATCACGGTGAAGGACATCGAGAAGGCCCAGGCTCACCCCCTGGCCGCCAAGGACGACAAGGGCCGCCTGCTGGTCGGCGCGGCCTCGACCGTCGGCGACGCCGGCTTCGAGCGCTCGATGGGCCTGGTTGACGCCGGCGTCGACGTCGTCGTCATCGACACCGCCCACGGCCACTCCAGCCAGGTCGCCGCGGCGGTCTCGCGCCTGAAGCGCGAAGCCAACCGTGTCCAGATCGTGGCCGGCAACATCGCCACCTACGACGCCGCCCGCGCCCTGATCGACGCCGGCGCCGACGCGGTGAAGGTGGGCATTGGTCCCGGCTCGATCTGCACCACCCGCATCGTCGCGGGCGTGGGCGTGCCGCAGCTGACCGCGATCATGGAAGCCGTCCGCGCCGGTCGCGAGAGCGGCGTGCCGGTGATCGCCGACGGCGGCATCAAGTTCTCGGGCGACCTGGCCAAGGCCATCGCCGCGGGCGCTTCGACCGCCATGATGGGCTCGATGTTCGCCGGCACCGAAGAGGCGCCCGGCGAGGTGTTCCTGTACCAGGGTCGCTCGTACAAGAGCTATCGCGGCATGGGCTCGGTGGGCGCCATGGCCCGTGGCTCGGCCGACCGCTACTTCCAGAAGGAAGTGACCGACAGCTTCAAGCTGGTGCCGGAAGGCATCGAGGGCCAGACCCCGTTCAAGGGTCCGATCTCGCCGGTTCTGCACCAGCTGGTCGGCGGCCTGCGCGCCGCCATGGGCTATGTCGGCGCGGCCACGATCCAAGACCTGCAGGAGCGCGCGCGCTTCGTGCGGATCACGGGCGCGGGCCTGCGTGAAAGCCACGTCCACGACGTGATGATCACGCGCGAAGCTCCGAACTATCCGAGCGCGGTCTAGGCCATGCAGATGGCCTTCGAGCTGAAGATGCTGGCGGCCGCGGTCGTCATCGGGCTGGTCCACCTGCTGTGGGCCAGCGCGGCGGCCCAGCCCCAGCGCGGCTTGAAGTGGAATGTCGGCTCCCGCGAGACCCCCGTCGTGCTGACCGGCATGGCGGGCCGTCTCGAACGGGCGTTCGCCAACTTTCGCGAGACCTTCGCGTTCTTCGTCGCCGCCGTGCTGGTCGCCTATCTGGGCGGCCGGCTCGGCGCGCTGACCGCCGTCGGAACCGCGCTCTATGTCGGCGCCCGGGCGGTCTACATCTTTCTCTATGCGTTCGGCGTGCCGGTCGTTCGCAGCCTGGTCTGGGTCGCCTCGATGGCGGGCCTGGGCCTCGTTCTCCTGGCCTTGGTGATATAGCTCACATGCGTGACGGAGGACGGGTTTCCGCGGCGATCGAGGTTCTGACCGAGATCGAGACGCGGCATTTTCCGGTGAAGATGGCGCTCAAGCGCTGGGGCGAGGCCGCGCGCTACGCCGGCTCCAAGGACCGGGCCTTCGTCTCGGGCCTGGTGCTCGACGCCCTGCGCCGCAAGCGTTCGCTGGGCTGGGCGATGGGCGATCCCGCCGCGCGCGGCGTCGTGCTCGGCGTGCTGGCCTTCGTCTGGAAGTGGCCGGCCGAGCGTATCGCCGAGGCGGCCTCGGAAGAGCACGGCTTCGGCGCGCTCTCCGAGACCGAACAGGCCCGCCTGAAGGATCCCGTCTCGCTGGACGGCGCGCCCGCGCCGGTGGCCGGCGACTATCCCGACTGGCTGGAACCGCACCTGGCTCGCGCCCTGGGCGTCGACCAGGCCGCCGAGATGGCGGCCCTGTCCGAACGCGCGCCTGTCGACCTGCGCATCAACACCCTGAAGACCGACGCCGAGCGCGGCGCCAAGGCCCTGGCCCCGATCAACGCCGCCCCGGCGGGCATCCTGCCCACGGCCTTCCGCATTCCCGCGCCGGCCGCCGCCGACCGCACGCCGTCGGTCGAGGCCGTGCCGGCCTTCTCCAAGGGCTGGTTCGAGGTCCAGGACCTGGGCTCGCAGATCGCCGCCGCCGTGGCCGGCGAGGTCAAGGGCAAGCAGGTGCTCGACTTCTGCGCCGGCGGCGGGGGCAAGACGCTCGCGCTCGCGGCCGCCATGGGCAACAGCGGCCAGATCTTCGCCCACGACAGCGACGCCCGCCGCCTGGCCGACACCATCCGTCGCGGCCAGAGGGCAGGGGTCCGCAACCTGCAGATCCGCTCGCCGATCGAGGCCCAGCCGCTCAAGGGCCTGGAAGGCAAGATCGACGTCGTCTTCGTCGATGCCCCCTGCACCGGCGCCGGCACCTGGCGCCGCCATCCCGATGCGAAATGGCGCCTGTCGCCCGACCAGCTGGCCAAGCGCCAGATCGAGCAGGACAGCGTCATCGAGGACGCCTCGACCTTCGTGAAGGCCGGCGGCCGCATGGTCTACGTCACCTGCTCGCTGCTTGCCGAGGAGAACGAGGATCGCGTGGCGGCCTTCCTCGAGCGCCACCCCGAATTCACCGTCAAGCCGATCGCCCTCGACGGCGTCACCCACGTGACCCCGGAAGGCTATCTGCGCCTGACCCCGCACCGCGCCGGTACGGACGGCTTCTTCGCCGCCGTGCTGCAGCGCTCCACCTACGCCCCCTGATCTGCCGAACGACACGCTGGAGACCCGCCCGATGACCACCGAAACCCACCACCAGCGCGTCCTGATCGTCGACTTCGGCAGCCAGGTGACCCAGCTGATCGCGCGCCGGGTGCGCGAGGCCGGCGTCTATTGCGAGATCCATCCGTTCGACAAGGCCGAAGCGCTGGTCGACGATTACAAGCCTTCGGCGATCATCCTGTCGGGCGGCCCGGCCAGCGTGCTGGAGGCCGACAGCCCCCGCATCGGCCGCAAGCTGTTTGATCTGGGCCTGCCGCTGCTGGCCATCTGCTACGGCCAGCAACTGCTGTGCGACGTTCTGGGCGGCAAGGTCGAGGGCGGCCACGCCGGCGAGTTCGGCCGCGCCGAACTGACCATCGGCAAGACCAGCCCGCTGTTCCAGGGCCTGGCCGGGGTGGGCGAGCTGGAAACCGTCTGGATGAGCCATGGCGACCGCGTCACCGCCATCCCCGAAGGCTTCGAAGTCGTGGGCACTTCGAACGGCGCGCCCTTCGCCGCCATCGCCAACGACGACAAGAAGATCTACGCGCTGCAGTTCCATCCCGAGGTCTACCACACCGTCAACGGTCCCCAGATCTACAAGAACTTCCTGGCCCTGGCCGGCCTGAAGGGCGACTGGACCATGGCGGCCTTCCGCCAAGAGATGGTCCAGAAGATCCGCGACCAGGTCGGCGACGGCAAGGTGATCTGCGGCCTGTCGGGCGGCGTCGACAGCTCGGTGGCCGCCGTGCTGATCCACGAAGCGATCGGCGACCAGCTGACCTGCGTCTTCGTCGACACGGGTCTTCTTCGTAAGAACGAGGCCGACCAGGTCGTCACCCTGTTCCGTGACCACTACAACATCCCGCTGGTCCACGTGGACGCCGGCGACCTGTTCCTGGGCGAACTGGCCGGCGTTTCCGACCCCGAGACCAAGCGCAAGACCATCGGCCGCCTGTTCATCGAGGTCTTCGACAGGGAAGCCGCCAAGATCGACGGCGCTGCGTTCCTGGCCCAGGGCACGCTCTACCCTGACGTCGTCGAGAGCGTTTCGGCCCGCGGCGGCCCGTCGGCCGTGATCAAGAGCCACCACAACGTCGGCGGCCTGCCCGACTACATGAAGCTGAAGCTGGTCGAGCCGCTGCGCGAGCTCTTCAAGGACGAGGTCCGCGCCCTGGGCGTCGAGCTGGGCCTGGCCCCCGCCTTCGTCGGCCGCCACCCGTTCCCGGGCCCGGGCCTGGCCATCCGCATCCCCGGCGAGATTACGCCCGAGAAGGTCAAGGTCCTGCAGGACGCCGACGCCATCTACCTCGAAGAGATCCGCAACGCCGGCCTCTACGACAAGATCTGGCAGGCCTTCGCCGTGCTGCTTCCGGTGAAGACCGTCGGCGTCATGGGCGACGCCCGCACCTACGAGAACGTCCTGGCCCTGCGCGCGGTCACCTCGACCGACGGCATGACCGCCGACTTCTTCGAATTCCCCTGGGAAATCCTCGGCAAGACCGCCACCCGGATCATCAACGAGGTCCGAGGCGTCAACCGCGTCGTCTACGACGTGACCAGCAAGCCCCCCGGCACGATCGAGTGGGAGTGACGGAAGGTCGTTCAGCGACATTCCGAGGTGATTGGGATTTCGCTGTAAGGCTCTGAAATAAAAGTAGTTTCGTTCAACAAAGAGCGCTGGCGATCGCCGGCGCTCTTTTCGTTTGGCGGTGCGGCTGACGGGAAGCTTAAAGGCCTGAAACCAAGGGCAAAAATCTACGAGGCCGCTGACCGTGACGGCATATACGTCAGAGTATCTCGGGCCGGCGGGATTTCCTTCCGTCACGACCCACTGAGCCCAGGAACCTGACCGAGGAGACCACGACGATACCCGAGAGGCTGCGCCAGGGGGCAGCACTTGGCTTGTAGGGGCTCGCCCGCTTCATGGGCGCAGTAGCACGGAGTTTCGTCGTTACGCATGTAGCTTGGAATAGAATCTCAAGAAATACACTTGTCAGTGGTTAAATCTTGGGTTTAGCGTTGACCAGCTTCTAGTTTCCGATCCCGAGAAATGCTGGCCGAAAGGCCCGGTCGCAGCGCCAAGCAGCGCTGCGACGACGATGACGCATGCGTTTCGGGAGCGGGCCGGTGGGTGGCGGTTCGAATGGGCGACAGTGTTCCTGGGCGGTCTTTGGTCGATGCGTATCGTGAAGCGGCGTCCAGGAGCGCCGACAGCCTGGCGATCGTCGATGGCGACCGGGGGCTGACCTATTCGGAGCTCGACCGGCTGTCGGATCTCCATGCCGCGCGACTGGTCGGCGAGGGCGTCGCGCTGGGCGCGCGCGTCGGGGTTCTGATGGATCGCTCGATCGAGGCCGTCGTGGCCATGCTGTCGGTCGTCAAGGCCGGCGCTGCCTATCTGCCGTTCGATCCCTCGGCGCCTCCGTCGCGACGGGAAGCCCAGGCGCGCCACGCCGGCATCGAGATTCTGCTGACTTGTCCCGGGGCCAAGGCCGAGGCGACGCTGGCGCGCGCGACCATCACGGTTGATCTGGAAGCGGCGGGCGAAGCCCAATTCGAACCGGTCTCCGTCGCGCCGGAGGCGGTCGCGATGGTGATCTACACCTCAGGGTCGACCGGCGAACCCAAGGGGGTCGAGATCACACACGCCGGGGTGCTGAACCTGATAGAGGGCGCCGACTATAGCGGCCTTGAGCCTGACGACGTCATCGCACACACCATGTCGATCGCCTTCGACGGCGCGACCTTCGAGATCTGGGGCGCGCTGCTGAACCGGGCCCGGCTGGTCGTCGCGCCGCCGGGCTGGTCGATCGGGCAACTCTGCGACCTTGTGGAAGCGCGGGACGTCACCGTGATGCTGGTCACCACGGGCGTCTTCAACGCCTTTGGCCGCTCGGAACTGGCGCGGCTGGCCGCGCGGCTGCGCGTGCTGCTGGCCGGTGGAGACGTCATTTCGCCCCGGTCGGCGAAGCTCTATCTCGACCTTGGCGGGCGGCGGCTGGTCAACGGCTACGGACCGACCGAGGCCACCACCTTTTCCCACTGCCACGTGATGACCCGACCCCAGGAGGTCGAGGATCCCGTCCCGATCGGCGCGCTGGTGCGGGGCGCCACGGCGCTGATCGTGGACGCCGAGTGGCGTCCCGTGGCCGACGGCGAGGAGGGCGAGATCCTGATCGGCGGCATCGGCCTGGCCCGGTCCTATCTGCACGATCCGTTGCGTACGGCCGATCGCTTCGTCTCGAACCCCGCCGCGCCGGGTGAGCGGTTCTACCGGTCCGGCGACTTCGGCCGGCGCGACGCGGCGGGGGTGTTCCGGTTCGGGGGGCGCATCGACGGCCAGGTCAAGATCAACGGCTTCCGCGTCGAACTGACGGAAATCGAGACCTGCCTTCGCCAGGACGATGCGATCGCCGACGCCTGCGTCGTCTGCGTCCGCACCCCGGAAGCGTCCTATCTCGCCGCCTTCTGCGCCATCGACGCCGACGAGAGCGCCGTGCGCATCGAGGAGGCCGCCAGGCGGCGTCTCGGCCAGGCGCTGCCGGCCTACATGGTCCCGCGCCGACTGGCCTTCCTGCCGATCCTGCCCCTGACCCTCAACGGCAAGGTGGACCGCCGGGCGCTCGAGGCCCTCGCCCTGGCCCAGGCCGGTTCGGGCGCGGCGGACGACGCGGGGACGGATCCGCTGGCGGCCGGGGTGCTGGCGCTGCTTGGGGCCCTGCTGCCGGACGCCGTGCTTTCTTCGACGGCCAACCTCTTCGACCAGGGCGCCGATTCCCTGGTCGCCATGAAGCTGTGCGTCCGGGTGCGCGAGGCCTTCGGCGTCGACCTGCCGCTGGGCGTGGTGTTTCACGCGGAAACGATCGCCGACCTGATCGAGGCCATTCGCAGACTGGCCGCGGGGCATGCGCCCGCCACCGTCCAGGCCGTGAGCCTGTGATCCCGCCATCGCCGCGCCAACCGTTCCGGAGATCGCCGGTCAGATGAGTTCCTCGTCACCGCTTCAACGACCGCTCTCCTTCGCCGAGGAGCGGCTCTGGTTCATCGAGCAACTGGGCGGACCGCCGACGCTGTACAACACGGCCTTGAGGTTTCGTCTCGACGGTCCCGTCGATGAGGCGGTCCTGCGGCGGGCCGTCGCCGAGATCGCGCGGCGCCATGAGGCGTTTCGCACCCGCTACGTCGAGATCGACGATCGGCCGGTCGCCCTGGTCCAGCCGGACGGCGGGCCGGAACTGGTCGTCGAGAGCGTCGAGACAGCCGCCGATCCGGAGGCCGCGGCCCGCGCCCGGCAGCAGGCCTTCGCCGAGGCGCCGTTCGACCTGGCCGTCGCGCCGCTGGCGCGGCTGCTTCTGCTGCGGCTCTCGCCGGTCCGGCGCCAACTGCTGGTCGTCGCCCATCACATCGTCTTCGACGGCGCCTCGATCGACATCCTGACGGCGGATCTGGCGGCGGCGTACGCCGGCCTCGAGCTCGCGCCCGTCGGGCGGATCGCCGATGCGGTCGACGCCGAACGCCGCGCGCTCGCCGATCATCGGCGGGCGGCCATGCTGGACTGGTGGCGCGAGCACCTGGGCGACGCGCCGCCGACCCTGACCCTGCCGTCCGACCGGCCGCGTCCCCTGCGATCGGCCCGTCGCGGCCGAACCCTGGTCCGCCCCGCGCCCGTCGCGGTGCTCGATGGTCTGTCGGCGCTCTGTCGCGGTCGCCGCGCGACCCTGTTCATGGGGTTGCTGGCCGCCTGGAGCGGATGGCTGGGCCGCTATGCCGGCCAGTCGGAGGTGGTGGTCGGCTCGCCGTTCGCGCTGCGCGCCACGGCCGAGGCGCAGGGCCTGATCGGCTATTTCGTCAATACGCTGCCGCTGCATATGGACCTTTCGGGACGTCCTTGCCTGAGCACGCTGCTCGACCGGGCCAAGGCCCTAAGCCTGGCGGCCTATCCCAACGCCGAGCTGCCCTTCGGCGACATCGCCGCGGGAGCAGGCGCCAGCCGGAGCCTGGCCGCCGCGCCGCTGTTCCAGACCATGCTGGCGGCGCAACCGAAGGCGCAGGCGCGTACGCTGGGCCGCGACCAGACGCTGACCTTCGACGGCGAGCTGCCGATTGACCGGGCCCGCTTCGACCTCACCCTGGTGCTTGACCATCCCGCCGTCGGGCCGCGGCTGTCGCTGGAATACGATCTCGAACTGTTCGAGCCGTCCACGGCCGAGCGGATGATGGACCACTTCCTGGCGTTCCTGGCCTCGGCCGCAGCCGCGCCGGAGACGGCGATCGCCGACCTGCCGATGCTGGCGGCGGACGAGGCGGCGGCGTTGCTCGATCAGGGTAGGGGCGCGGTCCGGCCGATCGGCGCCGAGCCCTGCCACGCGCTGGTCTCGGCCCGGGCCGCCCTTGCGCCCGACGCCCCGGCGGTCGCCTGGACGGGCGGGGAGGTCAGCTATGGCGCACTGGAGGCGCGGGCCAACCGGATCGCCCATGGCCTGCGACGGCTGGGCGTCGGGCGCGAGACGCCGGTCGGCCTGCTGATGGCGCGGGGGCCCGATCTCGTGTGCGGCCTGCTGGCGGTGATGAAGGCGGGGGGGACCTATCTGCCGCTGGACCCGACGCTGCCGGACGCACGGCTGGACTACATGATCGGCGACGCCAGGCCCGCGGTGCTGGTCGGCGACGGCGCCCAGGCCGGGCGGCTGGACGCCCTGGCCGAGCCCATCGGCGCCCGAGCCTTCGCCTGGGACGCCCTCGAAGCCGAGACCGCGGACTTTCCGGCGACGCCGCCCGAAGGCGTCTCCGGCCCCGACGATCGGGCCTATGTGATCTACACCTCCGGCTCGACCGGACGGCCCAAGGGCGTCGAGGTCGGCCATCGCGCCCTGCGCAACCTGGTCGACGCCAAGATCGCGGGCTTCGAGGTTCGGCCTGACAGCCGTGTGCTGCAGTTCGTCTCCTTCGGTTTCGACGTCTCGATTTCCGACGTGCTGATGACCTTGGCCACGGGGGCGACGCTGGTGCTGCGGCCGGAAGAGGCGGTCGGCGGCGAGGTCCTGACGAGATTCCTGCGCGACCAGGCGGTCAGCGTGATCGTGCTGCCCGCCTCCGTGCTGGCCGGCATGCCCGCCGAGGACCTGCCGGCCCTGCGCTCGGTGATCGCCGGCGGCGAGGCGTGCTCGGCCGAACTTGTGGACCGCTGGGCCGGGCCCGGCCGGCGCTTCGTCAACGCCTATGGACCGACCGAGGCGACGATCTGCGCGACCATGGCCGTCTGCGCGGCGGGGGGCGGCGCGCCGCCGCTCGGAGACGCGATCGACAATGTCGAGGTCCACGTGCTCGACGCGGCCCTGCGGCCGGTTCCGCCCGGCGTGCTGGGCGAGCTGTGCATCGGCGGCGCCGGGCTCGCCCGCGGCTATCTGGGACGGCCGGACCTGACGGCCGAGCGCTTCGTCCTGAGCCCGTTCGGGCCGCCCGGGGCGCGGCTCTATCGCACCGGCGACCTGGGCCTCCGGCGAGCCGACGGCGCGTTGGCCTATGTGGCCCGCACCGACGACCAGGTGAAGGTGCGCGGCGTGCGCATCGAACTGGGCGAGATCGAGACGGTCCTGCGCGCCCACCCGGCGGTGCGGGACGCGCTGGTCCTGATCGACGGGGAGGGGGCCGCCGGCCGGATCCTTGCCTATGTGCTCTGGGCGCCCGAACAGGCGCCCCCGGACCTTCGCGCCCATCTGCGCGAGCGTCTTTCCGAGGCGATGGTCCCCTCGGCGATCCTGGCGCTGCCGGACTTTCCCCGCACGCCGAACGGCAAGATCGACCGCAAGGCCCTGCCGCGCCCCGACGGCGGGTCCGCCGAGCCGGTCGCGCCGCGCACCCTGACCGAGGAGATCCTGGCCGAAATCTGGACCGAGGTGCTCGGACGCGGCGTGGGGGTGGAGGACGACTTCTTCGCCCTGGGCGGCCAGTCGATCCTCGCCGCCCAGGTCGTCGCCCGCGCCCGCCGCCGGTTCGAGATCGAGCTTTCGGTGCGGGCGCTGTTCGAGGCTCCGACCATCGCCGGCCTCGCCCTGCGGGTCGAGGACGCCATCCTGGCGCAGATCGACGCCGAACTGACCGCCGCGCCGCAACTGGCCCCGACCCCCGCGTGATCCCCGCATGACAGACGCCCTCAGCCCCGCCGACGCCCGCCAGGAGCTGCTGCGCCAGCGCCTCGAACAGGCGCGCGCCGCCCCGACCGCGCCGCCGTCCGCTATTCCCGTCCGTCCCGAGGGCGCGCCGACGCTCCTGACCTCGGCCCAGCGGCGGCTCTGGTTCCTGGACCAGTGGGAGCCGGGCGGCGCGGCCTACAACATTCCCGTGGCCTTCCGCCTGTCTGGACCCCTGTCGGCGGAGACGCTCGACCGGGCGCTGGCGGCGGTCGCCGCGCGGCACGAGATCCTGCGCACGGTCTATGCCGACGACGACGGCGCTCCTCGCGCGATCGTGCAGCCGCCGCCAGCGGCCGTGCTGAAGGTCGAGGCCTGCAGCGAGGCGCAAGCCGAGGCGCGTCTGGCGGAGGAAGCGCGCCGCCCGTTCCATCTCGCCGCCGATCCGCCGCTGCGCGCGCGGCTGTGGCGCGTCGGCGACGACGAGGCCATGCTGCTGCTGACGCTTCACCACATCGCCGCCGACGGCTGGTCGATGGGCGTGCTGCTGAACGAGCTGTCCGCGCTCTATGCCGGCCGCACGCTCCCTGCGCCGCCGATCCAGTTCGCCGACTACGCCGCCTGGCGCGAGGCCGGGGCGGATGCGCCGCACGTGCTGCGAGCGCTGGAAGCCAGGCGGGCGCGACTGGCCGGGGCGCCGGGGCTGCTGGAGCTGCCCACCGAGGCGCTGCGTCCGGCGGTGCGGGGCTCGCGCGGGGCGACCTCGCCATTCGCCTTTTCGGCTGCCGCTTCGGAGGCGGTGCGACGGTTGAGCCGCGAGGCCGGCGTCACGGTGGCGACGACGCTGGTCGCCGCGCTTGCGGCGCTGTGCCAGCGCTATGCGGGCCAGGACGACGTGGTGCTGGGCGCGCCGGTCGCCGGCCGTGATCGTCCGGAGCTCGAGGGCCTGATCGGCTGCTTCGTCAACACCGTCGCCCTGCGCCTGACCGCCGGCCCGGGCATGACCGTGCGCCAGTTTCTGGCCCAGGCCCGCGAGGAGATGCTGGCCGGCGCCGAGCACCAGGACGCGCCGTTCGAGCGACTGGTCGAGGCCCTGGCCCCGGAGCGGCGACCTGATCACTCGCCGATCTTCCAGGTCATGCTGACGGTCAACAACGCCCCGCGCGCCGCGCTCGCGTTTCCGGGCGTGAGCGTCGTCGAGACCTTCGTCGATCCCGGCGCCAGCAAGTTCGATCTCAGCCTGTCGATCGACGAACTCGGGGAGGGAGCGCCGATCGCCGGCGCCCTGACCTATGACGCCGAACTTTTCGACAAGGCCGCCGCCGAGCGGATTCTCGCCCACTTTGAGCGGCTGGTGATCGGCATGGCGTCGGCGCCGGACGCGCCGCTGGCCGCGATTTCGCTGCTGACCCCCGTCGACGAGGCGGCCCGGGCGGCTTTGCGCGCGCCGCCGCGCATCGAACCGGGCGTCGATGTGCTGACCTTGTTCGAGGCTTGGGCCGACCGCGCGCCGGGGGCGCTGGCGGCGGTGTTCGAGGCCGACCGCCTGACCTATGGCGCGCTTGAGGCCCGCGCCAACCGTCTGGCCCACGCCCTGATCGAGCGCGGCATAGGACCGGAAGCCCGCGTCGGCGTCTTCCTGGAGCGCGGACTCGGGCCGCTGGTCGCCATGCTGGCCGTGCTGAAGGCCGGCGCGGCCTATGCGCCGATCGATCCGGCCTATCCGCCGGACCGGGTGCGCTTCATGCTCGAGGACGCCCAGGCCGACGTCCTGATCACCGAGCACGCCCTGGCCGCCGATCTTTCCGCCGACCTGGCCTGCGGCCTGGTCCTCCTGGACGACGAAGAGGCCTTGGCCAGGCGGCCGGCGACGCCGGCGCGGCATCCGCGCCGGCTGATGTATCTGCTCTACACGTCCGGCTCGACCGGGCGGCCCAAGGCCGTTGCCGTCGAGCACGGCGGCTACGCCAACTATCTCGCCGAGATCCTGGCGCGGATGGCGCCGGGCGAGCGGGCGAGCTTCGGCCTGGCGACCACCTTCGCCGCCGACCTCGGCAGCACCATGGTCTATGGGGCGCTGTGCACGGGCGGGACGCTGCACGTGCTGTCGCGCGAGCGCGCCGCCGACCCGATCGCCTTCGCCGACTATGTGCGCCGCCACCGCCTCGACGTGCTCAAGCTGGTGCCCAGCCACGTCGAGAGCCTGGCCTCGATGGGCGACCTGGCCGGGGTCCTGCCCGAGCGGCTGCTGGTCTTCGCCGGCGAGGCGCTGCCCTGGCCGCTGGTCGAGGCCGTGCGCACGGCTCGGCCGGACCTGCGCATCCAGAACCACTATGGCCCGACCGAGACCAGTGTCGCGGCCCTGGCCTGCGAAATCCCGTCCGATCGATGCGGTCGCGTGGTCGCGCTGGGGCGGCCGCTGGCGGGCGTGCAGGCCCACGTGTTGGACGCGTCGGGCCGACCCGCGCCGGTCGGCGTTCCGGGCGAGCTCCATATCGGGGGCGTCGGCGTGGCGCGGGGCTATCACGGCCGTCCCGACCTGACGGCCGAGCGCTTCATCCCCGATCCGTTCGGCGCGCCGGGCGGGCGGCTCTACCGCACTGGCGACCGCGTGCGCCTGGCCGCCGACGGGAGCCTGGAGTTCCTCGGCCGCCTGGACCACCAGGTGAAGATCCGCGGCTACCGCATCGAGACCGGCGAGATCGAAGCCTTGCTGGCGTCGGTGGCCGGCATCCGCGAGGCCCGGGCCGTGGTTCGTGAGGACGCGCCCGGCGATCGCCGGATCGTGGCCTATCTGGTCCTGGAGGCGGGCGGGGACGCCGCGATGGCCATCGCCGAGGGGAGAGAGCTGCTGAAGGCGGCGCTGCCCGACTACATGGCGCCGGCCACCTACGTCGTACTTGAGCGCCTACCGCTGAACGCCAACGGCAAGCTCGACCGCCAGGCCCTGCCGCCGCCGGCCGCCACGGCGATGATTACTCCTTCCGAGGGAGACGCTATCGGCCCGCGCGATGAGATCGAAACCGCCGTGGCGTCCGTCTGGCGCGACGTGCTGGGCTTGGCGGCTTTCGGCGTCACCGACAATTTCTTCGACCTTGGCGGCGACTCCTTCAAGGCCGTGCGCGTGGTCCGGGCCCTGGGCGCCGGGGTCAGCGTCATGGACCTCTTCCAGCATCCGACGGTCGAGGGGCTGGCGGGCCTGCTGCGCGGCGCGCGCGCTCAGGCCGGGACGACGCGCAACCTGCTGCATCGGCTGACGCCGCACGCGGCGAGCGCGGGCGGCGTCTCCTGGGTCTGCGCGCCGTTCGGCGGCGGCGGGGCGATTTCGTACTTGGCCCTGGCCGAGCAGGTTCCGACGGGTCACGCGCTCTACGCCGTGGACCTGCCGGGCCACGACTATGCGCGCCCCGACGAGCCGCTGGAGCCGTTCGACCGGGTGGTCCAGCGCTGCGCCGACGAGGTGCTGGACCGGATCGAGGGGCCGATCCTGCTTTATGGCCACTGCCTGGGCGCGGCCATGGCCGTCGCCATCGGCCAGGAACTTGAGCGGCGCGGCGCCGACCTGGTCGGCGTGATGGTCGGCGGGGCGTTCCCGATGCCCCGGTTGAAGGGCGCTCTGTTCGACCTCCTGGGCAAGGTCATGCCGACCGATACGCTGATGTCGACCCGCTCGATCCTCGACGGCCTGGTGCTGACCGGCGGCGCCCAGGGCGACGAGGACGAGGCGGAGCTGCGCTTCCTGGTCCGCAACATGCGCCACGACGGGCGCGAGGCCGAACGCTTCTACACCAGCGTCTATCGCGATCCGGCCGCCTACCGGCTGGCCGCGCCGCTGGCTTGCGTGGTCGGCGAGAAGGACCGCGCCACGGAATTCCACGCCGAGACCGTCGGCGAGTGGCGGCGCTTCGCGTCGTCGGTCGAGCTGCGCACGATCCCCGGCGCCGGCCACTTCTTCCAGAAGCACCAGGCCAGGGAACTGGCCGCCATCGGGGCCGACCAGATGGCCCGCTGGCGCGCCGCCGAACCCGGGACGCAGGGACGGCCGACCGCCGCCGCGCCCGCCGCCGCCGCCCCCGCCGAGCGCAGCCTGACGACCTTCCTCGTGGTCTCGCTGGGCCAGATCGTCTCCCTGATCGGTTCGGGCCTGACGACCTTCGCGCTGGGGGTCTGGCTCTACCAGCAGACCCATCACGCCGGACAGTTCTCGACCATGGTGGCCGTGGGGCTGGCGCCGGGCATCCTGATGCTGCCCCTGGCCGGGGCGGCGGCCGACCGCTGGGACCGCCGGCGGATCATGATGGCCTGCGACCTCCTGGCCCTGGCCACGGCGGCGGGCGCGGCCATCCTGGCCTGGACCGGACGCCTCGGCGTCGAGGCGATGTACGGCGTGGCGGCGCTCGGCTCGGTGGCGGCGGCGTTCCGGCAGCCGGCCTATGCGGCGGCGATCGCCCAGCTGACGCCCAAACACCACCTGGGTCGCGCCAACGGCTTCGCCCAGCTGGGCGGCGCCTCGGGCCTGATCCTGGCCCAGGTCTGCGGCGGCCTGCTGCTGGCGATGCTGGGCCTGCGGACGATCCTGGTGATCGACGTCGCGACCTACGCCCTGGCCCTGGCGGCGCTCGCCCTGGTGCGCTTCCCCAACGGTCTCTTCAAGCGTCGCGAGGAGCCTTTCGTGCGCGAGGTGACGGAGGGGTGGCGGTACGTGCTGCGGCGACCGGGCATGGTGGGCCTGATGCTCTTCTTCGCGGCCGGAAACGGCCTGGCCAGCGTCGTCAACGTGCTGGTGACGCCTATGGTCACCGGGTTCGCCGGCCCGGCCAAGCTCGGCCTGGTGCTGGCGATGAACGGGCTGGGCCTGCTGGTCGGATCGCTGGTCATGAGCCTTTGGGGCGGAGCGCGCCGACGGGCGCCGGCGATGATCGGCTTCGTGGCGTTGTTCGGGGTGTCGGCGGTGATCATGGGCCTGCGTCCCAGCCTGCCGCTGGCCGCGGCCGGCATGCTGGGCGTCGGCTTCTGCACCGCCCTGATCAACGCCCACTGGCTGTCGCTGATCCAGCTGAAGGTCGGGCTGGAGTTGCAGGGGCGGGTGCTGGCCGCCAACCAGATGCTGGCGCGCTGCCTGATGCCCCTGGGCGCCTTGGCCGCCGGCCTGCTGGTCGACCACTGGCTGACGCCACTGTTCGGCGTCGGACGCGGGGAGGGGCCGCTCATGGTGCTGGCGGGCCTGGCCTCGCTGCTCCTGACGGGCGCGGCCCTGGCCTACCGCCCGTTGCGCCGGCTCGAGACCGAGCTGCCCGACGCGATCCCCGAACCGGTGATCCTCGACAAGGACGCGCTGCAGAGGCGCGCCGATCTCGCCGCCTGACCCATCCGCCTCACCGTCTTTAGGGAGTAAGCCATGCATGTCTTCGACGCCGATCCCGCCTGCTGGCTGCTGGACGTCGATGATCTGGGGCGCGAGGCCGTCGAGGGCGTCGCCGCCTCGGACCTCGACGCGGCCAGGTCGGCCGTCGCCTGGGCCAAGGGTTATCTGGCCCAGCCCCATCCGGAACTTGGCCGGGCGGGCCTGGTCTGCCCGTTCGTGCCGCGCGCGCTGGCGGCCTCGACGTTCTTCTGCACGGTCCGGCGCGGCGACGCGCTTTCCCCCGACGAGATCGCCGACCTGGTCGCGCGCTACCGCGACTGGTTCACGTCCATGGAGCCGCGCGAGGGGCCGCTGGCGCAGTACAAGACCTTCCTGATCCTGTTCCCGGACATCGCCGACGACGATCTGGCGCGGCTGATCGACGGACCGCAGGCGGCGCTGAAGCCGTCCTTCGTCGAGCAGGGGATGATGATCGGCCAGTTCCACAATCGGCCGCCTGACAGTCCTGGTCTCTGGAACCCGGCGTTCCGGCCGCTGGTCAGCGACATTCCCATGCTGGTGATCCGCAACATGGTCTCCAGCGACCTGCCGTTCCTGACCTCGGCCCCGGCCTTCGTCGCGGCCTATCAGCAGCGCTTCGGCGAGCGCATGACGACCCGCCACAGGGAGATGATCGCGGAGCTGTCGGAAGGCTCCGGCGACTAAACACGGCTAGTCGGGCGTGGCGGCCGTGAAGATCCAGCGATCGGCCACGAGCCGGCGCACCGGGATCTCGGCGCCGGCCGGCCACCGAGCGCTCCAGTCCAGGGTGAGACGAAGGATAAGCCGCCGATTGTCCGCCGCCACCAGTTCTGCCGCCTCGAACCCCAGCACGCGGCCCGGCAGCAGCGCCTTGAACAGCGCTTCCTTGGCCGAGAACAGCGCCAGCATGTCCTGGGCGCTCCGCAGCCTGGCGCGCTCGGCGGCCGTGGCCACCAGCGGGCCGATCTCATCCAGATGCGGCATCGCCGCGAGCGCCTCGACGTCGAGCCCCAGCCAGGGATGGCGGTCCGCGCGGCCGGCGACGGCGGCGGCGATCCCGTCGGCATGGGTGATCGATCCGGCCCAGCCTTCGGGCCATCGCGGCCGGCGATCCGGTTCCACCGACAGCTGCGCCTGGCCGTCGCCGCCGGCGGCGACCAGCGAACGCCGCGCACAATGCCGGCCCCACAGGAATTCGCGCCGCCGGGCCTTCACCGCCGATCTCATGGTCGGCCAGTCGTCGATCGTGAGATCGGCTGGATCATCATCCGCATGGATCATGACCGTCAGGCCGATCGTCGCGGAAAGGTCCAGGCCTTGGCGGACTGCGTCGGTCAGGTCGTGCATGGCCACATCGTGTGGATGTCGGGAAGCACAGGCTATTCAAGCCCGCGGCGGATCGCCAGGGCGTAGCCTTTGCCTGGCCGTAGCCGGCGGCGTTCTTGCATGGACTGGCCTGACCTGGGTCCAGCGCGGCGCGGACCGGCCGTGTTTCCGTCAGCCCATCCAGCGGCTGACAGGAACGGCGGACTCTTCCAACGGCTGGGAGATCACGTCGATCAGAGTGGGGCCGTCGCAGGCCAGGGCGGCGCGGACCACGCCGTCCAGTTCGGCCGGATCCGAGACCGACCAGGCCTTCAACCCGAAGGCCTTGGCGATGCGGGCGTGGTCGGAGCGGCCGAAATCGACCGAGAAGTAGCGCTCGCTATAGCCGCTCTTCTGGCTGGCCTTGATCCAGCCGTACGAGGAATTGGAGAACACGATCAGGGTGATCGGCAGCCGCTTGCGGACGATGGTCTCCAGCTCGCCGACCGCGAAGCCGAAGCTGCCGTCGCCCATCACCGCCACCACCTTGGAAAGGGGCGCGCCGTAGGCCGCGCCGATCGAGGCGGGCAGCGAAAAGCCAAGCGCGCCGTGGGCCCGGTTGGTGATGAACCGCCGACCCGTGACGTTGAAATCGAAATAGCCGGAGAAATAGGGGCAGGGCGTGCCGGGGTCGGCGACGATGATCCCGTCGCGGGGCAGGGCGGCCTGCAATGCGGCCAGCACGCGCTCAGGGCGGATCGGGCGGTCGTTGGAGCGGGCCAGGGCTTCGAACCGGGCGCGTTTGGCCCGGCGCATGGCTTTCAGCCGCTCTGCCGCGCCGGTGTCGCGCGCATGGCCGTCCAGCCGGCGGGCGACCTCGGCGCCCAGCGCGGCCAGGCACAGGCGCGCGTCGCCGACCAGCCCGGCCTCGACGCGATAGTTGGCGCCGACCACCATCGGGTCGACGTCGATATGGACGATCGGCACGTCGCGGCCCGGGACCTCGCCGTGCTCTGTGGTGGTCGAGCCGGCGCGGCAGCCGACAAAAATCACCGTGTCGGCGCCGGCCACCACCTCCCGCGTCTGGTCGACGCCGCCATTGGCCCCGACCACGCCGACGGCCAGCGGATGGTCGTCGGCGATCGCGCCGTGGCCGCTGACGGTCGAGGCGATAGGCGCGTCGAGCAAGGTCGCCAGGGCCGCCAGTTCGGCGCCGGCGCCCGAGATGATCACGCCGCCGCCGACCCCGAACACCGGCCGCTTCGCCGCCAGCATCACCTCGGCGGCGGCCGTCACCAGGTCGGGCGAAGGTCCGGTCCTGAAGGCGGGGAAGGATCCGTGTTCGGCCTGGGCCCAGAGATCGAAGTCGCAGCTCTGCTTCTGCAGGTCGTAGGGCAGGCCGATGTGGGTCGCGCCCGGACGGCCGGTGGTCGCCGCGCGGAAGGCGGTGCGGAAGACGTGCGGGATCTGGCCGACGTGATCGACCACGGTGTTCCACTTGGTCAGCGGCCGAAACAAGGCCTTCTGGTCGAGCTCGGTCAGCGGATAGCGGCCGCGCGCGGTCACCGGCACGTCGGAAGTGATCGACAGCAGGGCGATCGACGACTCGTTGGCCTCGACCACGCCGGGCAGGATGTAGGTCGCCCCGCCGCCGCTGGGGCCTTCGCAGACCCCGACCTTGCCGGTCACCCGGGCATAGGCGTCGGCCATGTAGGCGGCGCTGCGCTCGTCGCGGGTCAGCACGTGCTCCATGCCGTGATCCAGCCGCGCCAGGGCGTCATAGAACGGCAGGCTGGTGTCGCCGCACAGGCCGAAGATGTGCTTGACGCCGTGGTGCTGCAGCATCCGCACGGCGGCTTCCGCGCCCGTGGTCATGGTCCTGGCTCCTCCCGTAGCCGTCCTTGGTACGGGGCGCCGGTTATCGGTTCTGTGTGCAAGGACGCTCCTGGCGTGACCGCGCGGGCCAAGCGGCGCTAAAGGTGCGCGACGTCGCCGTCCGTTCGCGGCGAGGAGTATCCGATGGCCCAGCCGCGCCACCCCTTCGCGTTCGCCAGCTTCCGCTATTTCTGGACGGCGCGGATGTGTTCGGTCCTGGCCCAGAACATCCTGGTCATCGTCGTCGGCTGGCAGGTCTACGACCTGGCGCGCGCCACCATGGACACCAAGGACGCCGCGCTTCAGCTGGGCTTCGTGGGCCTGGCCCAGTTCGCGCCGCTGTTCGTCCTGACCCTGGTCACGGGCTGGGCGGCCGACCGCTACGATCGCCGGCTGATCGTCTGCCTCACCACCTCGCTGCAATTGCTGTGCGCCGTCGCCCTGGGCTGGCTGACCTGGTCGGGCGGTGCGACGATTCCGGCCCTGCTCGTGGTGGCGGCGTTCCTGGGCGTGGCGCGGGCGTTCTCCACGCCGGCGCTCAACGCCCTGGGCCCCAACATCGTGCCGCCCGAGGTGCTGCCCCTGGCCATCGCCACCAACGCGATCGCGGGCCGGGTCGGTTCGATCCTCGGTCCGGCCGCCGGCGGTTATCTCTACGCCTGGTCGCCGCCCGTTCCCTATGTCGCCAGCGCGCTGCTGTTCGCCCTGTCGCTGGCCTGCATGCTGCTGGTGCGCCCCGCCGCCCGCACGATCGGCCCGCCGCGAAAGCCCTGGAAGCTGATGATCGAGGGCCTGTCCTACGTGCGCGCCAACAAGCTGGTGCTGGGGGCGATCTCGCTGGACCTGTTCGCCGTGCTGCTGGGCGGGGCCACGGCCATGCTGCCGATCTTCGCCCGCGACATCCTGCATGTGGGGCCGGAGGGGCTGGGCCACCTGCGCGCCGCCCCGGCGGCCGGGGCCATGGCCACGGCGCTACTGTTTTCGTGGCGGCCGCTGAAGAACGACGTCGGGGTCAAGATGCTGGTCTCCGTCGCGGTCTTCGGCGTCGCCACCGTGGTCTTCGGCCTGTCGCGCTGGCTGCCGCTGTCGCTGGCCTGCCTGGCGGTGCTGGGCGCGGCCGACATGCTGTCGGTCTATGTCCGCCAGTCGCTGATCCAGCTGTCGACGCCCGACGCGATGCGGGGACGGGTGGCGGCGGTGTCGTCGCTGTTCATCTCGGCCTCCAACGAACTGGGCGAGGCGGAGTCGGGGTTCCTCGCCGCCGCCGTTGGGCCGGTCCCGGCCGTGGTGTTCGGTGGCGTGGGGGCGATCATCGTCACCGGCCTCTGGGCCTGGTGGTTCCCGGCCCTTCGCCGGGCGCGGACCTTCGAATCCGCCCAGGTAGAGGACGTCTCGCGCCGAAATGGATCGGGGCGGACGCAAATCTGATCGACACGCCGGGCCTTTCTCCGGCTTAGCCTGGAAGAACAAGAAGACGGAGCCGACGCCGTCCAACCAAGACCAAGCCGCCGCGTGACAGGCGGCGCGCACCAGGAGGAAACCATGGATCGCCGACACTTCCTCGCCGCTGTTCCGGCCGCGTTGATGGCGGGCAAGGCGATGGCCGCGGCGGCCAGGCCCGCGTCGTCGAAGGGCGTGATGCTGATGAACCGCATCGGGCCTTCGTCGTCCGAGCTCTACATCGCCGACGCCGACGGCTCCAACGAGCGCAAGCTGCTGTCCAGCTCGGTGTTCGACTATCACGCCAGCTTCAGCGCCGACGGCAGGTCGGTGGTCTTCACGTCCGAGCGCAACGGCGACGGCCAGTCGGACCTCTTCCGCGCCAATCTCGACGGCTCGAACATTCAGCCGCTGGTCGTCGGCTCGGCGGTAGACGACTCCGGCGAACTGTCGCCGGACGGTACGCGCCTGGCCTTCGTCTCGACCCGTCAGGGCTACGTCGCCAACGTCTGGATCCTGGACCTGAAGACCAGGCGTCTGACCAACCTGACCGGCGCGCCCGAGGTGCAGGGCGATCCCAGTCTGCCCAACGGCTTCTTCCGCCCTTCCTGGTCGCCGGACGGCAAATGGATCGCCTTCTCGTCCGACCGCAACACCGACTGGCGCGGCCATCACGAGGGCAAGGGCTGGGAGCACACCCAGGAACTGTCAATCTACGTCATCGGCGTCGACGGCAAGGGCTTCCGCCGCATCGCCTCCAGGCCCGGCTACTGCCTGGGCTCTCCCAAGTGGTCGCCGGACGGCAAGCGGGTAGCCTTCTACGAACTGACCACCGAGGATACCTGGTTCACCCGCCGCCCCGACACCGTCGGCGGCGTCACCTCCCAGATCGTCTCGGTCGATGTGGTCACCGGCGCGCGCGTCGAGCTGACCTCGGGTCCGGGCTTCAAGCTCTTCCCGCAGTTCCTGGCCAACGACGTCGTCGCCTATCAGCGCAAGGGCGGGCCGGAAGAGGGGCTCTACACCACCGACGGCGAGGCTCCGGTCAAGCGCGTGGTGCGCTCGCCCGTCTGGTCGCCCGACGGCAAAAGCGTCATCTACGAGAAGGTCGGTTTCAAGGCCCGGGGCCAGTTCAAGCCGCTCTACAGCTGGGACCCGAAGTTCGACTACCTGCACACCGACGTCTTCCCGGTCGTCTCCAAGGACGGCGTCCTGGCGATCACCGAAAAGCAGCAGGGCAATTCCTCGCTGGTGACGATGAACCGCGACGGTTCGAACCGCCGCGTGGTGTTCGACGTCGCGGGCAAGGGGCTGGACCCGGTGCTGCTGAAGAAGGGCCTGGCCGGCGCCTTCATGCCGGGCTGGTCGCCCGACGGCCAGTGGCTGACCTTCGGCATGGGCGTCTGGTTCCAGGAACGCGCCAAGGGCAAGGCCACCCTGATGCGGGTGCGCGCCGATGGGGCCGACTACGAGCCCCTGACCGACGGCGCGATCCATTCGGGCTTCCCCAGCTACTCGGCCGACGGCAAGGAGATCGTCTTCCGGGTCTGGGGCGAGAGCGAGAAGGGCCTGCGGATCATCAATCTCGACACCCGCCAGATCCGGGTGCTGACCACCGGCTACGACAACCTTCCGTTCTGGTCGCCGGACGGCAAGCGCATCGTCTTCACGCGAAAAGTCGATGCGGTGAACTTCGACGTCTTCACGATCCGGCCCGACGGCTCGGACCTGCAGCGCCTGACCACCAACCGCGGCAACGACGGCCACGCCGTCTGGAGCGCCGACGGCTGCATCCTGTTCAGCACCGGCATGTACGGCTTCCGCGAGGAGGCCGCGCTCTATGACAACACGTTCCAGCCCTACGGCCAGATCATGGTCATGAACGCCGACGGCACGGGCAAGCGCCTGCTGACCGACAGTCTTTGGGAAGACTCCATGCCCATGTACCTGCCAGCCGGATAAGGCAAACGGCGTTCGGTAAAGCTATCGGGCGCTGCGGGTTTTCGATCCCTCTCTTCCGTCTTCCGCCTGATCTACTTCAACTCGGAGATCAGCGGGGGCGGGAGAGACCTCAGAGGATCGTCAGCATGACATCGAGAGCGCGTCTCGGCGCAGGGCTCCGCCGCTTGTCGCGGCGGGCGTGCGAGACTTCGCGCCTCGATCGCTGGCGATCCTCCAAGGCTCGGCCCCCGCGAATTTCAGGTCGGCGACCGGTCGTGTGCGGGGCCGTCGATCCAAGAACCAATCAACGACCCCAGTCCAAAGAGGCGGGGCGATGAAATATGAGGGAGGTTACGAATGAGGGGTCAAACCATGCCCGGACGTCGCCCGCTGAAGGCCGCGCTGCTCGCCGGCGCCGGCATCGCGATCGGCTGGAGCGCCGTCGCCAACGCCCAGGCCGCCGGCCAGGCGCCGGTCGAGCCCGCCGCGCTGGAGGAGGTGGTCGTCACCGCCCAGAAGCGCAGCGAAAACGTCCAGAACATTCCCGTGGCCGTTACGGCCATCAGCGCCGACAGCCTGGAGAAGCAGGCCGCGCCGAACCTGCAGGCCCTGCAAGGCTCGGCGCCCAACGTCGAGATCAATTCCAGCAACGCCGCCACCGGCGTCGCCATCCGCGGCATCTTCAGCACCAATGACGGCCCGCAGGGCGACCCGGCCGTCGCCTACCACATCGACGGCGTCTATCTGGGCCGGCCGCAGTCGACCGGCGGGCTGATCTACGACATCCAGCAGGTCGAGGTGCTGCGCGGACCGCAGGGCACGCTCTACGGCCGTAACGCCACCGCCGGCGCCATCAACGTCATCTCGGCCCGCCCGCGCTTCGACTTCGAGGCCGCCCTGGGCGCCGAATACGGCTCCTACGACCAGGTCGGCGTCAGCGGCATGGTCAACCTGCCGCTCAGCGACAAGATCGCCGCCCGGGTCGCCATGCGCACCCTCAAGCGCGACGGCTACGCCGCCGACGGCAAGAGCGAGGACCAGGATTCCCGGGCCTTCCGCGGCCAGCTGCTGATCAAGCCGACCGACGACCTGTCGATCCTGCTGGGCGCCGACTACGACCTGCGCAAGGGCGTGGGTCCGGCGGCCTACAAGCTGAACGTGGCCGGCGTTGATCCGCGCTCGACCAACACCGTCAACCCCGGCGCCCATATCGACAACCGCAACTGGGGCGTCCACAGCGAGATCACCTGGGACCTGGGTGCCGTCACCCTGACGGTGCTGCCGGCCTATCACGAGATGAGGCTGGAAAACCTCTACGCCAGCGACCGCCGCATCCAGCTGAACCAGGAAGCCAAGCAGCAGTCGGTGGAAGTGCGCCTGGCCTCGCCCGGCGACCAGACCGTGTCGTGGATCCTCGGCGCCTACTACTGGGGCGAGGCCCAGAGTTCGTACCAGGTGCTGCTGGCGCCGCCGACCCAGGTCACCTTCGGCTATCCGGACATCGACGCCTTCTCGCGCGCCCTGTTCGGCCAGGCCACCTGGCATGTCACCGACAAGCTGCGCCTGACCGGCGGCCTGCGCTACACCAACGACCAGAAGAAGCAGAACGGCAGCACCCAGGTGCGCAACGCCGCGGGCGTGCTGCTGTCCAACATCAACAACGTCGCCAACGCCGAGTGGAAGGCGACCAACTGGAAGGCCTCGGCCGAGTACCAGCTGGCCGAGCGCTCGCTGATCTATTTCACCGCCGCGACCGGCTACAAGGCCGGCGGCAACTACGACGGCCTGCCGCCCAACTCCTACGAGCCCGAGAAGGTGCTGTCGTTCGAGGCGGGGTCGAAGAACCGCCTGTTCAGCAATGCGCTGCAGCTGAACCTCACGGCCTTCCACTACGGCTACAAGGACTACCAGGCCAGCCAGCTGGGCTGTCTGAACCTGCCGTCGAACCTGGCGGCCTGCACCGCCTCGGGCCGGATCACCTACAACGCCGACAAGGCGACTGTGTACGGCCTGGAGCTGGAATCGCAGTGGGCCATCAGCTCCGCCGACCGCCTCGGCGTGGTCGCGGCCCTGACGCACTCGGAGTTCAACGACTTCGTGCTGCCGGTCACACCCTATTCGTCGGGCGGGAACTTCTCGGGCAATCCGCTGCCCAAGTCGCCGAAGTCGACGGTGACGGTAGACTACTCGCACCGCTTCGACCTGCCCAACGGCGGCAGCCTGACGGCGGCGGCCCGGGCTCGTTTCGTCAGCAAGCAGTACCTGCTGTTCGACATCCGCAGTCCTATCATCCGCCAGGACGCCTACACGACGGGCGATCTGAACCTGAGCTACGACTCGCCGGAAGGCGTGTGGTCGGTGACGGCCTACGCCAACAACATCACCGACGAACTGGTGAAGTCCTACGCCTTCGCCACCTCGACGGCCGGCGTCTACTACGGCTCATACCTGCCGCCCCGCACCTACGGCCTGCGGGTGGGCGCGAAGTTCTAGCGCGAGGCCTGGCCGGAGGCGCTGGGGCGCTTCTGGCCGCTTTTTCGGGAATGCGAAGAAGGGGCGAGGCCGGCATGGCTTCGCCCATCCTTGTTTGCCTCTCAACCGCCTCCCTCGCCCTTGTGGCGAGGGCCCATGCCGGCGACCGCTCAGACCCGAGCAGGTTCTCCAAGGTCTGAGAAGCTGCACGATGGATCCTGGGCACGAGGCCCAGGAAGGCGTTCTGGAGGGACGTTTTTTGGGGGAGGAGGCGTCCCGAACGTCCTACGCCAGCACCTCGTCCGGCAGCAATTCGGTGTCGATCTGCGCCTGGGCCTCGGCCGGGTAGCGCGGGCCATGCACGGCGTCGCCGGCGAACAGGACGTCGATGCGGGCGACCACATCGACCGAAAGCTCGACCCCGGCCGCGCCGAGGTTCTCCTCCAGGTGCGCCAGGCTCGTGGTCCCCGGGATCGGCACGACGTGCTCGCCGCGCGCCAGGGTCCAGGCCAGCGACAGCTGGGCCGGCGTCAGGCCAAGCTCGCCGGCCAGAGCGTCGAAGGCCCTCACGGCGACCAGGTTGTGGGCCAGGTTCGGCTCGACGAAGCGCGGCATCCAGGCGCGGATGTCGCCCTTGGCGTAGGCCGCGCTGGTGACGCCGCCGGCCAGCAGGCCCCGCGCCACCGGCGAGAAGGCCACGAAGGCGACGCCCAGCCGCTTGCAGGCCTCCAGAACCGCCACCTCCGGATTGCGCACCATCGGCGAGTACTCGCTCTGCATGGCGGCGACCGGGTGGACGGCGTGGGCGCGCTCCAGCGTGGCGGCCGACATTTCCGAGAGACCGATCGTCCGGATCTTGCCGGCCTCGACCGCGCGGGCCAGAGCGCCGACCGAGTCCTCGATCGGCACTTTGCGGTCCAGGCGATGCAGGTAGAAGAGGTCGATGTGATCGACGCCCATCCGTTGCAGCGAGCGGTCGAGGCTGGCCGTGATCGCCTCGGGCGAGCCGTCCAGCACGCGCCGGGCTCCGTCCATGTCGAGCACGCATTTGCTGGCCAGCACGTACTCGTCGCGGCGATGGCCGACCGCGCGGCCGACCAGAGTCTCGTTGTTCCCGCCGCCATAGAGGGCGGCGGTGTCCAGCAGGTTGACGCCCAGGTCCAGCGCCCGGTTCAATAACCGCTCGCCGTCCTGCGCCGGCGGCGGCGCGCCGTAGGCGTGGCTGAGGTTCATGCAGCCGAGGCCGATCGGGGCCACCTCGAACGGGCCGAGCTTGCGGGGAGGGGAAGCTTTCACGCGGGATCCGATGGTTGCGGCGGCGCCTAGCGGGCGGCCAGGAACGCGAGGCTGGTGGGCTTGCCGACCGGCAGGGCCTGGTCGGTGACGGCGAGACGGCCGGTGGCCGGATCACGCGCCAGGACGGTCACCGTATTCGAGCCCTGGTTGGCCGCCAACAGCCAGCGGCCCGTTTGATCGATCGCGAAGCTCCACGGCGTCTGGCCGCCGCTGGCGATGCGCTGGATCTCGGTCAGGGCGCCCGTGCGCGGATCGACGGCGAAGGCGACGATGACGTTCTCCACCCGCACCGAGGCGTAGACGAACCGGCCGTCGCGGCTGACGGCGATCTCGGCGCCGCTGGCCTTCAGGGTCTCGGAAAGCGGCGGCGTCGCATGCGCCGGCGTCAGGCGTCCCTGACGGGCGTCCCAGGCATAGGCGCGAATTTGCGGGACCAGCTCGGTGATCAGGAAGACGAAACGGCCGCCCGGATGGAAGGCCAGGTGACGCGGTCCCGAGCCCGGCGGCAGGGCGAGGCTGTCGGTCGTCGCCGGTCCCAGTCGTCGCGCGCGGCGGTCGTAGGGATAGACGAACACCCGGTCGGCGCCGAGGTCGGCGACCAGCACGAAGCGGCCCGATGGATCCACGACCGAGCCGTGGGCGTGCGGACCCTTCTGGCGCGGCGAGGGGCCTGAGCCCTGGTCGGCCTGCACCGAGGCTGGCGGTTCCAGCCCGCCGTCGGCGCGGACGGGCAGGGCGGCGACATGGCCCGAGCCGTAGTTGGCGACCAGCAGGCCCTTGGCCGCCGCATCGAGCGCCAGGTGGGTCGGCCCGCCGCCGCCCGAGTCCACCGCCGAGATCGGGTTCAGCCGGCCGGTGGCGAGGTCTGCGCGCAGGGCGTGGACCTTGCCCTGCACGCCATCGGCGCCGGTCTCACTGACGACGTACAGCACCGTGCGAGAGGGATGGGCCAGCACCCAGGTCGGGCGGGCGATCTCGGCCACGACGCCGAGCGGCGTCAGCCGGCCGGTCTTGGCGTCCAGCCGCGCGGCGACCACGCCCTGTCCGGCTTCGTTGGCCTGGGTCCCGACATAGACCAGCGTCTGGGTCGGCGGCGCGGCGCGCGCGGCCCCGGTCGCCAGCAGCGACAGGGCGCCGGCGCCGACCGCTCGGCGGGTCGGCGTGCGATGTGGGGACCCGGTCATGCTTTTCCTTCGTCCGGCTTCAACGGCGCGCTTTTCTGGATCAGGGATCGACCCGCAGCTCGACGCCGGCTTCCACCAGAGCCTGTTGCAGGCGGGCCGTCTGGTCGCCCGCGCCATGGACGGCGGCCTTGCCGTCCTTCAGGTGCAGGAAGGGAACTTCCCCGGTAGACGGATGCAAGACGTTGTCGATAAGCCCGACGCCGATCATCGCCGCATTGTAAATCTGGCCAAGCCAGGCGGCACCTTGGCCTTGCAAGGCGGTGGGGGTCGACCAGGCGAACGGTTGGGCGGCGTTCGTCGCCGGTTCCGGCGTCAGCACCGCATAGCCGGACGACGCCAGCCGTTCGGCGATCTCCTGCGCTCGGGGCGCGCCGTCCGGCTCGTCCACGTGGAGGAACACCCCGGGCCAAGGGCCTTCGCCGGCGGGCGTGTGGAGGAAGGCCGGGTGCGGGCCGTCGGCGGTTTCGAGTTCCACGGTCTGGATAGGCATGTTCGAAGTGTCCCGGATTGCCTGTGCAGGCGTCGATGCTAGCCGCCTTCGGTCAAGCTGGCGACGATCAGCCGGCGCGCCGCATCAGGGTCGGCGTCGTGGTGTCGGCGGTGTGACGGCGCAGCAGGTCGATGAACGCCTGGTGCAGGCCCGTGGGCAGCCAGCCGGCCCGGCTGGTCACGCCGATGGCGGGCGCGGGTCCCACCGGGCCGAAGGGCAGGGCGGTCAGGTCGCTCTCGTGCATCAGTTCGTACGAGGTCATCAGCGCCAGGCGGTCGCTGCGCAGCAGCAGGTGGCGGACGATCGGAAGGGCGCTGGTGGCGATCGAGGTCTTGGGGCCGGGGCCGCCCTCGAACATTCGCTCGAAACAGGCCCGGCGGCTGGCGCCTGGCGTGCCCACCACCCAGTCGTATTGCAGCAGGTCCTCGAGCTTGACCTCGCCCTGCCGCGCCAGCTTGTGGCCGCGTCGGGCGACGACGGTGTAGGGCGTGCGGGCCAGGGCCTCGTTGACCAGGTCGTCGGCCGTGGTCTCCTGCACCAGGCCGATGACGAAATCGACCTCGCCGTCCCTCAGGCGCTTGAGCATCTCCGAGGCGCTCTCGTTGACGATCTTGACGTCGACCTTGGGGTTGGCCTGGACGAAGGCGTCGAGCACCGAGGCCAGCAGCATGCTGCCGCCGAACGGCATGGCCCCGATGGCGATCTGGCTGGCGACGCTGCCGCGCGCGGCCTCGATCTCCTGGATGCCCCACTCGATCTCCTGGGTGGCCAGCTTGATCCGGCGGCCGAACTCGACCCCGGCCGGCGTCACCATCACCCCGGCGGCGGTGCGGTAGTAGATCGACTTCTTGAGGTTGCCCTCCAGGTCGCGGGCGGCGCGCTGCAGCGAGGCCTGCGACAGCTCCAGAGACTGCGCCGCCTGGCCGAACGAGCCGCTCTCCACGATGGCGATCAGGCTGCGGGCCTGGGAGCGGGAGATGCGCTTGGCGATCACCGGCGCGGTCTCTTCGGGCACGCCCAGGATCGTCAGGGCCTGCTCGAACTGCTCGAACAGGCGGGTGGTGCGGCGGTGGAAGATCTCGCCCAGCTCGTTGAGATAGCTGCCGCTGGCGCGGCGCTCCAAGAGGACGGCGCCGATCTGCTGCTCCAGCTTGGCCAGGGCCTGGGTCACGGCGGGCTGGGAGAGATTGCACTCCTCCGACGCCCTGCGGACGCTGCAAAGCCGCCCGACGCTTTCGAACAGCTTCAGCTGGCGAAAGCTCAGCGACGCGGCCCTGTGTTCAGGATCCATGTCGATCATTTTTCTTCCTCCGATCGCCAAGCGGTAACAGGAATCAATCGGGGTGCAAGTCGGGGCGGGAGCGGCGTGGACGGGGCTGGTCGAGGGCGGGGGCAATGCGTCCATGCGGCGATCGCGGCGCGTCCGATGATCAAGAAGCCCGAGAAAACTCGGGAATTCCGCAATCATTCCCAGGCGTTGTCGTTGATTCTAGTTGCCGTAGAAACGCGTGCGATTGCGCCTATGTGGTGCGGCGGGGTGATAAGAAACCTGTCCGGCAGCGCGTGATCTATGACGCCTTTAGACGCAAAACTTATCACCCTTCGCATCGAACCTATCGCCGCCTTCGCGCTGCGCCGATAGGAAATGGCGCGCGCCCTCAAGGTTTCGCGGAGCGGCCGTTGCGGTTGCGCCGCGTCGCCAGCCTTTGTGCGGTCGAACCGGGGCGGAAACCGTCGCATGACCGCAACCCGGATGCTGATGCGTGCAAGGAGAGGAATTGTGGCCGGGAACAAGGTGCCCCTTAAGATCGCCGTGGCGGAACATCCGCACACGTCGGCCATCCGCGACGGCTCGATCCCCATTGAGGGCGTCGAGGCCGAGATCATCACCGTCAAGCCGCAGATCGGCGCCTTCCGCCGGATGGTGCGCGACGTCGAGTTCGACGTCTGCGAGATCGCGCCCACGACCTACATCATCGCCCGGGCCTATAGCGCGCCGTTCAAGGCGCTGCCGATCTTCGTGGTCCGCCGCTTCCACCATTCGGGCATGCTGATCCGCCCCGACGCCGGCATCGTCACGGCCAAGGACCTGGAGGGCAAGAAGGTCGGCGTGCGCGCTTATACGGTGACCACCGGCGTCTGGCTGCGCCAGGCTTTGATGGACGACTGCGGCCTGGACCCGTCGAAGGTCACCTGGGTGGTCGACGACGAGGAGCATGTCCGCGAGCTGAAGCTGCCGGGCAACGTCATCCACGCCACCCGTCCGCTGGCCGACATGATGGCCGATGGCGAGCTGTCGGCGGGAGTCGAGGGCGCGGCCGGCATCGGTCGCACCGGCGCCCCGACGGGCGGCTGGCAGGAGGTCGAGGCCGACTATCCAGACCTCTTGCCCAACGCCGCCGAGCTGGAGGCCGACTACTTCCGCCGCACCGGCGTCTATCCGATGCACGGCACGATCGTGGTCAAGGACCAGGTGCTGGAAGAGCATCCGTGGATCGCCAAGTCGCTCTACGACGCCTTCAAGCGCGCCAAGGACGAGTGGCTGGCTAAGGTGCGCGCCGAAGGCCCGCAGAACGCCACCGAGAAGAAGTACGTCAAGCTGACGCAGATCGTCGGTCCCGACCCGCTGCCCTACGGCATCGAGGCCAACCGCCCGACCATCGAGGCGCTGGAGCGCACCGCTTTCGCCCAGGGGCTGACCCCCAAGCGGATGAGCATCGACGACCTGTTCGTCGATACCGACAAGCTGTGAGCGTGAAGGACCAGACCATGATCATCGATTGCCACGGCCACTTCACCACCGTTCCGAAGTCGTTCCGCGACTGGCGCCAGCGCCAGGTCGACGCCGCCGACAGCCCGTCGAGCGCGCCGCCCGTCTCGGAAGCTCACGTCAGCGACGACGAGATCCGCGAAGGCGTCGGCAACGGTCAGCTGAAGCTCCAGCAGGAGCGGGGCAGCGACCTGACCCTGTTCTCGCCGATCGCCGGCCTGATGAGCCACCACCTGGGCAACGAGCGCACCAGCCTGCAGTGGGCGGAGGTCTCCAACAACCTGGTGAAGCGGGTGACCGAGATCTATCCGGACAACTTCGTGCCGGTCTGCCAGCTGCCGCAGTCGCCCGGCGCGCCGCCGGCCAACTCGATCCCCGAACTGCGCCGCTGCGTCGAGGAACTGGGCTTCGTCGGCGCCAACCTCAACCCCGACCCGACCGGCGGCTACTGGACCGGCAAGCCGCTGACCGATCGCGAGTGGTATCCGCTGTTCGAGGCCCTGTGCGACCTCGATGTGCCGGCCATGGTGCACGTGGCGGCCTCTTGCAATCCGAACTTCCACGGCACAGGCGCCCACTACCTGAACGCCGACACCTCGGTGTTCATGCAGATCCTGCAGAGCGACCTGTTCAAGGATTTCCCGACCCTGCGCCTGGTGATCCCGCACGGCGGCGGCGCGGTGCCCTATCACTGGGGCCGCTATCGCGGCATGTCGCTGGAGATGGCCAACCGGCCGCTGGAAGGCCTGCTGGACAACATCTTCTTCGACAGCTGCGTCTATCACCACCCGGGCGTCGATTTGCTGACCAAGGTCATCCCGTCGAAGAACGTGCTGTTCGGCTCGGAGATGATCGGCGCCGTGCGGGGCAAGGATCCCGACACCGGCTACTATTTCGACGACACCAAGCGTTACGTGGACGCGTGCGTCAGCCTCACCGAGGAAGACCGCTACAACATCTACGAAGGCAACGCCCGACGGGTCTATCCGCGCCTCGACGCGCTTCTGAAGTCGCAGGGCAAATAGGCTAGAATATCAAGGCTCTAGGATGGCGTGGTGCGGGAGGTCCGCGCCGCGCCCTTCGTCTTTCGCGACGGCCCGAAACTTATACCTCACCGCATAGCTTCGACTGCTCCCGAAGCCCGATCTCGCGTTCCATGGCCCTCGAAACAACGGCGGCGACCAGCCCGCCGGAGGCCAGTCCAGGGAGCGCTTATGTCTTCGGTGATCGACATCCATCCGCACGTGATCTCGGATGACGAGGGTCGCTATCCGCCGGCGCCGCTGTTCGGCAAGCGCTCGGACTGGTCGCAGGAGCGGCCCTGCGTGGTCGAGACCCTGATCGCGGCCATGGACGAGGCGGGCGTGGCCAAGGCGGCCGTGGTCCATTCCTCCACCACCTACGGCTTCGACAACAGCTACGTCGTCGATGCCTGCAACGCTCACGCCGACCGTCTGATCGCCGTGGGTTCGGTGGACGTGCGCGCGCTCGATGCGGTCGAGACGATCAAGGCCTGGACCGACAAGGGCCTGGCCGGCCTGCGCATCTTCACCGGCGGCAGCACCAAGGATTTCGACCCCACCGAGCTGGAGGATGAAAGCGCCTATCCTGCCTGGGAACTGCTGGGCGAGCTGGGCCTGACCATGTGCATCCAGACCGGCCCCGTGGGCCTGCCGCAGGTGCGGGCTTTGGCCGAGCGCTTCGCGAACGTGCCGATCATCCTCGACCACCTGGCCCGTCCGGAGGTCGCCGACGGCCCTCCCTATGCGGCCGCCCAGAGCCTGTTCGACATCGCCGACCTGCCGTCGATCCATCTGAAGCTGACCCCCCGGATCATGGGCGACAGCACCAAGGGCGCGGCCACGCCGGAGACCTGGTTCCCCAAGGTGGTCGAGGCGTTCGGCGCCGACCGGCTGGCCTGGGGCTCGAACTTCCCGACCTCGCCGGGAACCCTGTCGGAGATCCTGGCCACGGCCCGGCAGCGGCTCTCGTCGCTTTCGCAGGCCGACCAGGCCTGGATCTTCGGAAACACCGCCAGGAAGCTCTACCCGAGCCTGGCGGACTGAAGTCTAAGAACAACAGCGACGGCGCAAGACCGACAGCAGGGGATGGAGCAGGTGCAAGTGGTGACGACAACCGAAGACGCCGTCGCAGCGTCGCAGCCGACGGTGGCGGCTAAACCCTCCAAGGCCTGGGCGCGCTGGGGCGTTCTGGCCCTGCTGGCGGTGGGGGCGCTGATCGCCTTCGTCGACCGCATCAACATCTCGGCGGCCCTGACGACCGGACCGTTCAAGGAACACTTCGCCCTGACGAACGTGGACCGTGGCTGGATCAACTCGGCGTTCTTCTGGTCCTACGCCCTGTTCCAGGTGCCGATGGGCTGGGCGGTCGACCGCTTCGGCGTCAAGCGGCCCTACGCCATCTGCTTCGTGATCTGGTGCCTGGCCTCGGCGGCCATCGGACTGATGCCGGCCCTGTGGGGCCTGATCCTGATGCGCCTGCTGGTCGGTGCGGCCGAAGCCGTCGTGGTGCCGGCCAGCTATCGCTGGATCCGCAACAACTTCCACCCCGACAACAGCGGCGCGGCCGTCGGCGTCTATATGCTCGGCGCCAAGTTCGGACCGGCCGTCGGCGCGCCCCTGGCGGCCTGGCTGATCGTCCACCTGAACTGGCAGCTGATGTTCCTGATCACCGGTCTCGCGGGCCTGGTCTGGCTGGTGCCGTGGATGCTGGCGGTGAAGAGCGACCTGCCGACCCGAGCCGCGGCGACGGTGGCGGCCGCCAAGAAGAAGGTCGACGTCTCGATCCTGACCATCCTGTCCAGTCCGCTGGTCTGGGGCACGCTGGTGGTCAACTTCTGCTACAACTACTTCACCTTCTTCTGCATGACCTGGATGCCGGCCTATCTGGTCGAGCAGCGCGGCCTGTCGCTGGAGCAGATGGGCCTCTACACCTTCTACAGCTTCATGGGCATCGCCCTGGTCGCTCTGGCCTCGGGCTATGCGGCCGACAAGCTGATCCAGCGCTACGGCCGCCCGGTGCTGATCCGCAAGATCTTCGTCGTCGCCGGCTTCGCCATCGCCTGCACGGTGCTGCTGGGCGCCCGCGCCACCGACGTCAACACCGCGCTGTTCTGGAATGTCGCCTCTCTGTCGGGCCTGGGTTTGACCACCGCCAACAACCTGGCGCTCTGCAGCCTGACCCTGATCCCGGCCCCGATCGTCGGGCGGGTGAAGGGCGTTCAGAACGTCGCCACGGCCCTGGCGGGCGGCGTCGCGCCGTTGATCACCGGCTGGCTGCTGCACGCCACCGGCTCGTTCGTGGCTCCGATGACCCTGATCTTCGCCTTCCTGGTGCTGGGCGCCCTGACGGTGATCGTGATGCTGCGGCCCGAGTGGGCGCCGAAGGTTCCCGAGGACGCCGAGGCGAAAGCCTGAGCGCCCGGACCTGTCTGAGAATTTTGGGAGACGCGTAAGATGGCCAAGATCGTGTTCGGGATGGCGGCGCCCCACAGCGGCATGCTGGGGCAGGCGCCCGAAGACTGGCTGACCAACGGCGAGCGGGACCGCAAGAACCCCGAGCTGTGGTTCCGGAACCGCACCTGGACCTATCCGGAGCTGGAGGCCCATCGCAGCGCGGCCTTCGAGCCGTTCCTGACCATTGAGGAGCGCACCGAGCGCGCCGGCCGCTGCCGCGCAGCCCTCGACAAGATGGCCGACGCCTATGGCCGCGCGAAGATCGACGTCGCCATCGTGCTGGGCAAGGACCAGAAGGAGATCTGGCCCGACCAGTCGCCGTCGATCACCATCTATACCGGCGAGGAGGTCCACAACGGCCCGCCGCAGCGCCCCGTCTACGCGCCCGACCACCACGTCGTGCACAAGGCCTATCCGGAGCTGGCGACCTATCTGATCAAGGCCTTCCAGAAGGAGGGCTTCGACCTAAACGACCTTCAGGCCTGGCCCGACAACGTCTGGATGGAGCAGCGCCAGGGCAGCAAGCCGGACTATCCGGTGGTGCCGCACGCCTACAGCTTCGTCTATCACCAGATCATGGGCGACCAGCCGCCGCCGCACGTGCCGGTGCTGTTCAACCTGTTCTATCCGCCGACCCAGCCGTCGATGAGCCGCTGCATCGAGTTCGGCCGCGTGCTGCGCGAGGCGATCGAGGCCTGGCCGGCCGACGTGCGCGTGGCGATCATCGCCTCGGGCGGGCTGTCGCACTTCGTCAACGACGAGGACTTCGACCGCGACGTCATGGGAAAGCTGGCGGCCTACGACTACGACGGCCTCGCCGCGATCCCCGACGGCTACTACCAGTCGGGCACCTCCGAGGTGAAGATCTACAGCATCGTCATGATGGCCCTGCAGCACACCGGCGCGCAGATGACCCTGGTCGACTACGTGCCCTGCTGGCGCACCGCCGCCGGCACCGGCGAGGGCATGGGCTTCATGTACTGGAATCCCGAGGAGTAGGGAGCTCGCTTCCACTTCAGACCAAACACCGCCTCCCTGGGCCTTGTGCCCAGGGCCCATCGTTCCGCCGCTCAGATCGTTGGAAGCCCGCCAAGGTCTGAGCGGTCGCCGGCATGGGCCCTCGCCACGAGGGCGAGGGAGGCGAACTTTGGTGGGTCCATGAGGGTCTGATCCGACGTCCTTCCCGATCCCCGTCCTGAAAGCGCATGGGACTACTGGCGCGCGGGGGCTTGACCGGCTCCCGCGCGCTTTTTCTATCGGTGGGGAAGGTTCATCGATCAGGGCGGGACGGCCGCGCGGGTCTAGCTCAGTCGGACAGAAACCACGGGGAAGAACCATGACCGACACCCGCCTGAACGGCGTCATCCGCGCCTGGGAAGCCGGCAAGCCCGCCTTCACCTGCTTCGCCAAGGCCGACAAGCAGAGCGCCATCGACCTCTCGGACTCGCCCTATGACGGCCTGGTGTTCGAGATGGAGCACAATCCCTGGGACATGGCCGCCCTCGGCGATTCCCTGCAGTACCTGCTGAACCGCAAGCAGATCCATTCGGCGCCCACCCTCGCGCCGCAGGTCACCCCGATCGTCCGCGTGCCGGCCAACGGCGTCGAGATGAACCAGGCCTACGCCAAGCAGGCCCTGGACCGCGGCGTCTACGGCGTGATCTGGCCGCACATCAACGACGTGGCCCAGGCCTATAACGCCGTCGCCTCGTGCCGCTACGCCCGCCCCAGGAACGCCCCGCTGTACGAGCCGCGCGGCGTGCGCGGCGATGGTCCCGCCACCGCCGCCCGCTACTGGGGCCTGTCGATGGCCGACTACTACGCCAAGGCCGACGTCTGGCCGCTGGCCCCGCACGGCGAACTGCTGGTCGGGCTGATGATCGAGAGCGTCAAGGGCGTCGAGACCCTCGACGAGATCCTGAAAGAGGTGCCCGGCGTCGGCTTCGTGCTGATCGGGGAGGGCGACCTTTCCCAGGAGATGGGCTTCCCGCGCCAGTACGACCATCCGGATGTGCGCGACGCCATGAAGAAGGTCGCCGAGACCTGCGTGCGCCACGGCGTGCCGGTGGGCAACCCGCACACCAACGCCGGCAATCTCGAGCGCCTGCTGGCCGAGGGCTACCGCTGGCTGATGGCCGCCCCGCAGCGCTCCTACGGCGTGGTCGGCAAGGGCAAGGAACTGGCGGGGTATTGAGACCCGGTGGAGGTGGCACTCTCCCCTTCGCCAAACAAACTCCCGTCATTCCCGCCCTTGTGGCGGGAACCCCTGGTTCAGCTGACACGTGAGGCGCAAGCGACGTGCTTCAGCACGTCGCCCCTTCCACCTTTGCGGCGGCGCGAGGGGTTCCCGCCACAAGGGCGGGAATGACGGCGGAGGTGGAGGCTGGTTCAGAGAACACCCGGAAATCTATCGCTTTCCGGCCCGTTTGGATTGGAGCGCCAATCCTGGAAATGGTCTCCCTTCTCCCCAAGGCGAACGGTCATTTGAAGCCGTTCGCTCGTGTGGAGGAGTTGAGATGAACGGCGCCGAAAGCCTTGTGAACACGCTGGCCGACCAGGGCGTCGAGGTCTGCTTCGCCAATCCCGGCACCTCGGAAATGCACTTCCTGGCGGCGCTGGAAAATCCCCGCATCCGCAGCGTCCTGTGCCTGTTCGAGGGCGTGGCCACCGGCGCCGCCGACGGCTGGGGTCGGATGAAGGACAAGCCGGCCTCCACCCTGCTGCACCTGGGACCGGGCCTCGCCAACGGCCTTGCCAACATCCACAACGCCAAACGCGCCGGCGTCGGCATGGTCAACATCATCGGCGAGCACGCCGCCTCGCACCTGAAGTACGACGCGCCGCTGACCTCCGACATCCAGGGCCTGGCCCGCCCGCTGTGCCACTGGGTGCGCACGACCGACGGCGCCGAATCCATCGCCACCGACACCGCCGCCGCCGTCGCCAAGGCCAACGAAGGCCTGGTCTCGGCCCTGATCCTGCCCGGCGACGCCAGCTGGGGCGAGGCGGGCGAGGTTTCGCAGCTCCCCAAGTGCGAGCCGACCCGCCGCGCGCCGCCGTCCGACAAGGTCGAGCACATCGCCAAGGTGCTGCGGTCAGGCGAGCCGACCCTGATCATCTTCGGGGGCAAATCCATGCGGGGCCGCTCGCTGGACCTGGCCGGCCGCGTCGCCGCCACCACCGGCTGCCGCATCGCCACCCAGTTCTTCAGCGTCCGCATCGAGCGGGGCGCCGGCCGCACGCCGTTGGAGCGCATTCCCTACGCCGTGAGCCAGGCCGTGGCCTTCCTCAGCGCCTTCAAGCACATCGTCACGGTCGAGACCGGCGAGCCGATCGCCTTCTTCAGCTATCCCGACAAGCCCAGCGTGCTGAAGCCCGCCGGCTGCCAGGTGCACGAGCTGGTCGCCAAGGACGAGGACAGCGTCCTCGGGCTCGAAATGCTGGCGCAGGCCCTGGGCGCGCTGAAGACCCAGCCGGTCCTCCAGGCACGCTCGGAGCAGGCGGCCCCGCAGGGCGCGCTGAACCCGGTCAGCATCGCCCATGCGCTCAGCTACGCCATGCCCGAGAACTGCATCCTGGTGGACGAGTCCCTGACCACCGGCCGGGAGTCGATGGGCCTCACCGCCGGGGCGCGTCCGCACGACACCATCCAGAACATGGGCGGTTCGATCGGCTACGGTACGCCGGTGGCGACGGGGGCGGCCATGGCCTGCCCGGAGCGCCGGACCTTCTGCATGGTGGGCGACGGCAGCGCCATGTACACGATCCAGTCGCTGTGGACCCAGGCCCGCGAAGGCCTGCCGGTCACGACGATCATCTTCGCCAACAACAGCTACGCCATCCTCAAGGCCGAATATTCGAACATGGGCGCGGGCGCCGCGCCGGGGCCGCGCGCCCTGTCGATGATCGACATCGGCAACCCCACGATCGACTGGGTCGCCATGGCCAAGAGCATGGGCGTGCCGGCGGTCAGCGTCGAGACGGCGGAAGACTTCACCCAGGCCATGATCGACTCCACCCGCGAGGCGGGCCCGGTGCTGATCGAAGTCAAACTCTGAAGAAAACCGGGAGGGACCGCGTCATGAGCGACGTTGCGGCCGAAGTGCTGACTCTGAAGACCAACCTGGCCGACTATCCGGTGACCAAGGCCATGAAGGACGGCCGGGTGACGTCCGACATCGTCACCCTGGACTTCTGCGGCCCCGAACAGGCCCACAACGGCTTCAAGGACATGGTCCGCCGCAACCAGTACGACGCCGGCGAACTGGCGATCGTCACCTACCTGCAGGCCAAGTGCTACGGAAAGCCCTACGTGCTGCTGCCGGCCCCGATCTCCGGCCGCTTCCAGCACCATTGCGCCGGCTTCAACAAGGACCTCGGCCACCTCGACCCCAAGGACATCGAGGGCAGGGAGGTGGGCGTGCGCACCTACGCCCAGACCACCGGCCTGTGGATCCGCGGCGTGCTCCAGCACGAGTACGGCGTCGACCTCGACAAGGTCACCTGGCGCACCACCGGCGACGGCCACCTGGAGGAATACAGCGACCCGGCCAACTGCGTGCGCCTTCCCAAGGGCTCCGACATCGGCCAGATGATGCTGGACGGGCAGCTGGCCGCCACCCTGCAGGGCGTCGACCTGCCCAAGGATCCGCGCGTCCAGTACCTGGTGCCCGACCCGTTCAACGCCGCCAAGGCCTGGTTCGAGCGCGAGCAGGTCGTGCCGATCAACCACATCTTCGTCGTCCACGAGGATGTCGCCAGGCAGCGCCCCGACGTGGTCCGCGAGATCTACCGGATGATCGTCGAGAGCCGCGCCCTGACCGAGGGCGGCCCGCCGGCCGTCTATCCGCCGTTCGGCCTGGAGGCCAACCGCAAGGGTCTGCAGCTCGCCATCGACTGGGCGTTCGACCAGAAGATCATTCCGCGCAAGCTGTCGGTCGACGAGCTCTTCGACGACCTCACGGCCAGCCTCGGCGCCTGATCCAGATCATCTCGGCTTCTTCGACGCCGGCGCGCCTGGACCTCGCGGTCCGGACGCGTCGGCGTTCGTCGTTGTGAAGTCGTCACAGAATATTTCTTGAGATTCCGGCCGGTCGCGGCGGCGAAAAATGAATAGGCCTGTCCGGTAAAGCAATCATCGGGCGAGGCGAAGGCGCGTCATCCTCCTGACGCTGCGTCAATGAACGCGGCGAACCATAAGAACAGGCCGGCCGGGCAGCGGATACGGCGTGGAGGGAACGATGAAGAACCTCGGAAGGACAGCCGTCTTTCTGGCCGGGGCCAGCGCGCTCGCGCTCACCACGTCGGCCTTCGCCCAGACCGCTCCGGAGCCCGCCGGCGACACGGTCGAGACCACCGTCGACACCGTGGTCGTCACCGGCTCGCGCGTCATCCGCAACGGCGACGCCAGCCCGTCGCCGGTCACCGTCGTCCAGACCGACGACGTCCTGCGCGCAGTCCCCGGCAACCTGGCCGAGGCCCTCAACGTCCTGCCGGTGTTCGCCGGCTCGCGCGGGGCGGGGGTCAACCCCACCTCGACCGGCAGCGTCGGGGCCGGCAACGCCTCGGCCAACCAGCTGAACCTGCGCAACATCGGCGCCAACCGCACCCTGATCCTGCTGGACGGCCTGCGCGTGCCGCCCACCTTGCTGAACGGCGTCGTCGACGTCGACCTGATCCCGCAGATGCTGGTCCAGCGGGTCGACACCGTCACCGGCGGCGTCTCGGCCGTCTATGGCTCCGACGCCGTTACCGGCGTCGTGAACTACATCGTCGACAAGAAGTTCAACGGCCTGAAGATGCTGGCCCAGACCGGTGTCTCCCAGCAGGGCGACGGCGAGAAGATCGACGTCGGCCTCGCCGCCGGGACCCGCTTTGCGAACGGCCGCGGCCATGTCGAGGCCAGCTATGAATATCGCGACGAGAAGGGCGTCGCCTATCGCTCCGACCGCGACTGGATGGACGTCTGGGGCGTGGCCGGGGCCGGCACGGCGGCCAACCCGTATGTGCTCTACAGCGACCTGCGCCAGGCCGGCTTCCCATTCGGCGGCCTGATCACCAGCGGCGTGCTGTCGGGCCAGACCTTCGCGAGCAACGGAACGCTGCGGGCCTTCGCGCCCGGAACCGCCACCGGCTCGTCCGCCCTCCAGGTCGGCGGCGACGGCGGCTACTACGACTCCTCGCTGCTGGCCCCGATGAAGGGCCACCAGTTGTTCGGCCGCGTCGACTACGACCTGACCGACAACGTCCACGGCTACCTGCAGGTCGGCGGCAACCTCAAGACCAACGCCAACTATTCCGACTATGTCCGGCTGACCAATGTCACGCTCAGCTCGACCAACGCCTTCCTGTCGCCGACCTACCAGGCGCAGCTGGCCGGGGCGAACCAGTCCACCTTCCGTCTCAGCGAACTGATGAGCAGCGGCGGCCGGCTGGAGGCGCGGTCGAAGTCGCGGCAGTGGATCTATATGGGCGGGCTGAACGGTTCGCTCGGCGACTACAAGTGGGGCCTGGACTTCACCCACGGCCAGACGCGCCTGGGCACGACCCTGGCCAACAACCTCAACAACCAGCGTCTGGCCGCCGCCCTCGACGCCGTCGTCGATCCGTCCAGCGGCAAGATCGTCTGCAATATCGCCCTGACCAATCCGAACCTGGCCCAGGGCTGCGCGCCGCTGAACGTCTTCGGCCCGACCGCCGGCAGCGCCGAGGCCATCGACTACGTCTTCCAGGAGACCCACTACACGGCGCGCACGGTGATGGACTCGGTGTCGGGCCACATCGACGGCTCGCCGTTCAGCACCTGGGCCGGCCCGGTGAGGCTGGCGCTGTCGGGCGAGTGGCGCAAGCTGAGCTTCGAATCCGCCAGCGACGCTGGTCCGTCCGACGTCGTCAACTGCACGGGTATCCGCTACAACTGCACCGCCGGTTCGGCCCTGTGGACCCAGACCTTCGCCGGCAGCCCCAAGGTCAGCCAGACCGTCCGCGAGGCCGCCCTCGAAGCCGACGTCCCGCTCGTCAAGGACCTGCCGCTGATGCGCGCGCTCAGCGTCAACGGCGCGGCCCGCTTCACCAGCTACGACACCAGCGGCGACTACTCGACCTGGAAGCTGGGCCTCGATTGGCGCCTGAACGACGCGGTGCGCCTGCGCGCCACCCGCTCGCGCGACATTCGCGCGCCGACGCTCTACGAGCTGTTCGCGCCGGTCAATTCGGTGCCGGTCAGCACCCAGGACCTGTTGACGACCCTCAGCCCGACGGTGGCCTCGGTCGATCTGTCCAACCCCGACCTCAAGGCCGAGATCGGCGACACCGCCACGCTCGGCGTGGTCTGGAGCCCGATTTCGCGTTTCTCGGTGGCGCTGGACGCCTACCACATCACCGTCAAGGACGCGGTCACCCAGGTGAACGGCGCAACGGCCGCCTATCAGCGGGCCTGCTACGACAGCGGCGGGACCTCGCCGTTCTGCGCCTTGCAGGACCGCCTCAACGGCTATGCCGACAAGAGCGCCTCCAACGTCGTGCAGCGCTGGTACACGAAGTACTACAACATCGCCCAGGTGGAGACCTGGGGCGCGGACCTGGAGGTCAACTACGCCACGACGGCCTTCCATCGGCCCGCGTCGCTGCGGTTCCTGGCCGCCTTCCAGCCACACGTCTACTACCGCCAGCCGGGGGTCACGACCACCGACCAGGGCGGGGTGGCCTTCGGTCCGCTGGGGGCTGCCGCCGGTCCGTCACTGCGCCTGACGGCGCTGGCCCGCTTCCAGCCGATCGAGAACCTGACGGTCGACGTCATGCAGCGCTGGCGCGACGACATGAAGCTGGGCGGCGACCCGTCGCAGATCTGGGCGAACAACAAGATCGCGTCCTTCGCCACCACCAGCCTGACCCTGACCTATGCGGCCGACACCCGGGCCGGGCGGACGGACTTCTTCGTCAACGTCCAGAACCTGTTCGACGCCGATCCGCCGCCCGGGGCCTACGCCCTAAACGGCACGCGGGCTGGCCTGCGCGACGGCTACGCCATCGGCGACGACGTCATGGGCCGCTACTTCACGATCGGCGCGCGGCTGAAGATGTAGCGGGAAACACAAGCGGCCGGAGGAGGCGCTCCGGTCGCTTCAAGCCATGGGCGATGGGAAAGCGTCAGCCAATCGGATGGCCCTCGAACCAGAAGGCGGCGGAGACCAGCATGAGCATCCAGGCGGACCTGGCCTCGGCCGGGCGAGGCGCCTGCGGGCGAGGGGGCCTGTCCGCCGACGAACGCGGGGAAAGCGAGGCGCGCGGCGCCATCGCGGCAATTGACCTGGACACTTCCAACCCTCGTATTTTCGACGAGTAGGTCGGGAAGGCGCGGGCGAAGCAACCGGCCTGGCCGGCGAGAGCCCCGATCGTGCGCGAAACTTATCGCCGGAGACGACAAACTAATATGCCGGGGTCCCAAGGCTCCAGGTCGCGGAGACGCGTTGGAGGCAGGGAAAGGGGGCGCGGTCATGGCCCGAGGGCTACGAACCGCGCCCGGTGAAGGTCCTACTGGCGGTAGGTCAGGCGGAAGTAGAAGTAGCGGCCCGGCGCGTCATAGGCGTTGGGGTCGTAGTTGTTGAGGCCGCAGCTGATGCAGCCCGGCGGGTCCTTGTCGAATAGGTTGTTGACCCCGAAGGCGACCGCCGTGGTCTCGCCCAGGAAGGCGGGCTTCCAGCGCAGCTGGGCGTCGATATAGGTCCGCGAGGCCAGTTTGTTGTCGGCCGCCGCCGTCTCCTTGACCGACGACAGGTAGCGGGCCGAGGCGCTGGCGCCCCAGGCCTTGTGGTCCCAGTCGACGGTCAGGGTGGTCTTGGTCTTGGGATAGGCCTGGTCGGGACTGCCGCGCTCGGTGCCCTCGCGCGGGATCTCGGTGAAGCCGGTCGCGGTGGGCACGATCTCGGTATATTCGAGCAGGAAGGTCGAATAGGAGCGCAGCGACAGGCGCCCGAAGTCGTAGGTCGGCGAGGACCACAGGACGTTCAGGTCGATGGCCCGGGTCTGGATGCCGCCGATATTGATCAGCGGGTTGGTGATCGCCGCCACCTGGCCCGAAGCCGTGCGGGTGATGGTCGAGCAGGCCAGGCTGTCGGCCAGTTCGGCGCAGCGGGCCAGCAGGCTTTCGCCCGAGAGCGCCTGGATCGCCGAGTCGAGCTCGATGTCGGAATAGGCCAGTTCGATCGAGCCGTTACTGGCCCAGCTGGCGTCCTTCAGCGCCTTGGGCTCCCAGACGATGCTGACGTTCTTGCTCTCGCTGGTCTCGGGCTTGAGCGCGTCGTTGCCGCTGGTGATCACCGACAGCTGCGGATTGAGCTGCACGTAGCTGCCGCCGGCCGGCACGCCGGCGGCGATGCAGTTGGCGCGGACGGTGGCGCTGGCGGGCGTGCCGCCTGACAGGCCCAGCATGTCGGAGCAGGGATCGGTGATCTCCTGGTCGAAGCGCGAGGCCGCGCCGAACAGTTCGCCGATCGACGGCGCCCGGAAGCCCTGGCCCCAGGAGGCGCGGACCAGCAGGTCTTCGGCCGGCCGCCAGTTGACGCCGGCCTTGTAGATCGAGTCCCGGCCCGAGGTGGAATAGTCGAACCAGCGGCCGGCGGCCGAGACCTCCAGCCGGTGGATCAGCGGCAGGTCGGCCAGCAGCGGGGCGCGCAGTTCGAGATAGGCCTCGTCGACCTTGATCTCGCCCTTGGCGGGCTGGGCCGGGATGTCGGCCGACAGGCCGGCGGCGACCACGGCGTCGGGCTGGAAATAGCCCTTGGTCTCGCGGTGCTCGTAGCCGGCGGCGAAGGCCAGCGGCCCGGCGGGCAGGGCAAAGAGGTCGCCGGTCAGGTTGGCGGTGAAGTCGTGCAGCTCCTGCTGCGAGACGTCCTGCTGGGTGAAGCCGATGAAGCCCAGCATCTCGGGCGTGATCGAGCCGACCCCGCCGAAGATGTTCAGCGGCACGCACGAGCCGGTGCAGCCCGACAACGGGCCCAGCGCCTGCTGCACGCGGGCGGCGTTGACGTTGCCGGTGAAGCTCTGTTCGGCGTGGTTGCGCGAGGCCGTCGCGTTGACGTCCCAGTACCAGGTCTTGTCGGCCAGCTTCAGGTCGCCCGACAGGCTGGCGTTGACGTTCCAGGTGTCGACCGTCTGGGCGTAGTGGCGGGGACCCGCCTCGATCAGCCGGCGACCGACGAAGGCGTAGGTGCCGGTGGTCAGGGTGAAGCCGAAAGGATTGTAGGGGTTGGTGGCGTCGACCGAAACGGTGTCGAGCAGGTTGCCGTTGCCGGCGTCGGGGCCGACGAACAGCGGCAGGGGCGCGGCCTGGTTGGCCGACTTGCGCTGCACGTAGCTGGCGCGGACCTTCAGCTTGACGCTGTCGGTGAAGTCGTGGGTCACGGTCCCGAACAGGCTGACCCGTTCCGACGGCGTGACGATGTAGTTGTAGGGCTGGAAGTTGAAGCGGTCGGCCGTGGTGAAGTTCTTGAAGCTGCTCGACGCGCCGGTCGGATCCAGCGGATTGTAGGTGGGGCGCACCCCGACGGCGAGGGCGGTCTTCAGCGTCACGTCGAGGTCGTTGCCGGTATTGGGGTCGCTGACGATGAAGCGGCCGAGCGGCGTGCCCGACGAGCAGCCGCCGTCGAGGCAAGAGGTCGAGAAGGGGCTGGGGAACAGCGAGATGTCGCGGTCGGCCGACATGACGCTCTTCTGCTTGAAGTAGCCGCCGCCGACCACGATGCTGGTCTTTTCCTCGGTGGCCCCCCACGAGAGGTTGTAGTCCTGGGCGAAGCCGTCGCCCTCGCCGTAGCCGCCGACCTGGGCCGACAGCTCCAGGCCCTGCTGACGCTCGCGGGTCAGGATGTTGACCACCCCGGCGATGGCGTCGGAGCCATAGATCGGCGAGGCGCCTTCCTGCAGGATCTCGACATTGCGGATCATGGCGTTGGGGATGGTGTTGAGGTCCACCACGCCGGGCACGCCCGAGGCCGCGGCCCCGCCGACCCAGCGCTGGCCGTCGACCAGCACCAGCACCCGGCGCGAGCCCAGATAGCGCAGGTCGAGTTCGGCCGAGCCCGCGCCCACGCCGCCGCCGTCGGGCGGATTGCCGAAGTTGCCGGAGTTGTTGAACTTCGAATTGAGACCACCGCCGGCCGAGGGCACGCGCTGCAACACGTCGACGATCGAGGTAAGGCCGGTCTTGGCGATGTCGTCCTGGCCGATCTGGAAGACGGTCTGGCTCTTGTCGAGCGGACTGACCCGGATGCGCGAGCCGGTGACGACCACCGCCTCGACGCTGTTGTCGTCCGGGGTTTGGGCCGCGGGCGCCATCGGGGCGGCCGCGACGGTTGTCAGAAATAGCGAGAGAAGTCCTTGGCCGATGCGGTTCATGCCGTGCCCTTCCAGCTGCGATATCCCCACGGTCAAGGTTGAGTCGTGGATTCGCTCGCGCAGAAGGTGAATTGGCGGTCAAAAATGTGTCAAGTTCGCCGAACCGCGATATGTCGTTTCGCGGCTTTGTGTGTCTTTCGCAACAATCGTGCGCGGTTCGGCTGCACCCTCAAGCCGCCGCTTTGGGCCTAGGCCCGACATAGACCGACTGTGGGCGGATCAGTTTGCCGCCGGCCTGCTGCTCGCGGGCGTGGGCCAGCCAGCCCACGGTGCGGCCGGCGGCGAACACGCAGGTGAAGGCCAGCGGCGGGAAGCCCAGCGCTTCGAGCAGGAGGGCGGTGTAGAACTCGACATTGGTCTCCAGCGGCCGGTCGGGCTTGCGGCGGCGCAGGATGTCGAGGGCCGCCCGCTCCACCGCCTCGGCCAGGGCCAGGCGGCCGGGCAGGGCGCCGGCGGTGCGCGACAGTCGGGCCAGCGCCGCCTTCAGGGCGTCGGCGCGGGGATCGCGGACGCGATAGATCCGATGGCCGAAACCCATCAGCCGCTCGCCGGCGTCCAGCGCGTCCTCCAGCCAGGATATGGCGTTGTCGGCCGTTCCGATGGCGTCGAGCATGTCGATCACCGGCCCCGGCGCGCCGCCGTGCAGCGGTCCTTTCAGGGTCGAGAGCCCCGCCAGCACCGCCGAGCCCAGGCCCGCGCGGGTCGAGGCCGCCACCCGGGCGGCGAAGGTCGAGGCGTTGAGGCCGTGGTCGCAGACTGTGACCAGATAGGCGTCCAGCGCCCGGGCCTCGCCCTCGGTGGCGGGTGTTCCCCGGATCATCCGAAGGAAGTCCGCCGCGTGGGGCAGGGCGGGATCGGGCGCGACGGGCGCCTGTCCGGCCCGCGCGCGCAGGGTCGCTGCGGTGAACACGGCGGGAGCGGCCGTCAGCACCAGGGCGTCGTGCAGCGTGTCGCCGTCGGGCAGGCGGGCCAGCAGGGCGCGCATGGCGTCGTAGGGATCGCGGGCGGCCAGGGCTTCGTCCAGGGCGGCGACCTCGGCGAAGGCCCGCACGCGGGCCGCGCCCAGGGCGGGGGCCAGATCGGTCGGCAGGTCGTCGAAGAAGCCGTCGAACAGTAGGTGGGCGGAGTCCTCGAAGCGGGCGCGGCCGGCCAGATCCTCGACGGCCCAGCCGCGAATGGTCAGGCGGCCGGCCTGGCCGTCGACGTCGGAAAGCACGGTGGCCGCGGCGATGACGCCTTCGAGGCCGGCGGAAACTTGGACCATGGGAAGGTCTCCTTTCACCGCCGATTTTCGTCCGAGCCGATTGATCGTCAATCTTGATCAATATAATCAATATCCATGGCGGACGATTGGCTCGATGCGGACCAGGCGATGGCGCGGCTCGGCGTGCGGGCTCAGACGCTCTACGCCTATGTCAGCCGTGGCCGGATCGAGGCTCACGCTCATCCCGGCGACCCGCGCCGCAGCCTTTATCGGGCTTCCGACGTCGCTAACTTGGCCAAGCGAAAGGCGCGGGGCCGCAAGGCCGCCGACGTCGCCGCCGAGGCCATCGCCTGGGGCGAGCCGGTCCTGGAGTCGGCCATCACCGCCGTGCGCGGCGGGCGCCTGTGGTATCGCGGCCGCGACGCCGCCGAACTGGCCAGGACGGAAAGCTTCGAAGCGGTCGGCCGGCTGCTGCGCGACGACGTGGCCGAGGCGGCCGTCTCCACCCACGAACCCAGCCCTGCGCCGACCATTCGCGCCCGCCTGTTCGCCGATCTGGCCGCCCGTGCGGGCGAGGACCGTCCGGCCCGCGGCCGCGCGCCGCTGATGCTGGCCCAGGAAGCGGCGGGTCTGCTCGACCTCGTCGCCGACGCGGCCGCTGGCCGCGCGGGCGACGGCCTGATCCATCAGCGGCTGGCGGCCGCCTGGAGCCTCGACGCGGCCGGCGGCGACCTCGTGCGCCGGGCCCTGGTGCTGCTGGCCGACCACGAGCTCAACGCCTCGACCTTCGCCGCCCGGGTGGCGGCCTCGACCGGAGCCTCGCTGGCGGCTTCGATCCTGGCGGGGCTCTCGGCCCTGTCCGGACCCCTGCACGGCGGCATGGCCGCCCGCGTCGAGGCCCTGGCCCGCGAGGCCTGGCGCGACGGGGCGGACCACGCCGTGGCCGTCCGCCTCGACCAGGGCGCGCCCCTGCCGGGCTTCGGGCATCCGCTCTATCCCGACGGCGACCCGCGCGCGGCGGCCCTGCTGGCGGCCTTCGATCTGGCGCCGGACATGGCGGCGCTGCACGAGGCGGTTGTCGGGGCGACCGGCCAGGCCCCGAACATCGATTTCGCCCTGGTGGCGCTTGCGCGGACGCTCGGCCTGCCCGACGACGCCCCCTTCGCCCTGTTCGCCGTCGGCCGCACGGCGGGGTGGCTGGCCCATGCGCTGGAGCAACTGAAGGCGGGGCGTCTGATCCGGCCCAGGGCGCGATATGTGGGACCCGACCTCTAGCCGATCCGGCCTCGTTCTCACCCCATAGGGATTTCCTGATCCAAACGGGCTCGCTAGGTGACCTGCACCAAGAGGCGCAGGCCCTGCTCCATCTCTTCGAGCACACGCGCCACGTAGGGGTCTCGCCGCACGGATCGGGCATAGACGTCGGTGATCGAGGCGGGCTCGATCAGGTCCATGCCGAGGCGATCGGCCGTCACGCCGATGGCGAAGAGGGCGGGCGCCAGGGCGCAGTCGGCGATCGTCAGGTGATCGCACAGGGCGTACCGCGGCCCCTTGAGAAGCTCCTCGAGCATCGCGATCCCGTTCAGGAGTTCCTCGACCGCCCGGCGGGAGGCCGCGGCGTCGGTGCGAGGCTGCGCGAGAACGACCATCGACGGCATCAGGTACAGGTCGACGTGCTGCACCAGAAGCCTCGCCATCGCCCGGTCGAAGACATCGACGGGCATCAGGGACGGCGCCTGCGGAAACCGCTCCTCCAGATATTCGAGCAGGACCGCGGACTCCCAGATCGGTCCGCGTTCGTCGAGCAGCACCGGGATGCGGCCGGTCGGGCTGAGGTCGCGGAAGTGGCGATTTTCGCGCCAGCCCGGGGGCGGCGGGATCAGGTCAATGGGCAGGTCCTTGGCGTAGATCGCGATACGGACGCGCGCCGCGAAGGGGGATACGGGAAGACTGATCAGGTCCATTTCCGGGCTCCGGCGATCCCCCAAAAAAGGATGGGGCGATGTTTCTATCCGGATCGCCGCGTGCTTGGCGAGGTTTCGATTGCGCGCCGCCGGCAACCCTCGCTGGACGTGAAGTGGATGGCGAGAGGCGCTCCAGACTTCCTTGAGTTCTCGAAGATGCTGTTCGCCTGGAGGAACAGTGATCGGTGATGCCGGCCCGAAACATTGCGAACCGATGTGGCAACATTGGGAATAATCAATGTTTGTTGCGAACGCTTCTCATTGCTGTCGATCGACGCGCCAGATAAGAGCGCCTCGCATTGTCAGTAATGGAGGCGCTCGCGCGGTGCGCGTGGGCCGGGCATCGGGGATAAGAACATGAGGACGATTTCGACGTCGGGCGTGCGTAGCGCCAGCCGACGCGCACTCAGCGCCGCCGCGGTCGCGGGTGTCGCGGGCCTTGGCCTCTCCGCCGCCGCCAATGCGGCGCCGGCCGCCGACGAGGCGGTCGCCACCGCCACTCCGGACAACGGCGACACCAACGAAGTCTCAGGCGTCCAGGTCGACAGCAAGAAGGCCCAGGCCGCTTCGCCGAAGATCACCGCGCCGCTGCGCGACACCCCCAAGTCCATCACCGTCATCCCGCGCGAGCTGATCGACCAGACCGGTTCGGTCAGTCTGGTCGAGGCGCTGCGCACCGTGCCCGGCATCACCTTCGGCGCGGGCGAGGGCGGCAACCCGGTCGGCGACCGTCCGTTCCTGCGCGGCTACGACGCCCAGTCGGCCACCTATGTCGACGGCCTGCGCGACATCGGCTCCCAGTCGCGCGAAGTGTTCAACGTCGAGAACGTCGAGGTCGTGAAGGGCGCGACCGGCAGCTACGGCGGCCGCGGCGGCGCCGGCGGCGGCGTCTTCATCAACAACAAGGCCCCGACCCTGAAGGACTCGATCGGCGGGCAGGTCGCGGTCGGCACCACCGACTACAAGCGCGCCACGCTAGACGTGAACCATGTGGTCGCCGAAGGCGTGGCCGTGCGCCTGAACCTCATGGCCCACGACGCCGGCGTCGACGGCCGCGACGAGGTCCATTACAGCCGCTGGGGCGTGGCGCCGTCGATCGCCTTCGGCCTGGATACGGACACCCGCATCGTCGTCAGCTACTACCACATGCAGAGCGACGACATCCCCGACAGCGGGATCCCGTACAACAACCCGACCTTCGTGGCCCGCACCGACGGCCGCGCGCGCGTCTACCAGACCGGCGACGGCCAGCCGCTGCTCGCCGATCGCAGCGCCTGGTACGGCGTGAAGGGGCGCGACTTCCGCCGCGAGCGGGTGGACATGGGCACGGTCCGCTTCGAGCACGACTTCGGCGACAACCTGCACCTGCGCAACACCGTGCGCTATGCCGAGACCGGCCAGGACTACATCTGGACCCAGCCCGACGACAGCAAGGGCAACATCTATTACGGCCTGGTCTGGCGCCGTCCCAACAGCCGCGTCAGCGAGGTCAGCTACCTGACCAACCAGACCGACTTCTACGGCAAGTTCCAGACCGGCTCGATCCAGCACAACTTCGCCACGGGCCTGGAGCTGTCGCGCGAGGAAGGCGAGAACGACAGCTACAACGTCTATTACAACGGCGCCCTGGCCTCGACGTTCAGCGGCTGCTCGGCCGCGGCCATCGCCGCCTATGTCTGCACCACCCTGGCCAACCCTAGCACCAGCGATCCGTTCACCGGCACGATCTCGCGGGTCAACAACCCCAACAACTCGCGCACGGTCACCAAGTCGATCTACGGCTTCGACACCATCGAGTTCGACGAGCGCTGGCAGGTGAATCTGGGCCTGCGCTACGACAGCTACGACGCCCGCTATGTCAGCGCCCGGGCGACGACCACGCCGTTCGCCCGCTCGACCTTCGAGCGCAAGGACGACCTGCTGAACTACCAGGCCGCCGTGGTCTACAAGCCCACGACCGCCGCCGCGATCTACCTGTCCTACGCCACCGCCTCGACCCCGGCCGGCAACGCCCTGAACCAGGGCAGCGACGGCAACGCCCTGTCGAGCACCGTCAACGCCAACCTCGATCCCGAGGAAAACGCCACCCTCGAGGGAGGCGCCAAGTGGGACGTGTTCGGCGGCAAGCTCAGCCTGACCGGCGCGGCGTTCGAGGTGAAGACCACCAACGCCCGCATCACCCAGACCGACGGCACGGTGGCCATGGCCGGCGAAAAGCGCGTCCGGGGCTACGAGCTGGGCGCGTCCGGCTCCGTCACCGACAAGTGGGACGTCTTCGGCGGCTACACCTATCTCGACGCCATCCTGGTCAAGAACGGCGGTTCGGGCGCGGCGGCCGGCCTGACCGACGGCATGCAGTTCCCCAACACGCCCAAGCACAGCTTCGCGGTGCAGACGACGTACGAGGTGCTGCCGAAGCTGAAGGTCGGCCTGGGCGCCAACTACCAGGCCAAGGTCATGGGCAACGCCAGCGCCACCACGCCCAAGTGGGTTCCCGACTACTGGCGGTTCGACGCCAACGTCACCTACACCATCAACCCGAACCTCTCGGCCCGGCTCAACATCCAGAACCTGACCGACGAGGTCTACTACACCCAGGCCTACGCCTCGCACTACGCGACGATCGCGCCGGGGCGCTCGGCCGTCCTGTCGTTGAACGCCAAGTTCTAGGCCCGGCGACATCCCTGAACCGGCCGCGTCCGCCTTTCGGCGGGCGCGGCCTTTCGCTTTGGCGAGGCCATGGACACCGCACACGACCACCTCTCTCCGGGCGATATCGCCGCCGCCGTCGCCAAGGTCCTTTCGGGGCCGCCGGAGATCGCGCGGGCCTGGCTCGCCCAGCAGGCGGCCGCCGGCGTGGCCGAGGCCCAGGCCATGCTGGGCCAGATGCTGCTTGACGGCGCAGGCGGTCCCGCCGATCCGGCCGGGGCCCTGGCGCTGTTCCTGCGGGCCGCAGGGGCGGAGCATCCGATGGCGCTGAACATGGTCGGTCGCTGCTACGAGAACGGCTGGGGCGTGGCGGCCAACCTCGCGGTGGCGGCGCAATGGTATGTGCAGGCCGCCCAGGCCGGCTCCGACTGGGGGATGTACAACCTCGCCACCCGGTTGATGCTGGGCGAAGGCGTGGAGGCCGATCGCAAGGCCGCCCTGGCCTGGTTCCAGCGGGCGGCCGCGCTGGGCCACGCCAAGTCGATCAACGTGGTGGGCGGCTTCTACGAGGACGGCTGGGAGGTCGAGCAGGACCTCGCCAAGGCCCGCGACTGCTACGCGATGGCGGCGGCCGGCGGTGATTTCCGCGGCCATTTCAATCTCGGCCGGGTCCTGGCCTCCGAAGGCGCGGTCGGCCAGGCTGTCGACTGCTTCGAGAAGGCCGCCCAGGGCGCCACGCCCGCCTTCATCGAGAAGATGCGGGCTTTCCTCATGGCCGCGCCGGTGCCCGCCTATCGGGCGCTGGCCGAACGTCTCGGCGCCGGCGGCTCAAGCGCGTGAGCGGGCGGGCCCTAGTCCTTCACGCTGATGGCGATGGTGCGGCCCTTCAGGTCGTGGCCCTGCCGGCTGAGGATCTCGACCAGCGCCTCGGCCAGGGTCGGATTGTCAACGGCCACGACCGCCGCGTCGGCGCTCGTGGCTTCGATGGCGACATCAAGCGGGGTGGCGTAGCGCACCCGGCGATCGGCGCGGCCGATCTCGCAAAGGATTCCCGCCGCCGTCAGGTCCCAGGCCAGGCGGTGCATCGAGGAGCGGTTCATCGCGTTTCCCAGCGCCCGCGACTTGAGCCATACCTCTTCCAGGTCGATCGGAAACCCGACCTGGTCGAACACCGCGATCATCTCGCGACGCCGCTGCGTCAACCGCACCCCGCGCTCCTCGCACAGGTCCGCTATGCCCCGTCGAAGGGCGGATGGGGCCCGGGGCGCCTCCGCGACGACCATAAGCAACGGGGCGGAGGCGGGCGCCTCGACGCGGATGACGGGGCGGCGCCGGGAGCTGTATTTCGCGAAGGAGTGGGTCATGGCGGCGCGAACGGGGCTATGATAGTGCGAGCGAGTTGCGTGGCCGACAGGCAATACCTTCGCGGCGCGCCCTGTCGACGGCCCATTGGAAACATTGGGAAATTGTATAGCTCGGCCAATCCCGCCGTGAGGTTCGGCCCGGGCGTCCGCATGGCGATGAGCGCCCCGTGAACGTATTCCTGCTCGAGGACGACCTCGAAACCTCAGCCTTCATCGCTCGCGGCCTGTCCGAGCGCGGCCATGTCGTCGAGACGGTGCGCGACGGCGTCAGCGCGCTCCAGAACCTGGTCGAGCGCCAGTACGACGTGCTCATCCTGGATCGGATGCTGCCGGGGCTGGACGGCCTTTCGGTGCTGAAGCTCGCCAGGGCCGCCGGCCAGAAGGCTCCGGTCCTGATGCTGACGGCCATGTCCGGCGTCGCCGATCGCGTGGCGGGGCTGGAGGAGGGGGCCGACGACTACCTGGTCAAGCCGTTCGCCTTCGCCGAGCTGGCCGCCCGGGTGACCGCGCTGGGGCGTCGTCCGGCCCAGGTCGAGATCGCGTCGACTCTGCGGATCGCCGATGTCGAGATGAACCTCATGCGGCGCGAAGTGCGCCGCGGCGGCCGGGTGGTCGCCTTGCAGCCGCGCGAGTTCATGCTGCTGGAGCAGCTGATGCGCAACGCCGGCCGCGTGGTGACCCGCACCATGCTGCTGGAGAAGGTCTGGAACTTCGGCTTCGATCCCAAGACCAATATCGTCGAGACGCACATGTCCCGGCTGCGCGGCAAGCTCACGGAAGGCGGGGAGGTCAACCTGATCCGCACGGTGCGCGGCGCGGGCTACTTGATGGCCGACGATGTTTAGGCGCGCGCCGCGCACGGTGCGGGGCCTGACCTTCGTGGTGGCGGGTCTGTCCTGCCTGCTCACCCTGGCCGTGGGCATGGTCACCTTCAGCATGGTGCACCACGAGATCGAGCGTCAGCTCGACCATCGCATCGAGCTGGAGATGCAGTCCCTGCAGGCCACCTACGAGCGGGCCGGCTTCGAGGTGCTGCTGCGGGCCGTGCGCGATCGCGACCGGCGGCCCGAGCGCGGCACGGTGGGATACCTGGCGGGACGGTCCGAGGCCGACAGCGGCATGGGCTACATCGTGCTCGACGCGGCCGGGCGCCGGCGCGCGGGCGAGCTTCGGGCGGAGATCCCGCCGCCCGGCTGGAGCGAGTTCCTGCGCATCCGGCGCAAGAACGGCGTGGCCGGGGTCGCCCAGGCGATGAACGCGCCGCTGTCGGGAGGCGGCCGCCTGATCGTGGCGGCCGACCGCGCCTCGCTGATCGAGATCGACACCGCTCTGCTGCGCGCGTTCCTGACCGGCGCCGGGCTGATCGCCGCCGTCTGCGTCATCGCCGCCCTGAGCTTCGGGCGGGTCGTCCGTCGCCGGCTGAACGCGATGCAGGTCGCGGCCGAGGGCATCATGGCCGGCGACCTGCGGCGACGCATGCCCATCGACGGCTCGGGCGGCGAGTTCGACCAGCAGGCCGGCGTGCTCAACCGGATGCTCGACCGCATCGAGGATCTGATGGGCAACCTGCGCCAGGTGTCCGGCGACATCGCCCATGACCTGCGCACGCCCCTGACGCGGCTGCGCGTGCGGCTGGAGGACCTGGCGGCCGACGCTTCCGGCGAGGCGCAGAGGACCGCCGTCGATACCGCGATCGCCGAGATCGACGATCTGCAGGCCCTGCTGTCGGGTCTGCTGGCCTTGTCCGAGATCGCGGGGCGATCGGTCCAGGAGCGGTTCGTTCGCGTGGACCTGAAGGCGGGGATCGAGGAGCTGGTCGAGGCCTATCGGCCGGCCTTCGAGGCCCGGGACATGAGCCTCGACCTGATGCTGGACGGGGCGCCGGATGGGGTCTGGGTGCGCGGCGACAAGCGCCTGATGCTGCTGGCCGTCTCCAACCTGATGGACAACAGCCTGGCCCACGCCGGCGCCGGAACCCGGGCCTTCGTCTCGCTTCGCGCGGCGGGCGATCGGGTCGTCCTGACGTTCGGCGACGATGGCCGCGGCGTGCCGCCGGGCGAGCGCGAGCGCATCTTCCGTCGCTTCGTGCGGCTGGACCCGTCGCGTTCGGCGCCCGGGCACGGGCTGGGACTGGCCACGGTCTCGGCGATCGTGGCGGCGCACGACGGAACCATAGCCATCAGGCCCAGCCAGGTCGGCCTGGTGCTGGAGCTGGGTTTCCGCTCGGCCGTCTGAGGCGACGGGCCTCGCGGCCCCAGCGACCTCGTCGATGCCCTCGGGGCTATGCAGCGGTGAAGGCGATACCTGCCCACCGAAAACACGTTTTGTGCTCTTCGCGCGTCGGTTCTACCAGCAAGGCAAGGCCCCCGGCCAATAACCGACTAGGACGAGGAACACGCCATGGCGAAGTGGTTGAAGAGCGGGGCGGATGCGGGGGTTGTTGCGGCGGCCGACCGTGCGGTGCGCGAGGCGGTGGAGGTGATCCTCGCCGACGTGGCGGCGCGGGGCGATGCGGCGGTGCGCGAGCTGTCGACGAAGTTCGACGGCTGGGACCGCGAGAGCTACCGCCTGTCGCCGGCCGAGATCCAGGGCTGCCTCGACCAACTGAGCGACCGCGACCTCAAGGACATCGAGTTCGCCCAGACCCAGGTGCGCAACTTCGCCCGGATTCAGCGCGACAGCCTGAAGGACGTCGAGGTCGAGACCCTGCCCGGCGTGATCCTGGGCCACAGGAACCTGCCGGTGAACGCCGCCGGTTGTTACGTGCCGGGCGGCAAGTATCCGCTGCTGGCCTCGGCCCACATGTCGGTGCTGACGGCCAAGGTGGCCGGCGTGCCGCGGGTGGTCACCTGCGCCCCGCCGTTCGGCGGCAAGCCCGCCCCCGCCATCGTCGCCGCGCAGGCCATGGCCGGCGCCGACGAGATCTACTGCCTGGGCGGGGTGCAGGCCGTGGCCGCCATGGCCCTGGGCACCCAGACCATCGCGCCGGTCGACATGCTGGTCGGTCCCGGCAACGCCTATGTCGCCGAGGCCAAGCGCCAGCTGTTCGGCCGGGTCGGCATCGACCTCTTCGCCGGCCCCACCGAGACCCTGGTCATCGCCGACGATACGGTGGACGGCGAGCTTTGCGCCACCGACCTGCTGGGCCAGGCCGAGCACGGCCCCGACAGCCCGGCCATCCTGCTGACCACCTCGCGCAAGCTGGCCGAGGACACCATCGCCTGGGTCGAGAAGCTGCTCGAGATCCTGCCGACCGCCGCCATCGCCCGCCGGGCCTGGGAGAGCTTCGGCCAGGTGATCCTCGCCGACAGCGACGAGGAGATGGTCGAGATCGCCGACCGCATCGCTTCCGAGCACGTGCAGGTGATGACCCGCGACCCGGACTATTTCCTCACGCACATGACCAATTACGGGGCGCTGTTCCTGGGTCCGCGCACCAATGTGTCCTTCGGCGACAAGGTGATCGGCACCAACCACACCCTGCCCACCAAGCTGGCGGCCCGCTACACCGGCGGCCTGTGGGTGGGCAAGTTCATCAAGACCTGCACCTACCAGAAGGTGCTGACCGACGAGGCCTCGGCGCTGGTGGGCGAATACTGCTCGCGGCTGTGCGCCCTCGAAGGCTTCGCCGGCCACGGCGAGCAGGCCAACATCCGCGTGCGCCGCTACGGCCGGCGCGAGGTGCCCTATGCCGGGGCGGCCTCGCCCGTGCTGGCGGCGGAATAGGCCGGCCCCATGGAGCTGCCGCGCACGCCGTCGTTCCGGCTGGACGGTCGCCGGGCCCTGGTCACAGGGGCGGGGCGGGGCATTGGTCTGGCCGCCGCCGCGGCCCTGGCCGACGCCGGCGCGGCCGTCACCCTGGTCGCCCGCTCGGCCGGCGAGATCGAGGCGGCGGCGCTGGCCATCCGCGAGCAGGGCGGGGCGGCCGAGGCGCTTGTGCTCGACGTCGGCGACGTCGCAGCGGTCAAGGCCGCCATCGCCGGCCGCCCGGCCTTCGACATCCTGGTCAACAACGCCGGAACCAACCGCCCCAAGCCGTTCGGCGAGGTCGGCGTCGAGGACTACGACGCCGTGCTCGACCTCAATCTCAAGGCCGCCTTCTTCGTCGCCCAGGCCGTGGCGCAAGGGATGGTGGAGGCGGGCGCCAAGGGCTCGATCATCCACATGACCTCGCAGATGGGCCATGTCGGCGGTCCCAACCGCACGCTCTACTGCGCATCGAAATGGGCGCTGGAGGGCCTGTCCAAGGCCATGGCGCTGGACCTGGCCCCGCACGGGATCAGGGTCAACACCATCGCCCCGACCTTCATCGAGACCCCGCTGACCCGGCCGTTCTTCGAGGACCCGGCCTTCCTGCAAAGCGTGCTCGCCAAGATCAAGCTCGGGCGCCTGGGCCAGGTCGAGGACCTGATGGGCGCCATCGTCTTCCTCGCCTCCGACGCCAGCGCCCTGATGACCGGGAGTTCCCTCGTCATCGACGGCGGCTGGACGGCCGATTGAGTTCAAGGATCTCCGCATGAAGCTCGCGACCCTGAAGTCCGAAACCTTCGACGGCCGCCTGGTCGTCGTCTCCCGCGACCTGAAGACCGCCGTCTTCGCCCAGGCCGCCCAGACCCTGCAGGCGGCGATGGATCGCTGGGACGCGCTGGCGCCGGTCCTCCAGGCCCAGTCCGACGCCCTCAACGCCGGGATCGCGCAGGACGCCTTCGCCTTCGATCCTGCGCAGGCCCTGTCGCCACTGCCGCGCGCCTACCAGTGGCTGGACGGCTCGTCGTTCCTCGCCCACGGCCGGCTGCTGGACAAGGCGTTCGGCATTCCGCCGATCCCCCAGGCCGACGTTGTGCCGATCATGTACCAGGGCGGTTCCGACGCCTTCCTGGCGCCCACTGAGGACGCGCCCTTCGTCGACGAGGCCGACGGTATCGACTTCGAGGCCGAGTACGCGGTCGTCACCGGCGACGTGCCGATCGGCGCGACCGAGGCCGAAGCGCAAGGGGCGGTGCGCCTGGTGCTGCTGGCCAACGACTGGAGCCTGCGGGCGCTGCAGCGCTTCGAGATGATGCGCGGCTTCGGTCCCATCCACGCCAAGCCCGCCACCGCCTTCGCGCCGGTCGCCGTCACCCCCGACGAGCTCGGCCCGGCCTGGGCCAACGGCCGCGTGGAGCTGCCGGTGCAGGTGGCCTGGAACGGCCAGCCGTTCGGCCGGCCCAGCGGCGCGGCCATGGACTTCACCTACGCCAGGCTCATCGTCCACGCCGCCCGCACCCGCGCCCTGAAGGCCGGGACCATCGTCGGCTTCGGCACCGTCTCGGAAGGGGCGCCCGACAAGGTCGGTTCGGCCTGCATCGCCGAGCGGCGCGGCTGGGAGGTGATCCAGCACGGCGAGCCGAGGACCGGCTTCATGCGCTTCGGCGACACCGTCCGCATCGAGGTGCTGGACGAGGGCGGCGCCTCGGTGTTCGGAGCGATCCAGCAGAAGGCGGTCCAGGCCAGAGCCTGAGAGCGTCCCCAACAACGATAAGAGCGACAAGAAGCGTAAAAAGGGTCGAGGAAATGGTCGGCAAGGTTCTGGTGATCGGCGGCGGCATCGCCGGCATGTCGGCGGCGATCCTGCTGCGGCGGAGCGGGGCGGCGGTCGATCTGGTCGAGATGGATCCGGCCTGGCGCGTCTACGGCGCCGGCATCACCATCACCGGCCCGACCTTGCGGGCCCTGCGCGCGGTGGGCGTGCTCGACGCGGTGCTGGCCCAGGGCGCGTCGTGGAGCGGCGGCACGGTCTTTTCCAAGACCGGCGAGTTCATCGCCGACCTCTCGACCACCCCGGTCGAGGAGGGGATCCCGGCCACCGGCGGCGTCATGCGGCCGGTGCTGCACGCGGTGCTGTCGGGGACGACCCGCGCGGTCGGGGTCGATGTCCGGCTCGGGGTCACGGTCGAGGCCCTGCACCAGGCGGGAAACGCCGTCGAGGTCGCCATCAGCGACGGCGGGAAGCGGTCCTACGACCTCGTCATCGGGGCCGACGGAGTCTTCTCGACCACCCGCAGGGCGATCTTCCCCGACGCTCCCGAGCCGCGCTTCACCGGCCAAGCCTGCTGGCGGCTGCTGGCCGAGCGGCCGCCGGGCTTCGACCGTTCGCATTTCTACATGGGCGGCGACCGCAAGATCGGCTTCAACCCGGTCTCGCCGACCCACATGTACATGTTCCTGCTGGAGCATACGCCCGACGATCCGTGGATCGAGCTGGCCGACCAGCCGGCGCGGCTGCACGCCCTGATGGACGGCTTCGGCGGCATCGTGCCGGGGATCCGGGAAGGCGTGCTGGCCAATCCGACCATCAACTACCGGCCCCTGAAGATCCTGCTGCAGCCCTTGCCCTGGCACGCCGGGCGGGTGGTGCTGATCGGCGACGCCGTCCACGCCACCACACCGCATCTGGCTTCCGGCGCGGGGATGGCGGTGGAGGACGCCGTGGTGCTGGCCGACGAACTGGCGCGCGACGGAGAGGTCGAGGACGCCCTGGCGCGGTTTGGCCGGCGGCGCTTCGAGCGCTGCCGCATGGTGGTGGAGAACTCCGTGCGCCTTGGCGAACTGGAGATGACCGGGGGCTCGCCCCAGGAGCACAACACCCTTATGGCCGCCTCGATCACGGCCCTGCGCCAGGCCGTCTGAGGCCCCGACGCGCGCGATACCTCCAATCCGAACAATGGATTTCTCGGCGTTGTTCGCGGGTGGTCTGCTGGCGGGGATGACGAGAACCAGCGGGGAGGGCGGCAGGGCGCGGGAGCGCCGCGCCCGGAGCCGTTCACGGAGTAGGGCATGGCGATTCTGGGTGTCGAGAGCGCGATCTTCGGCGTGGACGATCTTGAGCTCTGTACGCGGTTCTGGACCGATTTCGGCCTGACGCCAGTGTCGCTGAGCCAGGACCAGAGCGTGTTCGAGGTGGCCAGCGGCTCGAAGATCGTGGTGCGCCGCCGCGGCGATCCGCGCTCGCCGGCGACCTATGCCGGCAAGGTCGGCATGCAGGAGACCATCTGGGGCGTCGACACCCAGGAGTCCTTCGACGCCCTGGTCGCCGACCTGTCGCGCGACCGCGAGATCAGCTTCGACGCCGACGGCGCGGCCCACCTCTTCTGCGACGACGGCATGCCGATCGGCCTGAAGGTCTGGAACAAGCGCCAGGTCGTCTCGCAGCCCGACCCGGTCAACGCGCCTGGAAACATCCAGCGCCTCAATCTGCACCGCAAATGGCGCCGGCGCTGCCTGCCCAAGACCATCAACCACGTGGTCTTCTTCGTGCACGACTACGTCGCCAGCCTGGAGTTCTTCATCGAGCGGCTGGGCTTTCGCTACACCGACCACTCGCGCGGCGCCGGGGCCTTCGCCCGCGCCGACGGGACCCACGAGCACCACAGCATCTTCTTCGTCTCGACGGCCCTGCCGGTGGCCCCCGACGATCCGGGCTTCATGCACATCGCCTTCGGCATCGAGGACATCGACGAGCTGATGCTGGGCGTCAACCAGATGCAGCAGAAGGGCTGGACCAACACCAGCCAGAACAGTTCCGGCGGCCTGTCGCGCCACCGCATCTCGTCGGCCATCTACTACTACTTCGACAATCCCGGCGGCGGCGAGGCCGAGTACCACGTCGACACCGACTATCTCGACGACAACTGGGTTCCGCGCGTCTGGGACTGGAAGTTCGGCTCGCTGCTGTGGGCCACCCGCACCCCCAGCTTCTGGGAGGGCGAGGTCGCCTGGGACATGCAGTTCGACCCCGACCGTCGATCGCTGGAGCCGTTCCGGCGCGCGCTGATCGACGCGCCTTTGCCGGACGACCTGCACGCCCTGACGCCGGAAGACGAACATGCGATCTGAGGCGAACCTGTCCTTCGGTGATGTCGAGTTTCGCGCCGGCCCGGGTCTCGCCCAGCTGCGCAGGGAGCGTGTGAAGAGATGAGCGGTCTGCTTTCCAACCGCCTTGCCGGCAAGGTGGCGATCGTCACCGGCACGGGCGCGGGCATCGGCAAGGGCGTGGGGCTGATGTTCGCCCACCACGGCGCGCGCGTCGTCGGCTGCGACATAGACGCGGCGTCGGCCCAGGCCACGGCGGACGAGGCGCAGGGCGAGGGCCTGGACTTCGACAGTCTCCATCCCTGCGACCTGACCACCGAGGCCGGCGCCCAGGCGCTGATCGACAAGGCCGTGGCCCTGCACGGCGGCATCGACATCCTGGTCAACGCCGCCGCCATGGGGGTCTTCGCCTTCATCGACGACATGACCTACGCCGACTGGCGCAGGACCCTGACCGGCGAACTCGACATCGTCTTCCTGGCCTGCAAGGCGGCCTGGCCGCACCTGGTGGCGCGGGGCGGCGGCTCGATCGTCAACTTCGCCTCGGCCAACGCCCGCCAGGCCCTGCAAGGCTCGGGCGCGCTGGCCCACTGCGCCGGCAAGGGCGGAGTGCTGGCCATGACCCGGCAACTGGCCATGGAGGGCGGGCCGCACGGGATCCGCGCCAACACCATCTCGCCGGGCCTGATCGTCACCGCCGCCACCGCGCCGGTCGTCGCCGACCCGGCCTTCCAAGCCGAGGTCCTGCGCAAGAAGATGATCAAGCGCCTGGGTCAGCCCGAGGACGTGGCCTGGCTGGCGACCTTCCTGGCCTCCGACGAGTCCAGCTGGATCACCGGCGCCGACCACGCCATCGACGGCGGCGCGACGGCCTGGTGAGGCGGGCGCGAGGCCCGGCTACAGGCGCGGATCGATCGGCTCGCTCTCCATCGCCAGCACGCCGAAGACGCATTCGTGCACGCGGCGCAGCGGCGCGCGCTCGACGAAGCGCTTGAGCGCCTCGTGGCCGAGGGCGAACTCGCGCAGGGCCAGGTTGCGCTTGCCGCCCAGGCCCCGCGTGCGCAGCTGCTCCAGGTGCTCGGGCGCGTCGTACTCGGGACCGTAGATGATCCGCAGATACTCGCGGCCGCGCACCTTCAACGCCGGTTGCAGCAGGCCCTTGGCGCCGCGGGCGACGAAGTCGCGCGGCTTGACCACCATGCCTTCGCCGCCGCCGGCCGTCAGGGCTTCCCACCAGTCGATCGCGTCGGCGCAGGCGGCCTCGTCGGCCAGGGGAACGACGCGCCAGCGGGTGGGGGCGATCACCTTGTCGCCCGTCGCCGCCAAGCGCTCGGCCAGGCCCATGTGCCAGACGTGGTCCTGGTCGAACCAGACGCGACCCTCGCTGGCCAGCAGGTGGAACGGCGCGACCTTCAGGTCGTCGATCCCCGACACCGGCCAGACATAGGGCGCCCAGGCCTTGGCGTAGAGATCGGCGCGGCCCGCACGGTCCTCGACCCGCGCCAGCAGGTCGCCGACCGGCGCGCCGTGAGCCGCGGCCCGCGACAGCGCCTCGGCCGCCGCCGCCAGGCCCGCGCGCGATGAGGCGGCGACGGGCGCGTACTGGGCGTCGATCAGGGCGCCGGCCTTGGCCGACCAGGGCATGATCTCGGCGTCCAGCAGCAGCCAGTCGGTCGACAGCTCGTCCCACAGGCCGGCGGCGTCGACCGCGCCGCGCAGGCGGCCCAGCAGGCTCTCGGTGGTGTTTGAGTCAGCGAAGAAGGCCCGCCCGGTGCGGGTCCAGATCGCGCCCGTTTCGCCTTCCGCGGCGTCGAATCGCGCCTTGGCGGCCTCCGGCGTCCGGCACAGCGCGATCACCGCCCGCGAGCCCATGTGCTTTTCCTCGCAGACCACCTCGGCGACCCCGCGCTCGCGGTAGTGGGCGAAGGCTTCCTCCGGGCGTTCCAGCCAGCCCTCGCGCGTGCTGGTCTCGACCGGCGACATGGTCGGCGGCAGATAGGCCAGCCATTGCGGGGCCAGGGCGAAGCGGCTCATCACCTCGATCGCGGCCGAGGCGTTCTCCTCGGCCACCACCACGCGACCGCGCAGGGACGTGTCGATCCAGCGGCGGCCGCTGACGTCCTCCATGTCCAGCAGGTCGTCGGCCGCGGCCTGGGCCGAGCGGTCGCCGCCGGCCGGGACCAGCGGGCGCATGGGCTCGCACCAGACCTGGCGGGCGGGAACCTCGACCAGGTCCTTCTCGGGCCAGCGCAGGGCCGTCAGCTTGCCGCCGAACACGCAGCCGGTGTCGATGCACAGCGTGTTGTTGACCCACTGCGCCTCGGGCATGGGCGTGTGGCCGTAGACGACCGCCGTCTCGCCGCGATAGTCGGCCGCCCAATCGGCGCGGACGGGCAGGCCGAACTCGTCGATCTCGCCGGTCGTCTCGCCATAGAGGGCGAACTCGCGCACCGCGCCGGAGCCGCGTCCGATCATCTCGGCCTTCAGGCCGGCGTGCGCCACGGCCAGGCGCCCGCCGTCCAGCCAGACGTGGCTGCGCAGCCCGTCGAGGAAGCCGGGCAGGGCGGCGCGGAAGCCGCGGTCTGTCCCGTCATACTGGTCGATGGTCTGTTGCAGGCCGTGGGCGATCGTGACCTTGCGGCCTTCCAGCCAGCGGCCGAACTTGCGCTCGTGGTTGCCCTGCACGCAGTGGGCAGTTCCGGCCGCGACCATGCTCATGACGATGCGCAGCACGTCGGGCGAGTTGGGACCGCGATCGACCAGGTCGCCGACGAACACGGCCTTGCGGCCGGGCGGCGGGGTCACCTCGACCGAGCGCTCGCCGCCGGTCTCGCCCCAGGCCACGGCGTAGCCCAGCGCGGCCAGCAGGTCCTGCAGCTCGTCGGCGCAGCCGTGGATGTCGCCGATGATGTCGAACGGTCCGTGGTCGTCGCGCTTGTCGGTCCACAGCGGCTTGCGCGCGACGACGGCGGCGTCGATCTCGGCCTCGCTCGACAGCTTCCAGACCTGGCGGAATCCCTCCCGCTGAAGGCCGCCGAGGCCCCGACGGATCTCGGAAGTCATGCGCTGGACGACGCCGATCCCGAAGTCGCGATCGGGACGGGCCTTGTTGCGCGTGAAGCAGGTGTCGACGCCGGGATCGACGACGATCGCCACGGGCAAGGCGTGCCAGCGCCGGGCCAGCTCGATCCAGCCCTTGCGGTCGGCGGCGCGCACGTTGGTGGCGTCGATCACCGTCAGGCGACGGTGCTTGAGGCGCTTTTCGGCGATGGCCTTCACCAGGTCGAAGGCGTCGCCGCTGATCGACTGGTCGGTCTCGTCGTCGATGACCAGCGCGCGGCAACGGTCCGACGAGATCACCTCGGTCGGGGAGAAATGCCTGGCGGCGAAGGTCGACTTGCCCGAGCCCGAGGCGCCGATCAGCACGACGAGGGCGAAGTCGGGGATTTCGAGGGTGGTCATGGGGATGACTTCAAGCAGGAGAACGGGAGCGGAGCGGCGTCAGCCGCCCCGCGTGAAGACGGCCATCTGGGTCGGGGCGCCGAGCGTCTCGTCCAGCTTTCCGATGTCGTCATAGGCGACCGCATAGCCGTGAGCACACGCGACGCCCTCGGCCCAGGCGCGGAACTCCGCCCGCGTCCATTCGAACCGGTGATCGGGGTGGCGGAAGGCGCCGGCTGCAAGGTTCGGAAAGAGGGCGTTGTACTCGGCATTGGGCGTGGTCACGATGACGGTCTTGGGCCGCGCGGCGGCGAACACCACCTTCTGCAGCGCGGGCAGACGGTCGGCGTCGAGGTGCTCGATCACCTCGACCAAGGCCGCGGCGTCGACATCCTCCCAGCGGCGGTCGCGATAGGTGACCGAGCCGTGCAGCAGGGTCACCCGGCCTTCCGGCGGGCCGCCGGCCAGGTGCAGCTTCAGCCGCTTGGCCGCCCATTCCAGGTCGCGGGCCGCGGCGTCGACGCCGATCAGCCGTTCGACCCAGCGCTCGCGCACCAGGCGGGCCAGCAGCTTGCCCTCACCGCAGCCGAGGTCGGCGATCGCCCTGGCCCCGCTGGCGCGCAGGGTCTCGACCACGGCGGCCATCCGCTCGTCGTTCAGGCGCAGCGGCGCCTCCAGCGCGTCCTCGGCCCCGACCTTGCGCTCGGTCGGATCTATGGCCTCGTCGCGGGTCTCGGGCGCCAGGCGCTCCAGCGCGTCGCGGGCCAGGGCCCGCCGGTGGCCGAGATAGCGACGGACGATCAGGTCGCGGAACGGATGTCCGTCCAGCCAACCCTCGCCGCGCCGCAGCAGCTTTTCGACCTCGTCCTCGCCGACCCAGTAGTGCTTGTCGTCGTCGAGCACCGGGATCAGCACATAGAGGTGGGTGAGCAGGTCGCGGAGGCGCGCGGTCCCTGACAGGCGCAGGGTCACGTAGCGCGAGGCTTCGCCGTCGGCGCCGGCAACGGGCTCGATCCGGCAGGTCCAGCCCAGGGGCTCGAACAGCTCGCGCACCAGGCTCTCGCCGCCGCGCGCGGGCAGGGGCGCGACGACGGCCTCGAGCGGAATGGCCGCCTCGGCCAGCTCGGGACGCTCGCGCGAGGTTCCGGCCATGGCCGTGCGCAGGGCGCGGGCCAGGGCCACCGAAAGGAAGGACGAGGCCGCATAGGGGCGATCGTTGACATACTGGTCCAGCAGGCCTTCGCTGCGGCCCTTGCCGCGCACCAGGCCGACGGGATCGATGTCCAGCACCAGGGCCGCCTCGCAGCGGTCCTCGGCGACCTCGGGATAGAAGACGTGCGCCTTGCCGAACGGCAGCTCGGTTTCGTGGGCGCGGCCAGGATGCTTGTGCAGCAGGAAGCCCAGGTCCGTGGCGGGCCGGTGGGTCGTGGCGATCGACAGGAACATCGGAAGCTTTCGAAAACGCGTCAGTCGTCTTGGGTCGATGGATCGGCCGGGTCGAGCTGGTCGTACTCGCCCGGCCGAAGACCGGTCAGTCTGTAGAGGAGCAGCCAGGCCTCGACGGCGGCGGCGACCGGACCGGGAATCGGCAATCCCGCGAACCAGCGGGACACCGACGACCGATCCACACCCAGGGCCTCGGCGAGCCGGGACATCCAGCCCCGGTCGCCGAAGAGGGTGATCGCCGCTTGCCGCAAGGCCTCCGGATCCATCCTAGCGAGCCTCCGCCGTCAGACGTTCGTGCTCGCGGATGAAACCCAGGACGGCTTCGGAAAAACCGTCGACATGGACCCACCGCTCGCCGTAGCCGACGCCGTTCCGGGCGCTGGCGACGTTGACCATATAGGCCTTGGCCGCCTTTGGCGCGGGAACCCGGTCGGCCGACTGTTCGTCGGTGACCACGATCAGCCGGTCGTGGGGCAGGGCGTTGATCCGCTGGATCGCCTTGCCCAGTTCCGTGCCGCCGTGCGGCTGCGAGCCGATCACCGCGTCGACCCCGGCCATGCCGCGACGGGGAGGGACCTCCACCACCTGGTTGGAGAAGGTGAAGACCCGCACCTCGCCCGGAACGATCGAGGCCAGCGTGGCCGCCGCGTCCATCCGGGTCAGGTCCGACCGGGCCGACAGACGGGCGTCCATCGAACCGGAGACGTCGACCAGGATCAGCGTCCGCCCCGTGAAGACCGCGCCTTCCAGCACGGTCTCGGCCAGCGCCTGGTCGAGCCAGGGCTCGAACCTCGGCGCGGCCCGGGCGGCCGCCACGTAGCGGAAGGGCAGGACCCGTTCCGCGCCGCGACGCGCCAGGATCGCCTCCTTGACCAGGGCCTCGTCGACGCCGGCCTGGTCCATGTTCCGGAGGTTCCGGAGCAGGGCCAGGTAGCCCAGCTTCTTCTCGGCCAGCAGGCGCTGGAAGGTCTCGCGCTTGTCGGCCCCGCCCGAGAGCGCGACCTCCCAGGTGTCCGGCGCGGCCAGCGAGCGCGCGGCGACCTGCTTCCACAGGGCCGCCTGTTCCTCGTCCCTCGGCTTGGCGTGGACCAGGAACAGCACGTCGCGCAGCTTAACCGGACCGTCGCGGTCGTACTTGGCCAGCTGGTAGGCGTCGAACTTGCCGAAGGCGGCCGCGAGGCCCTTCTTCATCTGCTTGCTCAGCGGCCTGCGGCCGTGGCGCCAGTAGAGCGCGACGAACTCGGTGAGTTCGTCGGCCCGCTGGATCACGCGCTCGATGGTCTGGGCGACCAGCGGCGCGCCCGAACCCGTCCGGGTCAGGGCGCACAGCAGCATCAGCGGAGCGTGGCGCAGCTTGAAGGTCTCGCGCGCCTCGACGGCGAGCGCCGCAAGGGTCTCCGGCGCGACCGCGCCCGCCAGGGCGTCGATGCGATCGGCGATGGCCTGGCCGTCCTCGTAGAACTCGTTCTCCCACAGGAGGCACGAGAGCACCGACCGGCGCAGTTGTTGTTCAGCCGTGAGAACCACGGCGGGAGCGCCCTCGAAGGTGACGTCGGGGCGCTTGGCGAAGATGTTGAAGCGCATGGCGCTCTTCTCCTGACGTCGCTTGGGGTTTCCAGGCCGGTCGGGAGACGGACGAGACGTCCAGGCCCCGACGGCCGAAACCGGCGTCGGGGAGGTCTAGGGCGGGCAGCCCTGCGGACGTTCAAACTTCAGATTGCTCGAAGTCATGGTCTCGTTCGTCGCCTGATCGGGTCTCCGCGGCGCCGGCGGCGCCTCTTCGAAGACCGGGGTTCTCTAGCCATTCTTGTTGCGCAATGCAACAGGCAGAGTGAAAGAAATGTCGACGGGGAATGATTGGCCCGGGAGGGCGCTTCCGCCAGGTGTTCGCGCACCCGGACTGGGACGTAAGTCCCGGCCGCCCTGTCAGTTGGTGCGAGGAACCCGAAAGCCTTCGCCGCCGTCGACGATCTTTCCGGGGAATGAATGCGCCGCGGAGGTTTCACCCGAAGAAACCGCTGCGCTCGCCGCCGGACAGACTTGAATTCCCGAGGGGGAATATTCGGAAACGGAGTGGCGCTCTACCAGACTGAGCTACGGCCGACTTGCATCGTCCGGAGGGATTCGAACCCTCGACCTCCCGCGTTGCAGACGAAGAAACCGTTTCCTGCGCCGCCCTCGGTACCCGTCGCCGAAACGCCGGGAGCGTCCGTTTAGTGGCTTGCGTTGCGTTGTGCAACAACATTGTTCTCGAAAGTGACGGGCGCGCAGTCGGGGCGCCTCGGGGCTGCGGCCGGCTGGATCTCGGCTCCGAGATGCATATTGCTTGCATCGGCGGGATGTGGTGGTGAAAACGGACGTCGCCGGGTGCATCCCGTAGCGGGTGAATCGGAAAAAGAGCGGGGAGGTCGAGGCTGTCGTCGGTCCAGCGAGCGCCGTCGTTGCTGGCGCTTTACGAGGAAAAGCGCCTCAATCTCGTGCGCCTCTTCACCGCTCGACTGCGTTCGCGGACCGAGGCGGAAGATCTCGTTCAGGAGCTCTATTTCAAGGTCTCGGCGGTCGAGGGCGACGCAGCCTCCGCCGGCGGCGGCGCGGCCTTGCTTTATCGCATGGCCGAGAACCTGATGCTGGACCGCCTGCGCAGCGCCCAGCGCGGCCAGGCGCGGGACGAGCATTGGCGGCGCCTGCAGGGCGCCGAGGTCTCGACCGGCGGCGATCCGTCGGCCGACGCGCCCTCGGCCGAGGCCGTGGTGGAGGGGCGCCAGCGCCTGGCCATCGTGCTGGGCGCCCTGGAAGGCCTTCCGCCCCAGGCCGCGCGCGCCTTCCGACTGCACAAGCTGGACGGCCTCAGCCATTCGGAAACCGCCGCGGCCATGGGCGTGAGCCGCAGCGCGGTCGAAAAGTACGTCAGCACCGCGCTGAAAGCCGTCGCCAGGAGCCTTCATGAAAAATCGTGACGCGGCATGCGGGTTTTTTGGAGGTGATGGCGCGACGGTGACGTCTAGTGGATGGGCGAGCGTCGATGGGCGCGGGGACGGAGTGGCATGAGCCTTTCGCGAAGGGACATGGATGAGGCCGTCGATTGGCTGGTTCGCCTGCAAGGCGAAACGGTCACGGCCGACGACTGGCTGGCCTTCGACGCCTGGCTGAGCGCCGCGCCGGAGCACGGCGAGGCGTATGACGCCGTCGCGGCCCAGGACGAGGCCCTCAAGCGTCTGGCCGAGCTTTCGCCGCCTGCCGCGGTCACGCGCCTGCGTCCTCGGGTCTCCCGGCGCGCCTGGATGTGGAGCGGCGGCGCGGCCCTGGCCGCCGCCTTCGTGGCCGCGGCGGTGCTGGCCCCTGGGTTCGTAAACGCGCCGGCCGGAACGGTCTATTCCACCAGCACCGGCGAGCGGCGGACGATCGCGCTCGAGGACGGCTCGCGCATCGAGCTGGCGCCCGGATCGCGCGTGACGGTGCGCTTCTCGCGGGGGGAACGTCACGTGGACCTGGGCGACGCCCAGGCCTTTTTCGACGTCGCCAAGAACCCGTCGCGTCCCTTCGTCATCGCCGCGGGCGACACCCGGGTGCGCGTGGTCGGCACGCGATTCGACGTGCGCCGGCGCGACGGCCAGGTGACCGTGGGCGTCGAGCGGGGCCTGGTCGACGTGTCGCCGGGCCATCAGAAGACCTATCGCCTGGTTCCCGGGCGCGCCCTGAGCCATGCCGAGGGCGAGACCGGGGCCAAGCTCGGCGATCTGGCTTCCGGCGAGGTTTCGGCCTGGCGCAACGGCCGCCTGATCTATCGCGACCGGTCGCTGACCGAGGTGGCGGGCGACCTCAACCGCCTGTTCCGCAAGCCCGTCCGCATCGTAGGCGCGAAGGCCGGCGAGATGCGACTTTCCGGCGTGTTGATCGTCGACGAGCAGGATGCCATGGTCTCCCGCTTGGCCAAGCTCCTGCCGCTCGAGACCACGGTCGCCGAAGACGCGATCGAACTTCGCGCGCGCTAGCGCCGCCAGGACTTTCCAAGGCGGGCCCCGCGGGGCCAGGGGTGCGGCGTCGACATGCAGGGGGCAGGGGGACGAATGGCGCGGCCGTCATGGCCGTCGCGACTCGCTCGCGCCTTGCTGGCGTCCGCCGCGATCTCGGGCCTTGTCGCCGGCTCCGCCGCGGCCGCCGACCTGAACCTGCACATTTCGTCCAAGAACCGCAGGGACGCGCTCATAGACTTGGGCGTCCAGGCCGGGGTCAGCCTTGGCGGCGCCTCCAACTGCACGGGCCGCGCGCCGGCGCTCGAAGGCCGGATGAGCCTGCGCAAGGCGCTCGAAAGCCTGACGGCCGGCGGCGGCTGCGATTTCCAGATCATCGACGCGTTCACGGTCAGGGTCGTCGACCGCGCCGCGCCGCCCGCGCCGCCCGCCGCGGCGCGTCCTTCTGCGCCGGCCGAGGCATCGACCCAGGTCGACAGCGTGGTCGTCAGCGCCACCAAGCGCGGCGCGCCTCTGAACGCCGCTCCCGGCGGCGTCAGCGTCGTGCATGGCGAGCGCCTGCGTGAACTCGACGCGGTGGACACCACCGGGGTTTCTCTGCGCACGGCCGGCTTCCTGACCACCAACCTGGGCGCGGCGCGCAACAAGATCATGCTGCGCGGCCTGTCGGACGGGGCCTTCACCGGCCGCACCCAGCAGACGGTCGGCACCTATCTCGACGACGTCCCGCTGACCTACAACGCGCCCGATCCGGACCTGCGCCTGATCGACGTCGAGCGGGTCGAGGTGCTGAGAGGGCCGCAGGGCGCGCTCTACGGCGGCGGTTCGCTGAGCGGCATCTACCGCATCGTCACGCGCCGGCCCGAGCTGGACGCCTGGTCGCTGGAGGCGCGCGCCGTCGGCGCGTCGACCGAGTCCGGCTCGGCCAGCGGCAAGATCGAAGCCGTCGCCAACATGCCCCTGGTCGCCGACCGTGCGGCCCTGCGCCTGGCGCTCTTCGACGACGTCGACGGGGGCTATGTCGACGACGTGAACCTGCGCCTGTCGAACGTCGATCGCACGACCCGCAAGGGCGGCCGCCTGGCGGTGACGGCGCGGCTGAACGACGCCTGGACGCTGGACCTGTCGATCGCCGCGCAGGACCTGGCCTCGAACGACACGCAGTATACGACCCCCGACCTGGGCGGTCATCGCCGCGCCAACCAGGTGCGCGAGACGCACGGCAACCGCTTCCGCGAAGCCGCCGCCACCCTGACGGGGGCGGGCGACTGGGGGCAGTTCGAGTCGTCGACCGGCTTCGTGCGCCACCGCTACGCCAGCCGCTACGACGCCACCGCCGCCGTCGAGCAGATGAGCGACACGGCCGTCGATCTCGGCATGTTCGACGAAGGCAGCGACGTGCGCCTCTGGGTCGAGGACATGACCTGGACGTCGCCGTCCGACCGGCGGCTGACCTGGCTGCTCGGCATCTACGGCCTGGTCGGCGAGGAGCGCAGCCGGGGCGAACTGCGGGGCAGCACCACGCGCCAGACCCTGCGGCTGTACTACGACGAAACCCGCGTCGATCGCCGCCGCGAAGGCGCGCTCTATGGCGAGACGACCTGGGCGATCGGCCGGGGCTGGTCGGCCAGCGCGGGCGCGCGGGCCTTCGACAGCGAGGTGCGCACGGTCGCGTCGATCATCGCGCCTTCGCCGGGCCGGTCGCGCGACTTCGACAGGCAGACCGGCTTCTCGGGCGTCTCGACCAAGCTCTCGATCCAGAAGACCCTGAGCGGGGGAGGGATGATCTACGCCCTGACCTCGGAGGGCTATCGCTCGGGCGGCTTCAACTCTGGCGGGCTGACGCCGCCGTCGTCTAGCCTCGACCACTTCTCGCCCGACCATCTGCGCAACTACGAGGTCGGCGCCAGCCTGCGGCCGCTGGCCGGGGCGGTGACCCTGCGGGCGGCCCTGTTCCACGACTTCTGGCGCGACATCCAGACCGACCAGTATCTGAGCTCGGGCCTGTCCTACACGGCCAATGTCGGCGACGCGCGCAACACCGGCCTGGAGCTGGAAGGCCTGGCGCGGCTGGGCGCCGGCTGGCAGGTGCAGGCCAACGCCCTGCTGAACCGGCCGCGGATGGTGCGCATCGCCCCCAGCTTCGCCTCGGTCAAGGACGCGGCCCTGCCCGGCGTGCCGGACCTTTCGGCGGGGGCCACTGTCCGCTACGAGCGGCCGTGGGGCGCGCATCGCCTCGTCCTGACGGCCGACCTCAACTATGTGGGCCGCTCGCGCATGACCTTCGATCCGCGCTATTCGCCGGAGATGGGCGGCTACGTCACCGGTCGCCTGGGCGGACAACTGCACGGCGACGACTGGCGGCTCGGCCTGGCCGTGACCAACCCGGCCAACACCTCGGGCGACACCTTCGCCTACGGCAACCCGTTCTATTTCGGCCAGGTGCGGCAGGTGACGCCGCTGCGGCCGCGCACCTGGACGGTGGAACTCGCCAAGGCCTTCTGACGTTCTTTAGAGTTATCTCGCGTTTTCCTTGAGGGGGTGTTCGCCCGGCGCCGTCTGACCCATGACGGATCTGCGACATGGCGGATCCGATCGGGGGAACTAACCGATGATCGCACTCTCGGGCCTGGTCTGTGCGCACAACGAGGAGGCGCGCCTGGCCGAATGCCTGGCCGCCTTGTCCTTCTGCGACGAGATCGTCGTGGTGGCCGACCGCTGCTCGGACCGTACCGAGGCCATCGCCCGCAAGATGGGCGCGCGCGTCGTTTCGGGCATCTTTCCGGTCGAAGGCGCCCGCAAGACCGCCGGCGTCGCCGCCTGCCGCGGCCAATGGGTGTTCGAACTCGACGCCGACGAAGGCGTGCCGCCGGAGCTGGCCCGCGAGATCCGCGCCGTCGTCGACGCGGCCGACAGCGCCGACTGGTACCAGGTGCCGGTCGACAACTATATCGGCGAGCGACTGGTGCGCCGGGGCTGGGGCGGCTCGTTCGGCGCCTCCTCGGTGGCGCGCCTGTTCCGCAACGGCGTCAAGACCTGGAAGAACGATCGCGTGCACCCCGGCACCGTGTTCACCGGGGAATTCGGCGGCCGCCTGCACGGCGCCATCGCCCACAAGGTGGACGACGACCTCCCCGACATGATCCAGCGCCTGAACCGCTACACCGACCTGCGCGCGCAGGACCTGGCCGAGAAGGGCAAGGTCAAGGGTCTGGCCGACGACGCGTTCCGCGGGGTGCGCCGGTTCTTCAAGTGCTACGTGTCGCGCCAGGGCTACAAGGAAGGCGATTACGGCTTCGCGATCGCCCTGATGGCCGCTCTTTATCCGCTGCTCTCGAACCTGAAGGCGCGCGAGCTGATGGCCGCCCGCCGCACGGTGGTGGTCAGCGCCGAGCCGTCGAGCGGCTCGACCGCCGAACTCGTCCTCGGCCAGGCCGGATGATCGATCGCCTGCTCATCCTGGCCATGCTGGGCCCGGAGCTGGCGCTGTGGCGCCGCGCCGGCCGCCGACCCGTGGTCTGGTGGCGCGACGACGACGCCCGGTGTCCCGGACCCGCGCTGACGCTGCTGCTGGCCCTGTCGGCCCGCCATGCCGCGCCCCTGACCCTGGCCGCCATTCCCGACGGCGACCTGCCGGCCCTGGCGGCCGCCTGCGCCCGGACCTCTGACGTCGAACTGGCCATCCACGGCTTCCGACACGAGAACCGCGCCCCGGCCGACCAGCCGTCGGGCGAGGTGGTCGACGGCGACAGCCTGGCCGACGTGACCGCGAGCCTGGACGTCGCCCTGGCCGCCTTCGGGCGCGCGGGAACGCGGCCCGTGCTGTTCGTGCCGCCCTGGAACAACATCCACCCGACGCTGGAGACGGCCCTGGCCGCCCGCGGTCTTGGCCTTTCGGGCTATGACGGTCCGATCCTGCCGGACGCCGCGCCGCCGCGCGTCGACGCCCATCTGGACCTGATGCGCTGGAAGCCGACGGCCCGGTTCCGCGGCGCGCGCCGCTTCCTGGACCGCGCCCGTCGCCTGCTGGCCGATCGCCGTCGCCGGCAGGCCTGGGACGAGCCCGTCGGCCTGCTGACCCACCACCTGGACCATGACGAGGCCGCCTGGCGGTTCCTCGAACTGATCCTGCCGGTGCTGCGGCCGGTCGCCCGCCCGTCGCTGCCGTTTCGCGTCGTTTCCCAGGCCGCCTGATCCGGGTCAGCCCTGCAGGCCCGCCGCCTGGCTCAGGGCGCGGCCCACGGCGTCGTAGTCGCCGTTGAAGTGATGGTCGCCCGGCAGGCCGATCTTGCGCACCTCGGCGGGGAAGGTCGGGCAGGCGTCGCCGTGCTCTTCCGAGCCGTAGACGCAGACCACCTTCAAGTCCTTCAGCGAGGCCAGCACCGGCGCGATCGGATAGCTGTCCTTGGCACCGACATCGAGCCAGTCGCCGGGGTGGAATTCCAGCTCGCCCGTGGAGTCGGTTCCCAGCAGGGCGACGACGCGGACCTGGCCGCGCAGGTCGGCGGGCAGATGCTGGACGATGATCGGCAGGGCGTCGGCGCCGAAGGAATAGCCGGCCAGGATCACCCGCTTCTTGCCCCAGGCCGCCTGGTAGTGGCGGATCACCGCGGCCAGGTCGTCGGCCGCGGCCTGCGGCGTCCGACGGCTCCAGAAGTAGCGCAACGAGTCGTAGCCGACGACCGGCACGCCGGCCTTCACGAAACCTTCGGCCAGACCCCGGTCGATGCCCGCCCAGCCGCCGTCGCCGGAATAGAACACCGCCAAGGTGTCGCCGTTCGACGCCGTCGGCACCTCGACCAGGGGCAGACCGGCCAGCCGCGCGGCCGAAGCCTGCGGCGCGGCGGGGGAGACGGGCGCGATCGTGGCCAGGGCCTGAGCCGGTGTCGCCGCTATGCGGCCCTGCGGCAACCGGCCGACGAAGTCGCGGATGCTCGCCGCATCGGCTTGGCCGACGATGACGAACGGCGTGCTCAGCTTCGGGTTCGGGGCATAGGCGAAGCCGCCTTGCGGCGCCGTCGCATGGACCAGTCCGCCGTCGCCGGCCAGCAGCGGACGGGTCGTGGCCAGGTCGGCGCTGAAGTCGAGGCCGGTGCCGCCCTGGAATATGCCGGTGGGCGATTGCGCCAGCGTGCCATAGGCCAGCGCCGCGCCGTCGCCCTGGCCGATCAGGATCGGGCGGTGATAGCCCGAGAACTTCAGGGCCTTCTGGGCGGCCTGGGCCAGTTCGGAGAAGTCGCCAGCTGGATAGAGCCCGTGGCTTCCGGCGGCTTGCTCGGCGGCGGGCAGGAAGCGGCGCAGGTCGACGCCGACCACCGTCGCGTCCTCGGCGGCCAGGCGGCGGGCGAGGTCGGTGAACTGGGGCGTCCACCCGGCCTTGTCGGAGATCAGGATGACGAACCGGCCAGGCTCGGCCGTGCGCCGATAGATCGTCACCACGCCGAACGAGCCGTAGCGGTAGGGCGTCTCGGTGAGCGGACCCATGGGGACGGGCTGGGGCGCAGGCGCGGCGACCGGCGCCGCGTCGGCGGTGGCGGCGAGCCGGCCGTGCAGTACAAAGAAGCCGCCGGCGCCCAGGACCAGGGCGGCGCCGGCGCCCAGCAGGATCTTGCGGATGGACATGGGGGAGGCTCTCTCGAACGTGACTGCGAGGCTGTTGTCCCAGGCCCGGCTGTCGCCGGCCTGCCGCCGACCTTACGGATTTGTGAGGGAGGGCGGTTCGCGGCCGATCAGGCGGGTGGCGTCGATCAGGGCCGGCGCCAGGCCCGACGGCGGGGCGGCCAGGTAGCGCGGCGTCCAGACCGGATCGAACTTGCTCTTGAAGGCCCGCAGGCCCTCGAAGCCGTAATAGGCGCCGCCGCGCCGGGCGATCTGGCGTCCGACCTTGTGCCAGAAGGGCGCGAGCCTATGGTCGACCAGGCCCGACAGCGGGGCCATGCCGAGATTGAACCAGTCAAAGCCCCGGGCCTTGGCCCACAGGATCAGTTCGACGAACAGGAAGTCCATGACGCCGCGCGGCGCCTCGGCGACGTGGCGCATCAGGTCGATGGAGGCCTCGGTCTCGCCGCCGGTCCAGATGTTGGCGAAGGCGACGATCTCGTCTCCCTGCCGAACCAGCGCGATCGGATCGTGGCGCAGCACCGCGGCGTCGAACCGGCCCAGCGAAAAGCCCTTCTCGCGACCGCCGTGGTCGCGCAGCCAGGCGTCCGACACCGTGCGCAGGCGCGCCAACAGGTCGTCGGCGATCGGCGGCTGGACGACCTCGAAGGTCAGGCCCTCGCGCTGGCCGCGCGCATGGCTCTGGCGCAGGTTGCGGCGCGCGCCGCCGGCCAGCTCGAAGTCGGCCAGGGGCACGCGGGCCTCTTCGCCCAGCTTGATGGCCGACAGGCCAAGGTCGAGATAGTCGGTGATGCGCTCGCCGCTGGCGTGATAGGCGACCGGCCGGGCGTCCTGGCGGTCGGCCAGTTCGCGGAACTTCCAGAGCAGGGCCTTGCCGGCCTCGCGGTCGCCGACCGGATCGCCCAGCATGATCAGGCTCGCGCCCTCGGCGCCGTACATCAGAAAGGCCGAGCCGTCCTCGGCGGCCAGGATCGCCTTGTCGCCGGTCAGGGCCAGGCGGGCGGTCGTATCGGGCGAGGCCGCGACCAGCGGGCGGATCGCTTCCAGCGCCTCGCGCAGGGCGGGGCGGGCCTCGGCGTGCGGCAGGCGCGCCAGCCGCCAGATGCCGCCGGCGAAGATCAGCGCGCCCAGGAAGGCGATGCTGCGCATGAAGCGGGCGTGGTCGGCGTGATAGCCGAAATGGGTCAGCAGCCGGGTCTCGAACGGCGCGCGCTCGTAGATCCAGGCGCCCAGGGCGATCGAGCCGACGAACACCGCCAGCACGCCGGTCGCCAGCCACGGCGCCAGGGAGTCGCGTTCGATCGCGCCGCGGCGGGTGAACAGGCGTCCTGAGGCGAAGATGGCCGCGGCCAGGGCGAGCGCCACGCAGGCCGGCGCGAAGTCCAGGCCGCGCAGCAGGGCGGTCGAGGCCGCGAGCAAGGCCACTGGCATGGCCGCCAGTCGCGCGGTCTGCAGCCGCCGGAACAGGCCCAGCGACAGCACCATCAGCGCCAGGCCGCTGGCCAGCGAGATCAGGTGGCTGGTCTCGACCACGATCAGCGGCACGACAGACTTCAGCAGGCCCAGGCGGTCGGTGGGGATGCGGCCGACGGCGATCAGCACCAGGGCCCCGCCCAGCACGAAGGAGACGGCGGCGATGGCGGTCGGCCCCGTCGCCCGCCAGGCGCGGCGAACGGCCAGGAGCGCGCCGCGCGCGCCGGACTCCAGGCTCAGCAGCAGGCCGGCGGCGAGCAGCAGCGGGCCGATATAGTAAAACAGGCGATAGCCGACGAAGGCGGCGGTCAGGGCCGCGCGGTCGAGGTTGGGCAGCAGGGCCAGCATCGCGCCTTCGAACACGCCGACGCCGCCGGGCAGGCCCGAGAACAGCCCGGCCGCGGTCGAGACCGCATAGGCGCTGGCGAAGGCGGGGAAGGGCGGCGCAGCGTCGCCGACCAGCAGCCAGACCAGGGCCGAGGTCGCGAGGTTGTCGGCCACGCCGATGACCAGTTGCGCCAGGCCCCAGGTCAGCGGCGGCAGGGTGAAGGCGCGGCCGAAGATCCGCAGCGTCCCACGCTGGGTCGCGCAGGCGACGAGGTAGGCGGCGGGAAAGCTCAGCAGCAGAACACCGACCGCGTGCGCCAGCCCCGGATGCAGGCGCAGCGTCGCGAAGGTCGCTGCCGGGGCTGTCAGCAGGCTGACACCCGCGAGGCTGGAGAGACCCAGGGCGAAGGAGACGGCGCAGTAGAGCGTGGTGCGCGCCACCTTGCCGACGTCGGCCCCATGGCGGCCGTAGAGCCTCGCCCGGACGGCCCCGGCCACGATCGGGGTCAGGCCGATGCTGTTGGCGAAAGCGTAGGCGATGAACGAGCCGGGCAGGCCCACGCGCAGCGGCGCCTTGACGCCAGCCCAACGCAGACCCAGCTGCTCGTTGGCCGCCAGGAGGCTGTAGCTGAGCGCGACCAGCCCGCCGGCCATGGCCAGCCGGGCCGCGCCCCAATCGTGCATTTCGCGGCCGATCTCGGCCGGCGACAGATGATGCAGCTCGCGCCAGAGCACGAAGGCCGCCGTTGCCAGCAGGGCGATCGGCAGCAGTCGCGAGAGGATCGTCCTTAGCGTATCCGCACCCATGGCGGGCAGGGGAGCGGCTTTCGCGTCCGGGGTAAAGGCGGTTTGCGCGACGTCAGACACGGGCGACCTCTTCAGCGGCGGCTTCGGCCCGGCGGGCGGCTTCGGCGGCCTGCTGACCGAGCACGATCAGGTGGGCGGTCATGTCGGCCAGTTCGCGCGTGCGCAGGGCGTCGAGCTTTTCGTGCAGGGCCATGATCTCGAGTTCGGACTTCAGGTTGACCTCGTAGTCGTGTTCGGCCGCGGCGCGATCCTTCGAGGCCTGGCGGTTCTGGCTCATCATGATGATCGGCGCTTGTACGGCCGCGACCATCGATAGGATCAGGTTGAGGAAGATGAAGGGGTAGGGGTCGAACGGGCGCAGGCCCATGCGCGGCAGGACGCCCGCGTTCAATCCCGCCCACAGGACCAGGAAGAAGGCGAAGCTGATGATGAAGCCCCAGGAGCCGCCGATCTCGGCCACGCGGTCGGCCAGGCGCTGACCGAACGACATCGCCTCGTCGGTCTCGTCGGCGATGTTGCGGGCGATGGCGGCGCGGCGGACGATCTGCAGGATCACCCGGCGTTCCTCGGATTCCAGGTCGCGAAAGCCGTGGCCCAGCAGGCGGCGGGCTTCGGCGTCGAGTTTCTGGATGGCGTCACGCATGGCCTTGTCCCCTCTGCTGTCGTGGACGACGAGGGGCTTGATCGGCCCGGCGTCTCACCGGGACTTGGCGTGAACCTGGATTTTCTGTGAGGTTCAGTCGATCGGGGCCGCGGGCAGGTCGAGCACCACGCGCAGGCCCGGATGGTTGTCGCCCAGGGTCAGGCGGCCGCCGTGCAGCTTGGCGCAGGCCGCGGCGATGGCCAGGCCCAGGCCCGAGCCCGGCGTGCCGCGCGTCTCGTCCAGCCGGACGAAGCGCTCCAGCACGCGGCCGCGCTGGGCGGCGGGCACGCCTGGACCGCTGTCGGCGACGACGAGGCGAGGGCCGCCGGTCTCTCCGGTCTCCAGCGACAAGGCGACGCGGGCGCCGTCGCCGGCGTAGCGGGCGGCGTTGTGCAGCAGGTTGCCCAGGGCCTGACGCAGGATCAGCTCGTGGCCGACGAACGGGACAGGCTGGTCGGGCGCGGTCACGGCCAGGCTCTGGCCCGCGTCCTCGATCACCGGCTCGAAGAGGTCGCCGATGTCGCGCACGATCTCGGCGAGGTCGAACGGCGCCATAAGGTCGCGCGACAGGCCCGTTTCCGCCCGGGCGATGTCGAGCAGGGCGCTGAAGGTGGCCAGCACCTGGTCGCACTCGGCCTCGGCTTCGGCGATCAGCGCCAGGCGGCCCTCGTGCGGAAGGTCCTCGTCCAGGGCGCGGTTGAGCGCGCCGCGCAGGCGGGTCAGCGGCGAGCGGAGGTCGTGCGACAGGCTGTCGGTGACCGTGCGCATGCCGGTCATCAGTTCCTCGATCCGCGTCAGCATGGCGTTGATGGCGACCGCGAGGTCGTCGAAGACGTCGCCCGCGCCGGCGATCGGCGCCCGGGCACCCAGGTCTCCACCGGCGATGTCCTCGGCCGCGCGGGCGATGCCCTCGGCCCGGCGCATCAGCAGCCTGCCAAGCAGCAGGGCCGCGCCGGCGACGATGACCAGGCTGACCAGCAGGGTGGCGGCGACCGCCGACACGATCGCCCAGTGGAAGGCGCGGCGGTCGGCGAGGTTCTCGTAGATCACCAGCGTCCCGCCCACCGACATCGGCTGGACCAGGATCTCGTAGTCGGCGTCGCCGATCGCGCGCACGCTGTAGCCGGGTTCGGGCAACTGCTCGGCGGTCAGCAGGCCGGCGCCGCCGACGCGCCGGCCGTCATTGTCGAAGGCGGCGTAGTCGAAGGCGCCGCCCTCGCTGCGCGTGCGGCGGTCCAGCGCCCGGGCCATGGCGGCCAAGCCGTCCTCGTGGGCGAAGGCGACGAAATAGTCGCGGGCGGTCTCGGCCACCAGATGCTGGCGGCGCTCGATCAGCCGCTCGCCGGCGAAGTCGACGAGGATCAGGCCGATGCTCATGGCCAGCGCCACCGCCCCGGCGACGATCAGCGCCAGGCTGGCCGGCCTGGCGCCGCGGACGGACGCGCGGCGGCTCAAGGCGCTTCCGACAGGCGATAGCCCGAGCCGCGCACGGTGTGGAGCAGGGGCTTGTCGAAGCCTTCGTCGATCTTCTTGCGCAGGCGGCTGATGTGGGTGTCGATCAGGCTGGTGTGCGGGTCGAAGCGATAGTCCCAGACCTCTTCCAGCAGCATGGTGCGGGTCACCACCCGGTCGCGGTGACGCAGGAAGTATTCGAGCAGCTTCAGTTCGCGCGGCAGCAGCTCCAGCGTCCGGCCGCCCCGGCTCACCCGCCGCGACAGCAGGTCGAGCGTCAGGTCGCCGCAGGCCAGGCTGGTCTCGACCGGTTTGGCGCCGCCCCGGCGCATCAGGTTCTCCAGACGCGCGGCCAGTTCGGCGAAGCCGAACGGCTTGGTCAGGTAGTCGTCGGCCCCCGCGCGCAGGCCCGTGACCCGCTCGTCCAGGTGGGCCAGGGCGCTGAGGATCAGGATCGGGGTCTGCACGCCGGCGGCGCGCACCGCCTTGGTCACCGACAGCCCGTCCATGCCCGGCAGCATGCGGTCCATCACCACGGCGTCGAAGTCTGAGCTGCTGGCCATGTAGAGGCCGTCGCGGCCGTCGGCGACGTGCTCGGCGGTGAAGCCCGCCTCGCGCAGGCCCTTGAGGATGTATTCGGCGGTGTCGGCGTCGTCCTCGACCACCAGGATCCGTCGGCTCATCTATGCTCCTTGGACGAAGGTCCAGAGTGCCCCGCGTCGCGGCGGGGGGCTAGCCCTTGGCGGTGCAGGCGGCGACGAAGGCCTGCCGCGAGCCGTGGCGCACCTTCTGGGCGGCCCAGACCTTCTCGCAGGCGGCGCGCTTGGCGACCTCGGCGCGGGAGGCCGGCGGCTTGCGGGCGGGCGCCGCCGCGGCCAAGGCCGGCGCGGTCGACAGGCCAAGCGACGCCGCCAGAAGGGCGATGGCCGATAATCGAGGGGAGGGCATGGCTGGACGTTCCTGGACCGCGCCCGTGAGCGTCGGCGCGTTAGCATGAAACCCTACGGCTCTTGCGGGTTTACGGCGCCCGCCTCGCAGATTTGTAAGGTTCGGCGGCGGTTCCTGGCGCCGTTGTAAGGTTGGTGAGCGCAAGGCGTCAGGGCGCGGCTTCAGGGTGATCTTCATCGGCGCCACCCGCCGCAAGACAGCCCTAGGAGAGATCATCGTGACCATCCGCGCCATCCTCGCCGCCGCCGTCCTCTCGACCGCAGGCCTCGCCTTCGCCGCCACGGCGAGCGCCGCCGTCGCCCCGGCCTCGGCGCCCGCCAAGCCCGCCAAGAGCGTGGCGACCACCAAGGCCGCGACCCCGGCCAAGACCGCGAAGGCCGTCAAGCCGGCCATGCACAAGACCGCCGCCAAGAAGAAGGCCCACGCCATGCGCCACGCCAAGCCGGCCTGATCGCCGCGCCCGTCCGTTCCAGACACAAGAAACCCGAACTCTAGAACCTATTCCCCAAACGTCCCCAAGAGGCCGCGGCGCTCCGTCCCCCCAAGCGCCGCGGCATTTCCCTGTTCGGAGCACGCCGCATGCCTCTTCCTGTCGTCGCCATGGCCGCCGCGGTCGCCGCGCTTTCCGCCTCCGTTCCCGCCGAGACGGCGCGCTACCCGACCCCCGACCTTGGCGCGGTGCATGTCTTCGCGCCGCAGGGAGCCCCGCGCGGCGTGGCCGTGATCCTGTCGGGCGACGGAGGGTGGAAGCCTGCCGAGGCCAGCGGGCGCCTGGTCGAGGCCCTGGCGCAGCGTGGAATCCTGGCGCTGGGGCTCGACGTCAATCCGACCATGGCGCGGATGGCCAAGGGCGACGGGCCCTATGATCTGGCCGCCGAGATGCAGGCCGTCGCCGCCGACGGCGCGCATCGCTACCACGCCGAAGGTCCGGTCTATTTCGGCGGCTATTCGGCGGGCGCGACCCTCGCCTACGCCGCCGCCGCTCAAGCCCGGCCGGGCGAGGTCGCGGGCCTGGTCACCGCCGGTTTCTGTCCCGACCAGGAGACCGTCAATCCCGTCGGCGACGCCCAGGGGCGGTCCATGGCGTTCCGGATGAAGCGCGTCGCCGGCTGGGTCTATCGGCCCGTCGACATGAAGGCCCCCTGGGGCCTGGTCGAAGGCGGCAGGGAGCACGGCTGCCCGGGCGGCGACGTCGAGGCCTTCGTCGCCAAGGTTCCTTCGGCGCGGCTGTTCACCGCCGCCGGCGTGCGCCACTCGTTCATGCCGCCGTCCGCCTGGAAGGGCGAACTCGATGCGGCGCTGGATCAGGCCCTCGGCGAAGCCGGCCGACCCGGCGCTGCTCCGGTTTCGGTGCGTTAGACCGTCGGCGACGCGGCGGATGAGCCGCCGCGTCGCCCGGTCGATCAGTACCGCAGGCGCAGGCCCAGCGAGACGCCGGCTTCGCTGTAGGCGTCGTTGGCGCGCAGCTTGGCGTCCACGAAGCCGGTCCAGCCGCTCGTGCTGCGGCTCGACAGGTTGAAGCCGAACTCGCCATAGGCGCCGTCGAAGGCCTTGTCGGTGATCTTGAACGGCGCGCCGGCGCTGAGCAGGGTCACGTCGTTCTTGCCCTTCAGTTCGTCGACCACCCGCACCGAGACGGCGTAGCGGGTCGTCCGGGCCTCGCTGGGAGCCAGCACGCCGGTGACGCGGGCGCCGAGGCTGGCCCGCACGCTCTTGGCGTCCTCGAACCGGAAGGTCGAGCCGGCGGTCGAGACGTCGTCGATGCTGGTGTCGACATAGGTCACGGCCAGGCTCGGCTCGATCACCGCGCCGCCGAAGAACGGCCTGCGCAGGCCGGCCTCGACCGCGCCGCCGAGCGAGGTCACGTCGGCCTTCTGCTGGGTCCAGCCGGCCAGCTGCGAGGCGGCCAGCTTGGCGTTCAGCTGGCTGGCCGCGACAGTGGCCGAGACGAAGGTCCCGCCCGACAGCCAGCTGGCGTAGCCGCTCAGCACCGGACCCTGCAGCTTGGTCAGGGTGTCGTACTGGTCGAAGCGGGCCTTGGCCTGGGCGTAGCCCAGCGCCGCGCCCCAGGCCAGGCCGCCGTCCGACGCAGCGTTGACGGCGTCGAAGCCGATCGTCGCGTTGGTGGAGTCCTGCTTGTACGAGGCGTCGTAGGCGTAGGTGTTCGACAGCACGGTCAGCGACTGGCCGGTCTGGCGTTCGGCGCGGGCGGCGTCGGCCTTGAACCAGAAGCCGGTCTTGGCGGACGGCGCGTCGGCCTTGGCCGCCGGGTCCAGCGCGTCGCGCAGTTCGGCGTTGCGGGCGCTGCGGTCGGCCGCGCCGTGCCACAGGCCCTGGGCCTGGGCCGCCAGGGTGGCGAACTGGTAGACCTGGGTCTTGGGGGCGCTGACCAGCACGGTTCCGGTCGAGGCGTTGGCCAGCTGGCTGAAGAACAGGCCCGGCTTGTCGATCGCTCCGCCGAAGATGGCGGCGTTGTACCAGGACGAGCCGCTGTCGAGCACGAAGTCGCCGGCGTGGGTGGTCCCAACGACGACGGCGGTTCCGGTCAGGTTCAGCGCGCCGAAGCCGCTGGCCCGGTCGGCGACCCGCACCTTGGTGACGCCCGAGCTCTGGCCGATGGTCAGGGTGTCGGCCTTGCCGCCCGAGGACAGCGCCGCGTCGATCGACAGCAGCGCCGCGCCCGAGCCGACATAGCTGGACCCGGTCGCCACGATGCTGTCGCCGATGACGCCGTTGGCCATCTCCAGCGCGCCGCTGTTGTTGAACCGCGTCAGGCTCTTGAGGACGAAGCTCGAGCCGCCGACGGCCACGGGGTTGAAGCCCACATAGACCGTGCCGCTGTTGGTCAGGACGTTGGTTCCGCCGCGGAAGTCGAAGGTGGTCAGGGCGCCCAGGGTGATCAGCTTGCCGGAGTTGCCGAAGGCGTCGTCGCCGGCCGCGAAGATCGACTCGCCGCCGGTCTCGAAGTTGGTGCCGGCGGCGCTGACCAACTGGCCGCTGTCGGCGCCGGTCAGGGCCGAGAAGTCGACCCGGCCGGCGATCGTGCCGCTGTTGTTGACGACGACCGAGCCGCCGGTGGCGCGCAGGGCCACGTCGTAGACCGAGCCGCTGACCGACTGGATCTTCGCGCCCGACGCCACGTTGAGGGTCGAGTGCTCGCCCTTGGCGGTGTCGAGGGTGATGACCGCCGAATTGGCGTTGTCGATCTTGCCGGCGATCACCGCGCCCGAGGCGATGTTGATCGTGCCCCCGCCGGTCGAGACGGCCTGGATGGCCGGGCCCGTGGCCGAGATCACGCTGCCGCCGATGTTCAGCTCCAGCCCGCCCGTGCCCGAGGTGGCCGCGATGCCGACGCCCGAGGCGCCGCTCACCGAGCCGGTGGTGGTCAGGCTGGTCGAGCCCACGCCGCTGGTCGAGACGACCAGGCCCTGGGTCGAGCCGCTCACCGAGCCGGCGTTGACGACGCTGACGTCGCCGCCGGCCGAGGAGACGACGAAGCCCGCGCCGTTGAAGCCGCGCACGACGGCCCCGGCGGCGGTGTTGACCGTCACCGTCCCAGAACCGGTCGAGACCACCGAGGCGCCGATGTCGCCTTCGGCCACGCCGCCGGCGGCGGTGTAGGTTACGTCGCCCGCGCCTTCCACGACCACGCCGTAGGCGCCGGGATCGATGATTCCGCTGGTCGTGACGCTGACCGCGCCCGTGCCGTGGTTGACGGCGTAGATGCCCGCGCTCTGCTGGCCAGAACCGGGGGCGACGTAGATGCCGCCGCTGGAGTTGATGACCAGGTCCTGCGAGCCGCCGAGGATCTCGGCGCGGATGCCCGTGCCGACCCAGCCGTTGTCGCCGGCCACGCCGATCGAACCGGCCTGGTTGATGGTGATCGAGCCGGTGGCGGTGCGCGCATCGATGCCGACGGCCGCGCCGGGCGAGATGGTCCCGGTCGCACCGGTGCCGACGACGATGTCGCCGGCCTCGGTCGTGGCCAGGATCCCCGTGCCCGCCGTGACGATGGCGGCGTTGTTGGCGATGGTGATGTCGCCGGCGCCGACCGTCGCGGCCGAGACGCCGATCGCGCCCTTCAGCGTGGTTGCTGCAGCGGTCGTGACGCTGGCGTTGCCGACGCCGCGCACCTGGGCGCGGATGGCGGCCTGGCCGCCCGTGACGTCGCCGCGGGTCTCGACGATGACTCCGCCGTTGGCGCCGCCGACGCCCGAGATCGCCTCGATCCCGTTGTAGCCGCCGGACACCGCGCCGCGGGTCAGGATCGAGATCAGGGCCGCCTGGTCGCTTTCGGCGTAGACGCCGTCCCAGGTTCCGTTGGCGGCGTTGTTGGCCACCGCGCCGTTGGCGTCGATGGCGATGTCGCCGCCGACGGTCTGGGCGCTGATCGCCGACCCGCCCGTCGAGGTGACGGTCCCGGCCGAGCGGATGGTCAGGCTGTTGACGTTGAGGACGCCGTTGTTGCGGCCGACAATGCCGAAGGTCGAGGCGGCGTCGATGTCGCCGCCGATGTCGATCAGCACCTTGCCGTTGGGGTTGTCGCCCTGGCTGGAGGCCACGACGCCGCGCGTGCCGGCCTCGATCGTGCTGGCGTAGACGTTGACGTCGCCCGAGCCGGTGGCGAACAGGCCCGTGCCGCCGGCGCTCACCGCGCCGATGCGCTGGCTCGCCGAGCCGAGCGTCACCGCGGCCGCGCCGCCGCGCACCCGCACGCCGTCGGTCTGGGCGGTGATCGCGCCGGTGGTGACGCTGACCGCGCCGCCGGCGCTCTGGATCTCGACCGCGCGACCGGTCGCGGCGGTCACGCCCGCCGTGGCCACCGTGATCGCGCCGGTTCCGCCGGTGGTCTGGGCGAAGACGCCGCCCGCCGCGCCGCCGGTGACCAGGCCGCCGGTCGCGACGTCGATCGCGCCGCCGCTGGACAGGGCGATGACGCCGTAGCCGCTGGTCTGGCCGACGCCGGTGACGTCGCTGAGGTTGTTCTGCGACACGCCGCCGCCGCCCGTTGCGGTGACCGCGCCGGTCGAGACCGACACCGCGCCCGCGCCGCTGGCGAAGACGCCGGGACCGTTCGTGCCGGTCACCGCCGCCAGGTCGAGATCGATCCCGCCCCTGCCGGTGGAGACGGCGATCACGCCGGCCTGGCCGCGGATGGCGCCGTCGGCGTCGATGGTGATCCCGCCGTGGTCCACCGCGCTCTGCAGGAAGGCCTCGACGCCGTTGAACGAGCCGGTGACCGTGTCGCGGGTGGTGATGGCGATGTTGTTGTCGCCGTAGCCCCGGGCGTAGACGCCGTCCCAGCTTCCGGTCGCCTGGGTGGCGTTGGCCTGGATCGCGCCGTTGGCGGTGATCGAGATGTCGCCGCCCACGGCCTGGCCGCTGATCGCCGTACCGCCGGTCGAGGTGACCGCGCCGGTGGTGATGTTCAGGGTGTTGGCGGCCAGCACGCCGTTGTTGACGGCGGCGACGCCGAAGCTCTGGGCCGTGGCGTTCGGCTGGCCGGAGACGATCGCGCCGCTGACGTCGACCACCACCTTGCCGTTGGGCGAGATGCCCTGGCTGGAGGCCACGACGCCGCGCGTGGCGGCGGTGACGTCGGTCGCGTAGACCGAAACGTCGCCCGAGCCGGTGGCCAGGATGCCGGTGCCGCCCTGGGCGATCACCGGACCCAGGCGGTCGTTCGAAAGCCCGACGCTGATCGGACCGGCGGTCGCGCCGTCGCCCCAGCCCCGTACGCGCACGCCGTCCGTGGCCGCGGTCACCGCGCCGGCGGTGAGGGTCACCGGGCCGGCGACCGAGCTGACCTCGATCCCGCGGCCGTTGGCGGCCTTGACGTCGGCCAGGTCGAGGGTGATCCCATTGGTGGTGTTTGAGACCTTGGCGTAGAGGCCGCCGGCCGCGCCGCCCGTCAGGGTTCCGGTCGCGGTCACGTCGATCGTGCCGGTCATCGACAGCGCGTTGATCGCGTAGCCCGCGGCGCCGGCGACGCCGGTCGCGTCGTTCTGGGCGTCGTAGGTCACGGCGCCGCCGCCCGTCGCGGTCACCGCGCCGGTCGAGATCGAGATTTCGCCGTAGGCGTTGGCGAAGGCGCCGTGGCCCTCGGTGGCGACCACGTCGGCGAGGTCGAGGGTGATCTTGCCATCGCCGGTGGACTCCGCGCCCACGCCTTCATAGCGGCCGGTCACGGTCTTGGTCGCCGTGATGGAGATCGCGCCGCCGGTGTTGGCGCCGGTGGCGTTGGCGTAGATCGCCCAGACGCCGTCGACCGTTCCGTTGGTGACGACGCTGATGTCGCCGTTCTCGTAGCTCTTGGCCCAGACGCCGTTGCTGCCGGTCGACTTCAGGGCGCCGTCGGCGATGATCGAGATGTCGCCGTTGACGGCTTCGGCGCTGATGGCTGTGCCGGTCCCGGCGGTGATCGCGCCCGCGGTGCGGATCGTCAGGTCGTTGCCGACCGCCTCGCCGTAGTTGACGCCGATGACGCCGTAGGAGCCGGCGTTGATCATGCCGCTGACGTCGACGACGACGTCGCCGTTCGGCGCCGTTCCCTGGCTGGCGGCGACGATGCCTCGCGTGCCGGCGGTCACCGTGGTGGCGTAGACGTTCACGTCGCCCTGGCTGGAGGCGAAGATGGCCGTGCCGTTGGTGCTGGTCGCCGCGCCCAGGCGGCGGTCGGCCGTGCCGACGTTGACCGTGCCCGTGCCGCCGACGGTCGAGTTGTTGGCCGAGACGGCGTTGCCCGTGAGGGCGCTGACCGAGCCGGCATGGACGGTGATGTCGCCCGCGCCGCCGGTGGCGACATAGACGCCGACGCCGTCGCCCTGGACCGAACCGGCCACGTCGACGTCGATCCGGCCGCCCGCGCCGCGCAGGTCGACGCCGTTGCCGGTCGCGCCGATGAACGACGAGCCGGCGTCGGTGGCCGTGACGCTGAGCGCGCCGCCGCCCGAGGTGGTCAGGTAGACGCCCGTGGCGCCGGTGACGGCGCTTGGTCCGTTCAACGTGTAGGAAATGTCGCCCGAACCGGTGGTGCGGCCGAAGACGGCGTTGCTGGACGAGGCGTCGACGCCCCGGGTCGAGATCGCGATGTCGCCCGCGCCCGAGGTATTGGCCGAAATTCCGCCGGCGCCGCCACGGATGGCCGCGGTCGCATCGACCCCGACGTCGCCGCCGGCCGACTGGGCGTAGATCGCCGCATAGGCGCTGCGCGTCGTCGCGCCGACCGTGTCGCCGAGCGTGACCTGGACGTCGCCGGTTCCGTCGGTCACGGCGAAGACGGTGTTGCCGCCGCCTTCCAGCTTGCCGCCCGCGGCCGTGGTGACGGCGATGCCGCCCGCGCCCGAGTTCGTGGCGTTGATGGCCGAGCCGGCGGACGTGGCGGTGATCGCCGTCGTCACGCCGCCGTCGGCGCCGACGGTCACCGCGCCGCCGTAGGACAGCGCGCGGACGCCCACGGCGCTGATGATCGCGCCGCCCTTCGACTCGATGGAGACGTCGCCGGTGCGGTAAGCCGCGCCGAGCACGCCGACGGCGCCGCCGCTGACGGTGTTGGCGCCGTTGAGGATGGCCACCGAGCCGTTCAGCGAGCTGGCGCTCAGGCCGGTCCCGTTGGCGACCGCGCCGACATAGGTCCCGTTGCCGCCGCTGGCGTCGAGCAGGATGTCCTGGGTGTCGGAGTAGACCCCCACGGCCGCCGATCCGCCCTGAATGCTGTTGACCCCGTCGAGGGAGACGAGGATCTGGCCGGCCGTGGCGTCTAGCGCCGAAACGCTGACGCCGTTCCAGGTGCTGGCGGTGACGGCGATCACCGCGTCGGTGACGCTGACCTGGCCGTTGACCCCCGTGCTGACGGAAACGCCGCTGTTGGCGCCGCCGTCGAGTATGCCGCCGCCGTTGCTGGTGGTGATGGTGCCGGCGGTCAGGGCCTGGCCGGGGGCGCCGTTCAGCACCGCCTGGGCGCCGGCCAGGCTCGGCGCGAGCGCGCATAGGGCCGCGATCGAGGCGCTCGTCATCATCGTCCGCGACAGGCGGTCGTTGGTCTTCTTCATATGGTCAGTCCCCCGAAGGATCGCGATCCGGCATCGCGACCCCGACGGCGCGTTTCACGCGCCATTGTTGCAGCCTGGACCGCTAGCATCGTGTTCGAAGAGCGTCGTGTTCCAAACCTGGAACATCCGTGACGCTTGCTGAAACAAAAGGGAGGGGGAGGCGGCCCCGGCCGCGCCGAAGCGTTGCCGTCTAGCGAAAGCGCGCGACAATGGATAAGCACGCAAGGTTGCGGTGTGTTTGGGTGCTCGCGTGGGCATCGTGGGGGCGTAAGGTGTCGAGATACGGAAGCGTCGCGGGGGCGGCGTTGGTGATGGGCGCGGCCCTGCTGGTTGGGCCGGTTTTCGCCGAGGAGCCGGCCAAGGCCGTCTCGAATTCAGCGCGCGCGGAACAGGCCAAGGCGACCGAAAAGGCCGCCGACAAGGCGTCCGGTCGGGCGGATCCGACGATCGCGACCGATCCGGCCATCCGCCAGGGCGTGCTGCCCAACGGCCTGCGATACCAGGTGATGCGCAACGCCGTGCCCAGCGGCGCGGTCTCGCTGCGCCTGGCCGTCGACGTCGGCAGCTTCGAGGAGGCCGAGGCCGAGCGCGGCGTCGCCCACTTCATCGAGCACATGGCCTTCCGCTCGACCCGCCGCTATCCGGACGGCGCTCCGGACCGGATGTTCGCGCCCTGGGGCGTGGTGTTCGGCCGCGACCAGAACGCCGGCACCGAATACTTCTCGACCTCGTACATGCTGGACATGCCCAAGCCGGACGACGCCCAGCTGAAGACGGGGCTCGGCTGGCTGCGCGAGGTCGCCGACGGGGTGATCTTCACCGACGACGGCGTGGCCCGCGAACGCGGCGTGGTCCTGGCCGAGATGGAGACCCGGGGCGGTCCGCAGCTGGACGCCCAGATGGCGGTCGCCCGCTTCCAGGCGCCGGAGATGCGCTCGGTCGAACGCATGCCGATCGGCACGCGCAAGACGCTGGAAGCGGCCACCCCCGCCAGCCTCAAGCGGTTCTACGACGCCTGGTACCGTCCCGAGCACGCCGTGGTGACCGTGGTCGGCGACCGGCCGGTCGAAGCCCTCGAGGCGCTGGTCCGCGAGACCTTCTCCGACTGGGCCGGGCGTGGGCCCAAGCCCGTGCGGGCGCCGGTGGCGACGCTGCGGGCCAAGCGCGACCTGGACGCCTTCGTCGTCGCGCACGAAAGCCTGCCCACGGCCATCAGCGCCTGCCGTCTGCGGCCCGGCGCTCCGCCGCAGATCGACACCGTGGCGTTCCTGCGCCGCGAAATCCTGTCCCAGGCCTGGCAGGGCGTTCTCAACCAGCGCCTGGCCCGCCGGGTCTCGGCCGGCGAGACCCACCTGCTGGGCGCGGGCGCGTTCGGGGTGCAGACCCGCGAGATGTCGCTGACCTGCCTGATGGTCATGCCGACCAACGACGACTGGGAGGCGGCGCTGGCCGAAAGCCAGGCCGAGTTCAACCGCCTCGCCAAGACCGCGCCCACCGACGTCGAGTTCGAGACGGCCATCGAGAAGCAGCGCTCCATGGTGCGCGGCGCCACTTCGGGCGCGGCCTCGCGCAAGTCGCCCGACCTGGCGTCGGGCCTGCTGGCCAAGGCGCTGGCCGAGCGGGTCTCGCGCTCGCCCGTCGACGCCCTCTACGCCTTCGACCGCGCCGTCGAGGACGCCACGGTCGAGGACATGCAGGCCGTCTTCGCCGAGGACTGGAGCGGCACGGGCCCGCTGCTGTCGATGACCGGCGTCAAGCCGCCGACCCGCGAGGCGCTGATCGCCGCCTGGACCCGCAACGCCGAGGTCGTCAGCACAGCCCCGGTCGACAAGCCGGCCGCCAGCGCGGCCTGGGCCTATGGCGACTTCGGCGCCGCCGGCCGGGTGGTCAAGCGCGAGGTCGTGGCCGATCCGGGCTTCGTGCGCCTGTCCTTCGCCAACGGCGCGGTGCTGAACTTCAAGCAGACCGACATTCAGCCCAACAAGGTCGAGGTGCGGATCAATTTCGGCGCCGGGCGTCGCGAGATCGCCGACAAGGACGCTACGGTCGCCCAGTTCGGCCTGGCCATGCTGACCAGCGGAGGCCTGGGCAAGCATAGCGCCGAGGACCTGCAGGCGCTGTTCCCGACCGGCGGGCTGCTGAGCTTCGACGCCGACATGGGGGTCACGACCTTTTCGGTCCGCACCGCGATCTTCAGCGACACCCTGGCCCGGCAGCTCGAGATCCTGGCCGCGTTCATGACCGATCCCGGCTTCCGCAGCACGCTCGACGCGCGCCTGCCAACCGCCGTGGACCTGGCCTATCGCTCGATCGCCAGCCTTCCGCCGTCGGCGCTGTCGGAGGCCATGGCCAAGACCTTCGATCCCGGCGGCGCCAGCAGCCTGCCGCCGCGCGCCGAGCTGGCCGCGATCCGCGCGTCGGACTTCGTCCGCGTGCTGCGCCCGGCCCTGACCACCGCGCCGCTGGAGCTGACCATCGCCGGCGACATCGGCGAGGCCGACGCCGTCCAGGCCGCCGCCCGGACCTTCGGCGCCTTGCCGCAGCGTCCCGCGACCAATCGCGATCGCGCCGGCGTCCATTTCCTCACCTATCCCGAAGGACCGGTTCCGCCGATCCGCATCGAGCATGCGGGTCCCGCCGACAAGGCCGCCGCTGCGCTGCTCTGGCCGCTCTACGTGGCCTCGCCCGAGCGCCGCAAGGAGGAGTACGCGCTGAAGCTGCTGGCCTCGGTGTTCGACACCGCCCTGCGCCGGCGCATCCGCGAGGAACTGGGCAAGACCTACGCCCCGGTCGTCACGACCAGCACCCCGGATCACGGCGACCAGGGCGTGCTGATGGTCGCGATCGAGGCGGATCCGCGCGACCTGGCCGAACTGACGACCGAGGCCGAGGCTGTGGCCGCCCGCCTGCGCGCCGGCGAGATCACCGAGCAGATGCTGATCGACGCCCGCCAGCCGGTGCTGGCGACGATCCGCGCCAACCGCGAGACCACCGCCTGGTGGGCCGGCGCCATGGCCGGTTCGGCCGCCGATCCCGCCGTCCTGCAGGAGGCGCTGCTGGTCGAACCGCTGATCAGCGCCCTGACGGTCGATGACCTGCGCGCGGCCGCCAGGACCTGGCTGGGCCGCCCGCCGATCGTCGGCCTGGCCTATCCCGCCAAATCCGCCGAAGCCCAATCCGTCGAAGCCCGGACGGGAGCCGCCCGATGATCCGCCGCGTCCTGCCTTCCGCCCTGGTCATGGCCCTGGCCGCGGCCGGCGCGGCCCACGCCGCCGCCGATCCGCGCGAAGCTTGCCTGGCGGCCGACACCTCCAAGCGCCTGACCGACCGCGAGGTCGTGGTCGCCGACTGCACCGCCGCGCTGGACGCCGGCGTCGCCGATCCGGCGGTGAAGACGCGCCTGCTGGTGGCCCGCAGCCAGGCCCGCTGGCGGCTGGATCGCAATACCGAGGCCCTGGCGGACGCCGACGCGGCCCTGAAGCTGACGCCCGGCCAGGCGGACGCCCAGGTGGCGCGCGGCGCGGCCCTGTTCCACCTGGATCGCGACGACGAGGCTCTGGCCGTTCTCGACGCGGTGCTCAAGCTTCAGCCCACGCGCACCGACGCGCTGCTCTATCGCGGCCGCGTCAGGCAGAAGCGCGACACGGCCGGCGCCCGCGCCGACTTCGACGCCGCCATTGCCGCCGATCCGCGCTTCGTGCGCGCCTATGTGCAGCGCGCCGACCTGCTGGAAGACACCGATCCCGTGGCGGCCGAGCGCGACCTGAAGACGGCGATCGGGGTGACCGACGATCCCTACGGCCCCTTGCTGCGCCTGGGCGAGTTCTACGAGAACCAGGAGCGCTACGCCGAGGCCAGGGCGGTCTATGACGGCCTGATCAAGACCAATCCCAAGAGCGCCTATCCGCTGACCTCCCGGTCGATGCTGAAGGGGGGCACGGGCGACAAGTCCGGCGGCCTGCGCGACGCCAAGGAAGCCGTGCGGCTGGACCCCAAGGAGGCGCGTGCGCACTACGCCCTGGGCGTCGCCTACGAGCGGCTCGACGAGGTCGAACCGGCCTTGGCCGCCTATCGCGAGTCCCTGAAGATCCAGCCCAAGGACTCGACCGTCCTTCGCGCCCTGGGCGCGCTGGCCCGCCAGGCCAAGGCCTATGACGAGAGCCTGGCGGCGCTGGACAAGGCGCTGGAAATCTATCCCAAGGACGTCAATGCGCGGTTCGAGCGGGCGATGGCGTGGAATTCGAAGGGCCAGGCCGACAAGGCGCTGGCTGACTACGACATCGTGATCGCCGACAAGGCCGAGTTCGCCGCCGCCTATTACAATCGCGCCCTGCTGCTGCAGGACAAGGGCAAGTACGAGGCTTCGCTCGCCGACTATCGCAAGGCGGCCGAACTCGATCCCAAGGACCCCGACGCCCTGAACGGCGCCGGCATCGTCCTGGGCGAACTGGGCCGCGGGGACGAGGAACTGAAGGCCTATGCCGACGCCCTGAAGGTCGATCCCGCCAACGTCGCCGCCTATGTCAACATGGGCATCGTCTACTACGGGCGAGAGGACTGGCCGCGCGCGATCGACGCCTATCGCGCGGCGTTACGGCTCTCGCCGAAGCGCTCGGACCTGCAGACTTCGATCGGGAACGCCCTGGCGCGGCAAGGCGACGCCGCCGCCGCCCGCAAGGCCTTTGACAAGGCCATCGCCATCGATCCCAAGCGCGCCGCCAACTGGGCGGCCCGGGCGGCGCATCATCGCGGCCAGGGACGCAGTCGCGAAGCCCTTGCCGACTACGGCCGGGCCCTGAAGCTGACGCCCGACGACATCGACTACCGGGTGGCGCGGGCCGGCCTGCTGCGAGGGCAGGGGGATTTCGCCGCCGCCCTGGCCGATCTGGACGCGGCCTTGGCCGTCGATCCGAAATCGGCCTTCGTGCAGAACAATCGCGGCCTGACCTACTTCGCCGCCAAGGACGACACGTCGGCCCTGGCCGCCTACGACGCCGCCGTGGCCGCCAAGCCCGACTACGAGCCGGCCTACTACAACCGCGCCGACGTCTTCATCCAGCTGGACCGCTACGACCGCGCCATCCGCGACCTCAATGTCTCGCTGAAGCTGTCGCCTGGCGACGTCCTGACGCTCACCCGCAAGGGGGCGGTCTACTGGATGCTGTCGGACTATCGCCGCGCGGCCGAAGAACTGGACGCGGCGATCGCGGCCGATGCGACCTATGCCGATGCGTGGGAGTGGCGCGCGAAGGTCAAGACCAGCCAGGGCGATGCGGCCGGCGCGGCGCTGGACCTCAAGGAGGCCCAGCGCCTGAGCGGGAACTGAGGTTCCGGCGGGGCAGGCAGGGGGACGCCGACCGGAAAGACGGCGTCCCGTCGTCGAGGGTCAGCGCAGATCCAGGCGATCGGCGTTCATGACCTTGTTCCAGGCCGCCACGAAGTCGGTGACGAACTTCACCTGGGCGTCGGCGCCGGCATAGACCTCGGCGATGGCCCGAAGTTCGGCGTGCGAGCCGAAGATCAGGTCGACCCGGGTCGCGGTCCAGCGCGACTGGCTGTCCTTGCGGCCGGCGCCCGAGAAGGCGTTGACGGCCGTCGGGCTCCACACCGTGCCCATGTCGAGCAGGTTGACGAAGAAGTCGTTCGTCAGAACCCCCGGATGCTCGGTGAATACGCCGGCCTTCGAGCCGCCGGCGTTGGCGCCCAGCACCCGCAGGCCGCCGACCAGCACCGTCAGTTCCGGTCCGGAAAGCCCCAGCAGTTGCGCCCGATCGACCAGGGCCTCTTCCGGGGCCATGAACTGCTCGCCCGCGCGGCGATAGTTGCGGAAGCCGTCCGACAGCGGCTCCAGCGGCGCGAACGAGTCGGCGTCGGTCTGTTCGGCCGAGGCGTCGGTGCGCCCGGGGACGAACGGAACCTGAATCCGCGTGCCGGCGGCCTTGGCGCCTTCCTCGACCCCCGCTGCGCCGGCCAGCACGATCAGGTCGGCCAGCGAGATCCTCTTGTCGCCCGCGGCCGCGCCGTCGAACTCAGCCTTGATGCCTTCCAGCACGCCGAGCACCTTGGCCAGGGTCGGGGGATCGTTGACCTCCCAGTCCTTCTGCGGAGCCAGGCGGATGCGGGCGCCGTTGGCCCCGCCGCGCTTGTCCGAGCCCCGATAGGTCGAGGCCGAGGCCCAGGCCACGCCGACCAGTTCGCCGACGGAAAGGCCCGAGGCCAGGATCTTCTGCTTCAGGGCGGTGACGTCCGAGCCGTCGACCAGCGGATGGTCGACCTCCGGCACGGGGTCCTGCCAGATCAGCGTCTCTTCCGGCACGAGCGGGCCGAGGTAGCGGGCCTTGGGGCCCATGTCGCGGTGGGTCAGTTTGAACCAGGCGCGGGCGAAGGCGTCGGCGAACTGGTCGGGGTTCTCCAGGAACCGGCGCGAGATCTTCTCGTATTCCGGGTCGAACCGCAGGGCCAGGTCCGTCGTCAGCATCCGCGGCAAGTGCTTCTTCGAGGAATCATAGGCGTCGGGAATGTCGGCCGGGGCGTCCTTGGCCCGCCACTGCTTGGCGCCGGCCGGGCTTTCGTGCAGCTCCCACTCGAACTTGAAGAGGTTCTCGAAGAAGAGGTTGCTCCACTTGGTCGGGGTCTGGGTCCAGATCACTTCAGGGCCGCCGGTGATGGCGTCCGCGCCGATCCCCGTGCCGTGCTTGCTGGTCCAGCCCAGCCCTTGGGCCTCGATCTCGCCGCCCTCGGGCTCGACGCCGACGAAGGACGGGTCGCCCGCGCCGTGGGTCTTGCCGAAGCTGTGGCCGCCGGCGATCAGGGCGACGGTCTCCTCGTCGTTCATGGCCATGCGGGCGAAGGTGTCGCGGATGTCGCGCGCCGCCGCCTTGGGGTCGGGATTGCCGTTCGGGCCTTCCGGATTGACGTAGATCAGGCCCATCTGCACCGCGCCCAGGGCCGGATGCAGCTGCCGCTCGCCGCTGTAGCGCTCATCGCCCAGCCACGAGCCTTCCGGACCCCAGTACAGCTCCTCGGGCTCCCACTGGTCGGCCCGGCCGCCGCCGAAGCCGAAGGTCTTGAAGCCCATGGACTCCAGGGCGACGTTGCCGACCAGCACATAGAGATCGGCCCACGACAGGTTGGCGCCGTACTTCTGCTTGATCGGCCACAGCAGGCGCCGGGCCTTGTCGAGATTGGCGTTGTCCGGCCAGCTGTTGAGCGGCGCGAACCGCTGCTGGCCGCCGCCGGCGCCGCCGCGGCCGTCGGTGATCCGATAGGTGCCGGCGCTGTGCCAGGCCAGGCGGATGAAGAGGCCGCCGTAGTGCCCGAAGTCGGCCGGCCACCAGTCCTGGCTGTCGGTCATCAGGGCGTGCAGGTCGGCGATCACCGCGTCGAGGTCCAGGTGCCTGAACGCCTCGGCGTAGTCGAACGCCTCGCCAAGGGGATTGGAGCGCGGCGAATGCTGGTTCAGCCCCTCCAGGCGCAGACCTTGGGGCCACCAGTCACGATTGCCGTGGCCGCGGCCGTGTCCGACGGGGCATTGGCCCTTCGCGCCGGTCTCGACATTCCCATCCATCGTCGTCTTCCTCCCTGGCTTTTGTCCGCCTCTTGAACCCGACGCCGCCTAGTCAACCCGCATCCGCCGATAGGTAAAATTGATTGTTCCTATCATCGCGATAGACGCCGCCAACTGTAGCGAGGTCGAGATCGCAATAGAGTTGCGAGTAAATCGCAAGAGCATTTGAGTGCTGGGCGCCGATTACGCCGGACGCGGAGGAACTGCTCCAATCTCGTCACCGCAGCGGGACTGTCATGAAATCCGTCTAGGCATGCCGCCCAATCGAGGCGTCGGCCGGTCAGCGACCGCGGCGCGCCCTTCCAACGTCCAGCAGCGGATCAGGCCAGTCAGCGGATGAGCGGCCCCGACAGGGAAAGAACACGATGGTTCCTGCGGACCATCCTGCCTCATGAGCCCGCGCTCAGGGGGTGGCTGGCGCGCGCCGCGCCGTCCGGCCTGGATCCGGAGGACGTGATCCAGGAGGCCTATACGATCCTGGCCGAGCTGGAGACCGTGGAGGGCATCCGTCATCCCAAGGCCTATCTCTTCCAGGTGGCGCGCTCGGTGATCATGCGGCACGTCCGCCGGGCTCGCATCGTCTCGATCCACGCCGTCGACGACCTGGAAAGGCTGGAGCATCCCGACGACGACGCCTCGCCCGAGCAGCGGACCATCGATCGCGACGAGCTTCGCCATCTGGCCCGGGCCATAGCGGCGATGCCGCTCAAGACCCGCGAGGCCTTCGTGCTCAGGCGGGTGAGGGGGCTGCCCCAGCGCGAGATCGCGGCGCGGATGCGCATTTCGGAGAATACGGTCGAAACCCACATTTCCCGGGGCGTCCTGTTCTTGATTGATTGGTTCGGCCGTGGCGGAAACAAGCGGTCCCAAACCTCTAAGTACGCGGAACCGGAGATTGCCCCGCGAGATGGCCAGACCAGACACCAGTCGCGACATTGACCAGGCGGCGTCGCAATGGACGGCGCGACTGGACCGTGGACCGCTGACTCCAGAGGAAGAGGCGGCGCTGCAGGCCTGGCTGGGCGGGGATCCGCGCGCCAGGGGCGCGCTGCTGCGCGCCCGGGCGCTGTCGATGATGAGCGAGGCCGCCCAGGCGCTGGGCGACGACTTCGATCCGGTCGCGTTCGAGGCGGACGAGCGTCCACCGGCGCCGGCGCGATCCCGCCGACAGGCGCTGTTCTGGGCCGGCGGCGCGGCCGCCGCGGCGGCGCTGGGCGCGTTCGGGGTCGGCGTGGCCACGGCCGGAACCGTGGTGCGCACCCGTCGGGGCGAGATCCGGCTGACGCCGCTGGAGGACGGTTCCAGCGTGCTGCTCAACACCGACAGCCGCATCCGCATCCGCTACGACAAGGGCGAGCGCCTGGTGGCCCTGCTTGAGGGCGAGGCCTATTTTTCGGTGGCCCGCGACGACGACCGGCCCTTCGTGGTCGAGGTCGACGGCCGGCGGCTGAGCACGCCCCAGGCCGGCTTCAGGGTGCGCAAGCTCGACCGCGCGCCGGTCGAGGTGCTGGTCAACCAGGGACGGGTCGATGTCGTGGGCGCCGCCGGGCCGGGTCTGGCCCTGGGCGCCAATAGCCGGATGGCCCTGTCCGGTCCCGCCGCCGGACGGCCCCAGCCCCTGGCGCCCGAGACGGTGACGCGCGAGCTGGCCTGGCGCGACGGCAAGCTGGCCTTCGAGGGCGAGCCTCTCGCCGAAGCCGCCCGGGCCTTCGCCCGCTACAGCGACACGACGATCGAGGTGCGCGACCCCGTCCTGGCCCGCGAGCCGGTGACGGGCCTCTTCGCCGCCAACGATCCGGTCGGTTTCTCCCGCGCCGTGGCCCGGGTGTTCGACGCCCAACTGCAGGTCGAGCGCGGCGGGGTCGTCCTGACCCGCGTCCCGGCGTCCTGACGGCTCATTCCGCGAAAGTTTTGTGAACGATAGCGGAAGGCCCCGGGCCGGCGGCTCTCAACGGCGAACGTCGCGAGCCGAGCGACGATTGGGGGCTACCAGCCGATGCGTTCTCTTCACTCCGTCCTGACCTGCGGCGCCGCCGTCTGCGCGCTATCGATCGCCCTGCCGGCCCAAGCGCAGGAGCGGGTGTTCGACATTCCGGCCCAGCCGGCGGTGCGCGCCATCCCCGAACTCGCCCGCCAGGGCCAGGTGCAGATCATCGCTCCGGCCCGCGGCCTGGAAGGCGTGCGCACCCCGGCCGTGAAGGGCAGGATGGACGTCCGCACGGCCCTGGCCCGCCTGATCGCCGGCACGCCGTTGCGCATCGACTCCGACGACGGCCAGATCATCACCCTGCGCGCCGAAGGGCAGGGCGGGGCGCGTCCCTCGGCCGGCGCCGGCGTGGTCCGCGGCCGCGTCCTCAACACCGTGACCGGCGAGTTCGTGCGCAACGCCGAGGTTCGCGTCGTGGGCACGCCGATCGTGGCCTACACCGAAGCGGGCGGCGACTTTCGCCTGGTCGGCGTTCCGGCCGGCGACCTCACCGTCGTGGTGAAGTACGCGGGCCTGCAGGAGGCCCGCGCGGCGGTCAACGTCGCCCCCGGCCAGGTCTCGGCCCTGAACTTCGAGCTTTCGGCCTATGTCGCGGCCGGTGACGAGGTCGAGGCGATCACGATCACCGCCAAGCGCGACGGCCAGGCCAGCGCCATCATGGAACGCCGCGCCTCGACCAACGCCAAGAACGTCGTCGCCGCCGACAACTTCGGCGCCCTGACCATGGGCGACGTGGGCGAGTTCATGAAGAACATGCCGGGCCTTTCGCTCGACTACACCGAGGTCGACGCCACCGCCGTGCGCATCGGGGGCCTCGACCCCAAGTACTCGACCTTCACCACCGACGGCGCGCGGATGGCCACGGCCACCTCCAACAACAACGCCGGCCGCCAGAACTCCTTCGAGCAGATGTCGATCACCGGCGTCGACTCGATCGAGCTCAACAACACCCTGACCGCCAGCATGGACGCCGACTCCCCCGGCGGCGCCATCAACCTGCGTTCCAAGTACGCCTTCCAGCGCAACGGCCGCCTGCTGCGCTTCCAGGTCGGCGGCGTCGGCACGTCCGACTCCGGCGTCTCGCGCATCTATTTTCCCGACGACCAGACGCACGCCCGCATCTTCCCCTCGGCCCAGATCGGCTATGGCGACGTGTTCCTGGACGGGCGCCTGGGGATCGCGTTCAACGCCAGCTACAACGCCAACTACGTCCAGCAGGACCGCGTCCAGACCGACTGGTCCTATCTCGCCAACGGCCGGGTCATGCCCTACCAGGTGATGTGGCGCCCGGGGCCGAAGCTGACCCACCGCCAGGCCGCCAATCTCAGCGTCGACTACAAGATCACCGACAAGCTGGCCTTCAGCCTGCGCAGCAACTACTCGTTCTACGACGTCGAGTACTTCAACCAGTACACCTACCTGATCTTCGGAACCTCGACGACGTCGCAGGCCACGGCCGATTCCACGCCGACCCACATCGTCGTCAATCCGAACACGACCAACACCCGTCTGCACACCCAGTATTCCCACCGCTACGCCGGCACGCCGTCGTGGCTGGTCGCGCCCAAGCTGGAATATCGCGGCGACACCTGGGAGGCGGTGCTGCGCGGCAGCTACGCCGCCTCGGAGTTCAATTTTCGCGACAACAGCAAGGGCTTCTTCCAGCGCACCGACAGCTACCTGACGCGCATCGGCTTCACGCTGGACCGCGCCTCGGAGGACTCCAACGCCTGGACCCTGAAGCAGACCGCCGGCCGCTCTTGGAGCGACCCGACCAGCTTCAACCGCGACGACGACATCGGCAACAACATCCGCACCGCCGAGTCCGACGCCAAGAACAACATGTACGGCGCCTATTTCGACGTGAAGAAGCGGCTCGAGGTCGGCGACGTGCCGGTCACCCTGCTGGCCGGCTTCGGCGGTCGCAGCAACGACTGGCGCACCAACGAGGGCTCCTACCAGCAGTTCCAGTACGTCGGACCGACCGGCGACCTGACCCAGAAGGCGCCCGAGGCCGTCATCCCCTGGACCCGTAACTACCAGTTCAAGATCCTCGGCTTCGACGCCGGCAACATGAACGCCCAGGGCTGGCGCGCCGACAGCAACTACGGCGTCTACGACATCTACCAGGCCCATCCCGAGTACTTCGTCGCCGACACGGTGGGGAACCTCAAGCGCCGGCTCGACAACAACAAGCGCATCCAGGAAGACATCACCTCGGCCTATTTCGAGGTCCAGCCGCGCTACGGCCGCGCCAAGTTCGACCTTGGCCTGCGCTATGAAAAGACCGAGACCGCCGCGCGCGTCGCCGACATCCGTCCGGCCAAGGAGGTCACGGCCGCCGGCCTGTCGACCAGCACGGTCGCGGGCCTGCTCTACCAGTACCACAACGGCGTCTACACCACCCGCCACGGCGAGTACGACGACTGGTTCCTCAGCGGCGGGGCCAAGTACGAGTTCACCAAGCGCCTGGTCGGCCAGCTGGCCTTCAGCCAATCGATCCTGCGTCCGGACTACGCCAACCTCGGCGGCGTGGTGGCGGTCGACGACAACAACCTGATCGTCACCGTGCCCAACCCGCTGCTCAAGCCCGAGCACTCGACCAAGTACTATGCGGGCCTGCAGTACTTCCTCGAGCCGTCCGGCGTCGTCGGCGTGTCGGTCTACCAGCTCGACATCAAGGACATGCAGGTCACCGGCATGACGGTCGAGCCCGAGGACGTCGGCTACAGCGCCGGCGACTATGTCGGCTACACCTTCCGCAGCGCCCAGAACCTGCCGGGCGCCAGCACCAACAAGGGCGTGACCCTCGAATACGACCAGCAGCTGACCTTCCTGCCGGGCATGCTGCGGGGCCTGGGGCTGCGCGGTTCGGTCACCCGCGTCGATCCCGACGGCGAGCGGGTGAACATGCCCAAGGTCTCGGCCAACTGGGGCCTGCGCTACAGCTACGGCTCGTTCGATTTCCAGCTGACCGGCAATTCGCAGTCGAAGTATCGGACCAGCGCGCTCAGCAACACACCGACCACCGCCGCCAACGGCATTCTCTACCACGCGCCGCGCGAGCTCTGGAACATCAGCGCCAGCTACAAGATCAACAAGCAGTTCGAGGTGATGCTGGCCGGTCGCAACATCTTCAACGCGCCCGACGTCGTCTATTCGAACATTCCCAGCCGCGTGCAGCAGTACAGCATCTACGGCTCGATGTGGAACATCGGGGTCAAGGGCTCCTTCTGATCCGCCGCCTCAACTCATCACGCTCTTCGGAGGACCAGACATGGTTCTGAACATCGATCGCCGCAGCCTGGTGCTGGGCGCGGGCCTGGGCCTCGGCGCGCTGCTGCTGCCCGCGGGCGCGGCCCTGGCCGCCGGCCTTTCCGGCGCGACCGGCTTCACCCACAACGTCGCCAGCGGCGAGCCCGCGGCCGACTCCATGCTGCTGTGGACGCGCTACGTCCCCGTTGGCGGCGACGGCGTCGTGCGCCTGCAGGTCGAGGTGGCGCTCGACCAGGGCTTCGCCCGCATCGTTTCGGGCGGCGTCGTGCGCACCGGCGCCTATCGCGACTGGACCGCCAAGGTCACGGTCGATGGCCTCCAGCCCGGGACCGCATACTGGTACCGCTTCGTGGCGCCGGACGGGACGCGCTCGCCGGTGGGCCGCACCAAGACCCTGCCGGAGGGACAGGTCTCGCGCTTCAACCTGGCGGTCTTCTCCTGCTCGAACCTGCCGTACGGCTACTTCAACGCCTATGGCCACGCGGCCGCGCGGAACGACCTGGATCTGTGGCTGCACGTCGGCGACTACATCTACGAGGGGCCGGGCGTGCTGCGCGAGGGCGGCGAGCCCGACCGCGTGCCACTGCCGGCCAACGAGATCCTGGCCATCGCCGACTATCGCCTGCGCTACGCCAGCTACCGCGCCGATCCCGACCTTCAGCGCCTGCACCAGATGGCCCCGATGGTCGCCCTCTGGGACGACCACGAGTCGTCCAACGACAGCTGGGAGGGCGGGGCCCAGAACCATCAGCCGGCCGAAGGCGACTGGAACCTGCGCCGGGCCGCGGCCATGCAGGTCTATCGCGAGTGGATGCCGGTCTCGGACGAGCCGTGGAAGGCCTATCCGATCGGCGCCCTGGCCACCCTCTACCGCACGGAATCGCGCCTGCTGGCCCGCACCCAGCCGGCCGACATCGGCGCGACTTTCAAGGCGGCCGATCCCGACGCGGCCCTGAAGGCGTTCCGCGACGGCCCCTGGCGCGATCCTTCGGCCACCATGCTGGGCACGACCCAGGAAAACTGGCTGGCCCACGCCTTCAAGGCCAACGCCAAGGCCACGGCCTGGCAGCTGGTCGGCATGGGCACGATCATCGGCCGCACCGTCATGCCCGGCGACGCCGTCGACTGGCTGAAGCCGGACACCAGCGAGCGCAAGGTCGCCGGCTACCGCAACAACATCCGCGCCGCCCGCCAGGGCCTGCCCATGTGGATGGACCGTTGGGACGGCTATCCGCAGGCTCGCGCACGGTTGCTGAAGGCGGCCCAGGCCGCCGACGCCGACCTGGTCATGCTGGCCGGCGATAGCCACAACGCCTGGGCTTTTTCCCTGGTCGAGGACGGCCATCCCGCCGGCGTGGAGTTCGCCGGCCACAGCGTCACCTCCAACGGTCTGGAGGGCGACATGGGCGCCGATCCGGCCGTGGTGGCGCGGGGCTTCATGGCCGCCAATCCGGAGATGAAGTGGGCCGACACCAGCCGCCGCGGCTACATGATGATCGAGGTCACGCCCCGCCGCGTGACCGGCGAATGGCTGTTCATGAAGACCATCAAGACCCGAGAGGTCGAGGTGGCGGGCTCGCACCGCATGTCGGTCGAGCGCGGCCGGCGGATATTGGCGGCCTGACCCGGGGGCGTTGTGCGTGGTCCTCGTCCTTCGACGGGCTCAGGATGAGGACCAAGGCAGGCCTGGGCAGAAGAAAAACCTCATCCTGAGCTTGTCGAAGGACGAGGTTTTCGCCTTGGTCGGCGCCTGATCCTCAGAGCCAGATGGTGTTGGGGCCGTCCACCGACGGCTCCAAAGCCTCGCCCTGATAGAGGCGCGTCAGGGGCGTGGTCACGCGATCGGTGGGGCCGGACTTGAACCGGGGGCCTCCGAAGGCGGCGATGGTCGCGTACTGCCGCTCCAGCGCGCGGCGGTCCTGGGCCGCGACCGGGCGCACGAAGGCCATGATCGCCTGGCGCTTCAGCCAGGCCGGCGCGCGGCCCTTCGGCGTCGTCCAGCAGCCGAAGCCCCGGAAACGGTCCTGCGTCTCGGGAACGAAGAAGGCCGTCGCGCACAGGGTCAGGCGGTCCTTCTTCTCCCAGCGTCCCTGGAACACCACCGGCGGATAGTAGCGGCCGACGCTGCGCTGGCGGTCGCCCTCCAGCAGGCGAGACATCCAGCCCCGGTCGGGCTCGTCCTGCTCGTAGACCACCTCGACGCCGTCCGTGTGCTGGATCACCGTCTGGCGCACGGCCTGGCGCCTGCCGCTGACCCGGATCAGGCCGTCGTGGACGAAGTTGGTGTGGAACGGGTCGAGGATGTTCTCCAGCGCATCGAGGGCGCGGGCCTTCCACGGCGGCTGGCTCCACCAGAAATGATCATGGTCGGGGTCGCCCAGCAGCGGCGGCAGGACGAGGTCCGGTTGCTCCGGATTCGGCTCCAGCCGCACGAACACCGCCCCGTGCCGCTCGACCAGCTCGATCCGCCGCGCGCTGAGGCGCTCCGCATTGATGTCTTCGCTGGTCCCGGGGATCTCCACGCATCCGCCTGAACCGTCGAACTTCCAGCCGTGATAGGGGCAGCGGATCGCGCCATCGACCACCTTGCCGTCCGACAGCGGATAGTTGCGGTGCGGACAACGGTCTTCCAGCGCCGCGGCCGCGCCCTCGGCGTCGCGGAACAGCACCAGCGGCACGCCGGCCAGCTGGCGCGCCAGGGGCTTTGCCGTCAGCTCCCTGGACAGACAAACGGGTAGCCAGGTTCGGGTCAGGCCGGCGGGGAAGGGCGTCATCCGGCGGCGATCCTTTCCAGGGTCGGGGTCAGGGCGTCGAGGGCCTTGGCCAGCAAGGCGTAGCCCGCCCGCCGCCAGGGGGGAAGATGGTCGTCGAACACCATCTGGTGCTCCAGCGCCGGCGTCGCGCCCCGGTGGCGCTTGAAGGCCGCCGCACCGGCAGAGCCATTGACCGCCAGGCCGTGCTCGACCGCGTGCTGGACCGACAGCGCCATGGCGATCCGGAACAGGCCCTCGGCCTCGGGACGGCTTCTGTCGTGGCCCAGCATGGGCGTGGCCAGTTCGCCGCCGCAGGTCTGGTCGGCGGCGAAGGCGATGATCTCGCCCGACGCCGCGCGCACCAGCGACAGGCGCAGCACGCCCGACGTGATGCCGGCCGCCAGCGCCGCCGGCGTGTAGCGCGGATTGGCGCCGGAATATTTGTCGATATAGACGCCGGCATAGAGCGCTAGCAGCCGCTCGATCTCCGCTGGCGTCGGCCTGGCGTCGATCTCGACCGCGAAGCCCCCGGCTTGCGCCAAGGCCAGGTCACGCCGCACGTCACGGCGCGGCGCCCATTGCCGCTTCGGATCGGGCAGGCGCCAGATCAGCCGGCTCAGCAGCCGCCGCCCGCCGGTCGCCTGCATCCGCGCCAGCAGGTCGGCGTGATCGACGACGTTCAGGCTGCGCCAGACGATCGTCCGGTCGGGATAGGCCGCCCGCAGGGCCGCCAGCGCCTCGTCGAGCGCCGCCCCGTCCCAGCCGCCGTGCAGGCTGGTCGAGAACAGCAGGTGGTTCACATAGACGGCGTCGTCGGCCCGGGTGGCCCGCAGCAGGCCCTCGGCCAGCCAGGACGCCGCCTTGGCCGCCGAGGCCTCGCCGCCCTTCAGTTCGCGGTCGACCTCCTCGCGCAGCGTCCGCCCGTAGGTGACGCTCGGCGCGGTCAGCCAGCAGTCCTGCCGCCCGTGCGGGACGACCAGAAGCAGCGCCCGGTCGCGCAGCTGCAGCGCCGCCAGGTCGAAGCGGGCGTTTTCCAGCGCGCCGTCCGGTCCCAACGCGGCCAGGGCGCGGGCATAGGCGCCGACCGCCGGATCGTCCCAGTCGAGCGCCGGATCGTCCACCGCTGCGACGCGCACGGCGCTCACGACGGCTCTCCGTTCCACTCGATGTCGGCGGTCATGGCCGCGGCCAGCGAGCGTCCGCTTGCCAGCGCCTTCAGGCCAAAGCCGGCGCTGTCGAGCAGCGCTCCGAACAACGGCGCCCGGTCGCCCGGCGCGGTCAGCACGTCGCGGCCGTCGCGCCGCAGGGCGTTCCACTCGGCCAGGCGATGCTTCCGAAGCGCGGCGGGCAAGCCCAGCAGCCACAGGGCCGGCGCGACATGCAGCGGCGGCGGATCGATCGGCTCGACGCACGGCCCGTCCTCTAGGAAGGCTCGGCCGAACGCGGCGCTTCTCTGGAACAGGTGAACGCCGCTGGTCGCCCGCGGATTGCACTCCAGCAGCCAGGGCCGCCCCTCGGCGTCGAGAATGACGTCGCAGGCGAACTGCCCGTCGCCCACGATCCGCCCGGCCAGCCGGGTGGCGAGGTCGCGCAGGACCGCGACGATCTCGGCCGGCGGCGCGACGAACGCGTAGCTGGCGCCGCCCCGGTCGCGCCAGGCCGAGCCGTAGGCGCTGAGCGCCGTCAGACGTCCGCCCCGCGCCACGGCGTAGAACGAGACCTCGGTCCCCACCACGCAGGCCTGCGCCACCCACGGCCGCTCGGGCGAGATCGACAGGGCCGCGACCTGCTCGACCGTCGGCCGGATCAGGGCGTGGACGCCGAAGCGGGAATATTCCGGCTTCAACACGAGCTCGTCCGCCGGCGGCAGGCTGGCCAGGTCGGCGGGGCTCGTCAGGCTCCAGGTGCGAGGAACCGGCAGGCCTTCGGCGACGCAGGCCTGCGCGAACAGCCGCTTGGAATGCAGCCTTCGCAGCGTCGAAAGCGGCGGCGCGAACAACGTCGCGGCCAGGGTCGGACGCCGCTCGGCCAGCGCCGCCAGATGGAACACCTCCTCGCAGGTCGGCACCACCAGTGTCGGCGTCAGCGTGTCGATCAGGTCCTCGACGTCGTCGGCGAAGGCCTCGGGCCGCGTCACCGGTGAGGCGTAGGCGTGCACGGACTCAGGCGCCTTCGACAGCCGCGCCGCCCGGGCAGGGCTGCAGTCGGCCATGCGCACGCGGATGCCCGCCGCCCGGAACGAGCGGGCCAGGTCCAGCGCCGCCGGCGCCCGCGCGCCGGTGATCAGGACCAGCGGCGCGCCGCTCACGCCCGCCACCGCACGCGCCGCCGCTTGGGCCGGGTCTCGACCTCGGCCGAGGCTTCCGCCGCAACCGGCCAGTCCACGCCATGCGTCGCCAGCAGCGCCTCGATCGCCGCGCGGGCCGGCGCGACGTGCGCGGCCTCTTCGACCAGCACCCGAACCTCGCCCGGCGAAGCCTCCGCCCGCCACGGCGCCAGCGGCGGCAGCGCAGCCTCCAGCGCCGCCTCGACCTCGCGCGGGAAGATCATCGTCTCGCCCGCCCGCCAGACGTCGCCGACGCGCCCCTCCACCGACCGGATCGCCAGCCGCGGCGAGCCGCAGGGGCAGGGCGGCGCGGGCTCGATCAGGTCGTCCAGTTGCACCCGCACCATCGGCTGGGCCGTGCGGCGCAGGTCGGTGACGATGGGCCGAAAGCGGGTAGAGCCGGGCAGGGGATCGCGCTCGACGATCAGGTTCTCCTCGTTGAGGTGCAGGGTCCCCAGGCGGCATGGCGCGCCGAGAAAGCCCTCGGTGGCCTGATAGAGCGGCGCGGGCCGGCGGCCGAAGGCTCTGGCCAGGACCTCGCCCTCGCGCTCGCCCATCGGCTCGGCCCCGTAATAGAGACCCTCCAGCCGATCGACCCAGCCTTCCGTCTCGCCCAGCCGCGCCAGTCCGGCCAGCACGTGCGGCGGCGCCACCAGATGCGTCGGCGCGAAGGCCCGCAGGGCGGCGGCCTGGGCCTGCGGGCTCTCGTCCAGACCGATGAAGGCGAAGGCCGCCCCCGCGCCGCCGATATCCGCGTAGAGCCTGTTGTTGGCCCGCAGGATCAGGGCGGCGCGGATCGGGGCCAGCAGCCGCGCCGGCGCGACCAGCTGGCCCAGCAGGGTCCCGATGTAGTGGTCGCGCTCTGCCGGCGTGGTCAGGAAGACGCCCCGCGCGCCCTCGCTGCCGGTCGAGAACCCGGCCTGCGCCCCGCCGGGCAGGGTGGCCTCGCCCCCATCCTCCGCCGCCTGCGCCGCCGCCAGGATCGAGGCTGTATCCAGCCCAAGGCTGTTCCAGGCCGAAAGGTCGCCGCGCACGTCGGCCGGTTCGCGCACCGGGAAGTCCTCCAGTGGCCGCCCGGCCAGCGCCGAGAGCGCCGGCGTGCGGGCCAGGGCCGGGGTGAGCCGCCGCCACAGCTGGGCCTGCCGCCGCTCCAGCGCCGCCCGGTCGCGCAAAGACCGCTCGGCCAGCCGCGCGTCCAGATAGGCGGCCGCGATCCGAACGGCGCGCCCCAGGCTCAAGCGGTTTCGGCGGCGGCCGCCGCCTCCCGGCAGTGCGACGGGGTCAGCACCACATCGGGCGACCGCGCGTGCAGGGCGTGCAGGTCGCCCAGAGTTTGACGATAGCGATCGGTGCGGCCCAGCAGGGCGGTCGTGAAGGCCGGCGGCGGGCGGTTCTCGCGGATCGCCTTCAGCGACCAGGCCGCGTCACCGACGAAGAACCACAGCCGGTCATCGCTTCCCCGCGCCGCCAGGCCCCAGTGGCCGGGACAGTGCCCGGGCAGCTCGACGGCGATCAGGCTGCCGTCGCCCAGCAGGTCGGCGCCGGTCTCGAACGGTGCGAGCTGCGCGGGCAGGGCGCACCGCGGCCGGTCCTCGAAGAACACCGCCCGCGTCTCGACATCAGCCGGCAGCAGCCCGGCCAGCAGCCCCCGCCGCACGCCGGCGAACCGGCCCAGGCCCTGGATCTGCTCCAGCCCCGCGCGGGCGCAGAGGATCTTCGCGTTCGGAAACGCCGGCAGGCCCGCCACGTGGTCGCCGTGGAAGTGCGAGACGATCACGCCCCGGATGTCGTCCGGCGTCAGGCCGAAGCGCCCGATCTGGCGGGCCACGGGCTCGTCCTCGCCCAGGGTCACGGGCGTGGCCAGCGCATAAAGCTTTTCGGGCCAGCGGCGGGTGGCGCGGAAGAAGGCCGGGTCGTAGCCCGTGTCCCACAGCAGCGGCCCCGCCGTCGGGTGCAGGATCAGGGCGGTCAGGGCCGGAAAGTCGACCGGGCACAGGCTGCCGCCGCGCAGGGCCGCGGCCTCCGGATGCACGCAGGCGCCGGCCTTCAGCAGGTGGATCTCGCAGCGCACGGCGGTCATGCCCGTGAGCCTTCCGCCCAGCGGCGGGCCAGTTCAAAGGCTGCGGCGCGGGCGTCGTGGCGGGGCGCCCAGCCGAGGTCTCGCCTGGCGGCGGTCAGGTCGAAGGTCTGGGAAAAGGCCAGGGTCGCCGCGCCGTAGCGGGTGATCGGCGGCTCGGGCCGTTCGGGCAGCACGGCCGCGACGCCCTCGGCCAAGGCCGCGCCCGCGTACAGCAGCGCCCACGGCGCGGAGACCAGCCGCAGCGATCGCCCGGTCGCCGCGGCGAGGTCCAGCGCGAAATCCCGCACGCTGACCGCCGTCCCGCCCGAGATGTTGAACGCCCGACCGCCGACCGCCCCGCGCCGCCGGTCGGCCAGCAACAGGGCGTCGGCCGCGTCGCGCACATCGGTCAGTTCGACCAGCGCCCGCCCGCCGCGCGGCAGGGGCGCGCGTCCCCGGGCGACCAGCGCCAGCAGGCGCGGCAGCAGCACCTTGTCGTCCGGCCCCACCAGGGCGCGCGGCCGCACCGACACGGTGAAGAAGTCCGGGCCATTCGCGGCCAGCACCAGCCGCTCGGCCGCCAGCTTGGTGCGGGCGTAGGCGTTCATCGGCCGCGCGGCGGGGGCGTCGGCCTCGGTCAGGTCCAGCCGGTCGCGCGGCTCGGTGTAGATCGACGGCGAGGAGACGAAGACCAGCCCTTCGCAGCCGCCGGCGCGGGCGGCGGCCAGCAGGTCGCGCGTCATGCCCACATTGGCCCGCTCGAAGGCCTCGTTGGGTCCCCACGGGCTGGACAGGGCGGCGGCATGGAACACGACGTCGACGCCTCGGCAGAACTCGACGGCGCGCCCCGGATCGGCGACTAGGTCGGCCTCGATCGTCTCGACGCCCATCGCTCGCAGTCGGGCGACGGCGCCGACGTCACGCCCCGTCGCGCGCACGGCGTAGCCTTCCGCCAGCAGGGCGGCGGTCAGGGCCAGGCCCAGCCCGCCCGTGGCGCCGGTGACGAGCGCCCGGCGCATCAGACCCGCAGCACCATCGCGCCGATGCTGATGCCGGCGGCCGTGCCGACCAGCAGCACGCTCGAGCCCGGCGCCAGCCGGCCTTCACGCCAAGCGTGGTGCAGGGCGGTGGGAATGGAGGCGGCGATCTGGTTGCCGTGCTCGCCGAACACGTCGACCACCCGGGCCGGATCCCCGCCGACCAGCTTGCGCAGGTGATCCAGGCCCGGCCGGCTGGCCTGGTGCGGCACGATCAGGTCGACGCCTTCGCGGTCGAGGCCGGCGTCCTCCAGCACCTTGTCGATCACAGGCGGCAGCCGCTTGGCGGCGGCTTTGAAGATGCCGAACGGGTCCATGTGGAACTTGGCGGCGTCCTCGAAGGCCTCCAGCCCGTCCTCCAGCCGCACGCGCGAGCCGCCGGCCTTCAGGGTGGCCAGGTCCCGGCCCTCGCCATAGCTCTCGAACCGGCGGGCCAGCAGGGCGGGACCGTCCGCGTCGTCGCCGGCCTCCAGGCAGGCGGCCGCCGCGCCGTCGCCGAAGATCGCGCTGGCCGTCGGCTGGCGCCAGTCCAGCCCCGCCGAGGCGATGTCGCTGGAGACCACCAGGGCCCGCCGCCAGCGCCGGGTGGCGAAACCCATGGCCGCCACGTCCAGCGCCGCCAGGAACGACAGGCAGCTCTGGTTGACGTCGAAGGCGCTGATGGCCGAGCGGCCCAGGCCCAGGGCCTGCTGCACCAGAATCGAGGTGCCGGGGATCGGCTGCTCCATCACCCCGCCGGCGCCGATCAGCACGTCGAACTCGCCCTCCGCCCAGCCGGCCGCGGCCAGGGCGTCGCGCGCCGCCGCCGCGCCCATCATCGAGGCCGTCTCGTCGGGCGAGGCGAAGCGTCGCGAGGTCAGGCCGAACTGGCTCTGGGTGAAGCCGGGCTCGCGCCCATAGCGGGCGTCCAGCTCGTCCGATGCCACGGTCAGGCGCGGTTCGTAGACGCCCAGGCCGCACAACCGCAGCGGCGTGACACCAGACATTACGCGGCCCTTCCCAAGCGCTACACAGGTCAACGCTTAGTCGCATGCGCCCGCCGCCGCAACGCGAGCCGCGAGGGGTGCGCAAACAAAAAGGCCCCGCTTTCGCGAGGCCTTTCCGTAATTCCGAAGCCGGAAGAAGCGCTTAGCCGCGCTTCTCGACGTCGATGTAGTCGCGCTGGGTCGAGCCCGTGTAGAGCTGACGCGGACGGCCGATCTTGCGGGTCGGATCCTCGAACATTTCCTTCCACTGGCTGATCCAGCCGACGGTGCGGGCCAGGGCGAACAGCACGGTGAACATATTGGTCGGGAAGCCCATCGCGCGCAGGGTGATGCCCGAATAGAAGTCGATGTTCGGGTACAGCTTGCGCTCGATGAAGAACGGATCGCTCAGCGCGATCTTCTCCAGCTCCATGGCCACTTCGAGCAGCGGGTCGTTGATGCCCAGCTGGCCGAGGACCTCGTGGCAGGTCTTCTGCATGACCTTCGCGCGCGGGTCGAAGTTCTTGTACACGCGGTGGCCGAAGCCCATCAGCTTGTGCTTGCGCGCCTTCACGCCCTCGATGAACTCGGGGATCTTGTCGACCGTGCCGATCTGCTCGAGCATCTCCAGGGCTTCCTGGTTGGCGCCGCCGTGCGACGGGCCCCACAGGCAGGCGATGCCGGCGGCGATGCAGGCGAACGGGTGAGCGCCCGACGAACCGGCCAGACGGACGGTCGAGGTCGAGGCGTTCTGCTCGTGGTCGGCGTGCAGGATGAAGATGCGGTCCATGGCGCGGGTCAGGACCGGGTTCGGCTTCCAGTCCTCGGCCGGGACCGAGAAGCACATGCGCAGGAAGTTTTCCGAGTACGACAGATCGTTGCGCGGCGTCACGAACGGCTGGCCGATCGTGTACTTGTAGGCGCGGGCGGCGATCGTCGGCATCTTGGCGATCAGGCGATGAGCGCTGATCTCACGTTCGCGGGCGTCGTCGACGTTCATGCTGTCGGCGTAGAAGGCCGACAGGGCGCCCACGGCGCCGGTCATGACGGCCATCGGGTGGGCGTCGCGACGGAAGCCTTCGAAGAACCGGTCGAACTGCGCGTGCAGCATCGTGTGGTAGGTGATGTTGTTCTCGAACTTGGCCAGTTCGGCGGCCGTCGGCAGTTCGCCGTTCAGCAGCAGGTGGCACACTTCGAGGAACGACGACTTCTCGGCCAGCTGGTCGATCGGATAGCCGCGGTGCAGCAAAACGCCGGCGTCGCCGTCGATATAGGTGATCTTGCTCTCGCACGACGCGGTCGAGGTGAAGCCCGGATCGAAGGTGAAGTGGTCGCTTTCGCCATAGACCTTGCGGATGTCCAGAACGTCCGGACCCGTGCTGCCCTTGAGGATCGGCAGGTCGTAGCTCTTATCGCCGATCGTCAGCGTGGCTTTGTCGGTCATGCGAGAGACCCTTTCAATAATGGAACGATCAGTCCAGTTTTGTATTTCGCGGCTGCGTTATAGCGCCTCATGCGCGCGACGCCAGCGCGTCGTCAAGACGCCCCAGCGACTCGTCACGACCAAGGGCGGTCATGATCTTGTTCAGGTCGGGCGCCTGGGCCCCGCCGGTGAGGATTCCGCGCAGCGGCGGGCCGAACTTGCCGAAGCCGACAGCCTCCGATTCCGCGAACGATTTCAACAGCGTCTCCAGCTCCGAAACGCCCCAGGCCGGGGCGGCGGCCAACTGGTCACGAAGTCGTGCGAGGCGCGCGACCGTTTCCTCGGAAAGCTGCTTGGCGGTTTTTTCTTCGAGGGCCAGCGGGCGCACCTTGAGCGCGAACGCCACGTGTTCACCCAACTCCAGGATGGTCTTGGCGCCTTCCTTGACCTGCGGAACGGCGCCCGCGATGCGCGCTTCGGCGTCGGCCGGCAGGTCGGTCCCGGCGGCGGTCAGGGCCTTCAGCGTCAGGGCGGTCAGGCGCGCGTCGTCGGCCTGGCGCAGGTGCTGGCCGTTGATGAAGTTCAGCTTGGCCCAGTCCAGGCGGGCAGGGGCCTTGACCACGTCCTTGACGTCGAACCAGCTGATCGCCTGCTCGTCGTTGAACACCTCGTCGTCGCCGTGGCCCCAGCCCAGGCGCGCCAGGTAGTTGCGCATGCCCTCGGGGATGTAGCCCATGTCGGCGAACTCGCCGACGGCCTGCGCGCCATGGCGCTTGCTGAGCTTGGCGCCGTCGGGGCCGTGGATCAGCGGGATGTGGCCGAAGGCCGGCACGGTCCAGCCGTTGGCCTGGTAGATCAGGGTCTGGCGGGCGGCGTTGTTCAGGTGGTCGTCGCCGCGGATCACGTGGGTGACGCCCATGTCGTGGTCGTCGACCACCACGGCCAGGTTGTAGGTCGGGGCGCCGTCAGCGCGCAGCAGGACGAGGTCGTCCAGGTCGGCGTTGTTGAAGGTCACCGGACCCTTGACCTGATCGTCGACCAGGGTCGTGCCCTCGGTCGGGCCCTTGAAGCGGATGACGTGCGGCAGGGTGGGATCGGCAGGCGGCGGGGCGTCGCGCCACGGCGAGCGCAGGGCCGGCCCGCCGGCCCGAGCCAGTTCGCGGGCGGCGGCCAGTTCCTCGACGGTCATCCAGCAGCGATAGGCGCGGCCGGCCGCCAGCATCTCCTCGACGACGGCCCGATGGCGGTCGGCGCGGCTGTACTGGAAGACGACCTCCTCGTCGGACTTCATGCCCAGCCAGTCGAGGCCTTCGAAGATCGCGGCCACGGCCGCTTCTGTCGAACGCTCGCGATCGGTGTCCTCGACGCGAATAAGGAACTTCCCACCCGTATGGCGTGCATATAACCAGTTGAACAGCGCCGTTCGGGCGCCGCCGATGTGCAGGAAGCCGGTCGGCGACGGGGCGAAGCGGGTGACGACGCCGCTGGGGGCGGGGGAGGAACTGGACATAGGCTTCGAAGCTGACGGTCTGGAGGCCGCGGGGGCGGCGGGAGGCTCGGCGGCTGCGCGCGACGCAGGCGCCGGCCGCTGGGCGGCGCGTCTTAGCACGGCCGTTCGAGGCTGGCCTAGTCCCGCCGCTCTCGCTTCGCGCGTGATCGACGAGGCAAGGCTCAACGCGAGCCGCTGGATGCTGTGGGCGCCGGTCGCCTTCGGCCTGGGCGCTGCCGGCTATCTGGAGCTGAAGGTTGAGCCGTCCTGGTCGCTCTTGGCCCTGGTCGCGCTCGCCCTGGCGGTGCTCGCCGTCTGGAGCCGCGGCTGGCCGCGCTGGAGCAGCTTGGCCGTTCCCCTGACCTTGGCCGCCTTCGCGGCTTCGGGCGCCTTGGCCGGCAAGATCCGCTGCGACCGCGTCGCCGCGCCGGTCATGCCGGTCGAGCGGAGCGTGCGGGTCATCGACGGCTTCGTCGTCGACGTTGTCTCGCCCGGCGCGGCCGGACCGCGCCTGCTGGTCGCGCCGGTCTCGATCTCGCGGCTGTCGCCGGAAGCCACGCCGAACCGAATCCGGGTCAGCCTGGCCGAGGGGGAGACCGCGCCGCCGCCCGGCTCGGCGTTGCGCCTGAAGGCGATGCTGTCGGCCCCGCCCCCGCCCGCCGCGCCCGGCGCCTACGACTTCGCCCGCGACGCCTGGTTCAACGGTGTCGGCAGCGTCGGCTTCGTGGTCGGCCAGATCGAGGAAACCGCGCTCGATCCGCCGCCGTGGCGGCTGCGCCTGGCCATGGCGATCAACGCCGTGCGCTGGGACCTGGCCTCGCGCATCGTCGAGCGGCTGGGACCCGACAGCGGCGGCATCGCCGCGGCCATGGTCACCGGCCACGAGGCCTGGGTGACGCCGGAGCAGGCCGAGGCCATGCGCGCCTCGGGCCTGGCGCACATTCTCTCGATCTCCGGCCTGCACATGGCCATCGTCGGCGGCTTCGTGTTCGCGGCCGTCCGGCTGCTGATCGCCGCCTGGCCCTGGGTCGCCCTGCGGGTCTCGGGCAAGAAGATCGCCGCCGTCGCCGGTCTGGCGGCCGTCGGAGCCTACCTGATCATCTCCGGCGCGCCGCCGCCGGCCCTGCGCGCGGCGATCACGGCGGCCGTGGCCTTCCTGGCTATCCTGGCCGACCGACAGGCCGTCAGCCTGCACGGCCTGGCCCTGGCGGCGCTGATCATCCTGGTCGCCCAGCCCGAGTCGGCCGGGGCGCCGGGCTTCCAGATGTCGTTCGCCGCCACCGCCGCCCTGGTCGCCCTGGCCGAGGCCTGGCCGCGCCAGCCGCGCGAGATGTCGGTGCCCTGGCCGATCCGTTTCACCCAGGCCGCCATGGGCTGGCTCGCCATCAGCGTCGGCGCCAGCTTCGTGGCCGGCATGGCCACCGGCCCGTTCGCCATGCAGCACTTCAACCGCGTCGCCGTCTGGGGGCTGCCGGCCAATCTGGCGGTCTCGCCGCTGTCGTCCTTCGTGATCATGCCGTTCCTGGCGGTCGGCGCCGTGCTGGAGCCGCTGGGCCTGGGCGCGCCGTTCCTGGCCGTGGCCGGCTGGGGCATCGACGCCATGACCGCCATCGCCCGCTGGTTCGCGAGCGCGCACGGCGCCCAACAGGTCGTCGCCAGCGGCCCGCCCTTCACCCTGGCTCTGTCGTTCCTGGGCATCATGCTGCTGTGCCTGTGGAAGGGCCGGCTGCGCTGGCTGGGCGTTCCGCTGGCCCTGGCCGTCGCCCTCTGGCCGCGCCCGGCGCCGCCCGATCTGTGGATTTCCGCAGACGGCGCCACGGCCGCCGCGCGCCGGGGCGGGGAGGCCGTGCTGCTGCGCCCCGACGCCCGTCGCTTCGGCGCCGATCTCTGGGCCCGCCGCCGGGGTCTGACGCCCATCGCCGGCAAGGACTTCGCCTGCGACCGCGTCTCCTGCACGCCGCTGCCGTCGGCCCCGGTCGCAGCCAGTCTGTCCTGGACCCGCCGTGCGCCCGACTTCGCCGCCTTGCAGCGCCTTTGCGCCGGCGCGCAGGTAGTGGTGCTGCGCGGACCCCGGCCCGCCGTCCTGCCGGCCGCCTGTCACGACGCCGTCGTGCTGGCGGGCGAGGATTTCGCCGCCGGCGGATCGGCGGAGCTCTGGCGTCGTCGCGACGGCTGGTGGATCGTCTGGGCCCAGCCCCTGCGCGGCGCGCGACCCTGGGTGGCGACTGCTGACAGGAATGCGCAAGAACCGGGCGGATAGTCACGGCCGGCGGCCGTAAGGACTCGCGCCTCGTACTGAAGGAAGACCCGATGACCGACGCCACTGAGTTCGCCGCCAAGTTCGCTGGAAGGCGGGCCGCCTTCCGCGCCCTGCACGCCGACGGCTTCTTCGCCCTGCCCAATCCGTGGGACGCCGGCGGCGCGGTCCGCCTCCAGAAGCTGGGCTTCAAGGCCCTGGCCTCGACCAGCGCCGGCATGGCCTGGTCCTGGGGCCGCGCCGACGGCGAAGTCAGCGTCGACGAGGTGCTGGAGCACCTGCACGGGCTGGTCGCGGCCACCGACCTGCCGGTCAACGCCGACTTCGAGGCGGGGTTCGCCGATACGCCCGAGGGCGTCGCCGCCAATGTCGCCCGAGCGGTCGAGACCGGCGTCGCCGGCCTCTCCATCGAGGACCGCACCGGCAGGGACCTCTACGACCTGCCCGAGGCCGTCGCCCGCATCGCCGCCGCCCGCGCGGCCATCGACGCCTCGGGCCAGGACGTGATCCTGGTCGGCCGCACCGAAGGCTTCCTGATCGGCCGCGACGACCTCGCCCCGACCATCGAGCGGCTCAAGGCCTACGCCGAGGCCGGCGCCGACTGCCTCTACGCGCCGGGCGTGACGAAGTACGACGACATCGCCGCCATCGTCGCGGCCGTGGCGCCCAAGCCGGTCAACGTGCTGCTGTGGGGGCCGAACATGAAGCTCGCCGACCTGCCGGGCCTGGGCGTTCGCCGCGCCAGCACCGGCGCGGCCCTGGCCGCGGCGGCCTGGGCCGGCTTCGACGCGGCGGCCAAGGCGTTGGCGGAAGGCGCGGGGCTCTAGGTCAGCTCGCCCAGGCCACGCTGGTGTAGGTCAGGAACAGACCGCCGCCTTCGTCCCTTGGCGGCCGATAGCCGCCCAGGGCTCCAGTGACGCGGGCCATGACGGCGGTCAGTTCCCACCCCAGCGCGTTGAGGTCGTCGTCTTCATTGACATAGTCGTGGGTCAGTTCGCAGACGCCGTGTTCCTCGCCGAAGGCGCGGACGCGTTCAGCCTCGGCCGTCACGCCCTCGGGCCAATGGCTGTTGGCCCACGACCACAGCCAGTTGCCAGCCTTCAGGCTGGTGGTGCCGACGACCTGGATCTCGGCGATCACCTTGGCGACGCCGTTTTCCGAGAAGGTCAGGGTTCCCGCATCGACGTCGTAGTCGAAGCGCGGCCAGTCCCCGAGCCTGAATTCGGCCCGCAGCCGCGCGTTCTTTTCCTCAAGCTCATGGACGGCCTCATGTCGCCAGTCGGGATACCAGTCCGGGTGGTCCATGCAGCCTTCGCGGTCGTGCTTGCGGGTGGCGCAGGCTGTCAGCTTGGCCGTGGAGGCGCAAGCCGGCCAGGCCGACGCTCTACAGGTCCAGCGACCAGGTCTGGTCGATCAGGTCGTGACCGAACTGGCGGCCGGGCGCCTCGTGGGTCAGCTGGAAACCGGCTTGCTCGTAGAGCCGGCGCGCGGCGGTCAGCACGCTGACGGTCCAGAGGTCCAGCCGCGCATAGCCCAGCGCCCGGGCGCGCGCGACGCAGGTCTCGACCAGCCGCCGGCCCACGCCGAGCCCACGCGCCTGGGCCTCTACATAGAGCAGGCGCAGCTTTGCGACGCCGGGCGCATCGCCGCGCACCAGGAAGATCGAGCCGACCATCCGGCCGCCCGCCTCGGCGATCCAGGCGTCGTCCCTAGCGGGATCGAAGTTGCGGTGGAAGTCGGCCAGGATGCCGGCCACCAGGGCCTCGTAGTCGCCGTTCCAGCCGTATTCGCTCGCATAGAGCACCGCCTGGCGCGAGGCGACCAGGCCAAGATCGCCGGGCCGCAAGGCCCGCAGCACGACCTCGGGCGCGCCGCCCTCGAACACCTCGTTGATTGCCCCGGCCGCATCCAGCAGCCGCGCCCGCTGCAGCGGATGCAGGCCCTCGATAAGGGCGCCGATGCTGGCGCGGGTGTTGGCCTCCAGGGCGGCGAAGGTCGCGCGGCCCTCGTCGGTCAGGGTCAGCAGCTGGTGGCGGCCGTGCGCCGGGTTCTCGCGCGCCGTGACCAGGCCCCGTTCGGAAAAGCGCTTGATCGTGCGGCTGACCTGGGCCGGATCCAGCCGCAGGGCGCGGGCAATGTCGGCGGCCATCGGGGCGGTCCGGTTCGCCAGTTCGTAGAGAATGCGCGCCTCGCTCAGCGTGAACGGGCTGCCGTCATAGCTGGCGTCGAGCAGGCCCAGGCGGCTGGTGTAGACGCGGTTGAAGGCGCGCAGGGTGGCGACGTCGGTGTCGTGGCGATCGGTCATGCGGCCCCCAATGTTGATTGCGTCAATATTAGGTGATTATTGATCGAGTCAACACTGGCCGCGCGACGCCCTGGATCGCATGCGCTCGTCAGCGACCACGGCGCGCGTCCCCGCAACGGAAAAGGGCGCGACCTTGCGATCGCGCCCTCGAACCGTCGTGTCGGCCTGAACCGTCAGTGATAGCGGCGGATCAGACCCACCAGCTTGCCCTGCACCTCGACCTGGTCGGGGCCGAAGATGCGGGTCTCGTACTTGGGGTTGGCCGCTTCCAGAGCGATCGAGCCGCCCTTCTTGCGCAGGCGCTTCAGCGTGGCTTCCTCGCCAACCAGGGCCACGACGATCTCGCCGCTGTTGGCCGTGTCGCCCTTGCGGATGATCACATAGTCGCCGTCGAGGATGCCGGCCTCGATCATCGAGTCGCCCTGCACCTCAAGCACGTAGTGCTCGCCGCCGCCCAGCATGCTCTCGGGCACCGGCAGGCGGTCGCGCTCGTGCTGGATGGCGTCGATCGGCGTGCCGGCGGCGATGCGGCCCAGGATCGGCAGTTCGCGGCTGTCATTGGCGATCGGCAAGGCGGGGGCGGGGGCCGAAGGAGCGGGACCGCCGCCTTCCAGCACCTGGGGCCGGAACGCGCCTCGGCCCTTGGGCGGGGCGGCCGTCGTGGCCTGCTGCGGCAGCTTCACCACCTCCAGCGCCCGGGCCCGGTGGGCCAGGCGGCGGATGAAGCCGCGCTCTTCCAGGGCGGTGATCAGCCGGTGGATGCCCGACTTCGACGCCAGATCCAGGGCCTCCTTCATCTCGTCGAAGGAGGGGGAGACGCCGGTCTCCTTGATCCGTTCGTGGATGAACATCAGCAGCTCGTGCTGCTTGCGGGTGAGCATGACGGCCTCGCAAGTCGTCGCGGAACAAACCGCAAACCTTGCGAATGTTCTCTAGGTGTTCTTGGTTAAGGTCAAGTGAATTACGGCGACCGGCGTTCTGCCAGATCGCTGGCGACGATTCTGTCAGGACCTCGGCCTTAAATGACTGATTTACGTCGGATAAGTCCGTCGTTCTCAGTCGGACGGACGCGGCCGTGAAACCATACCGGGCCGTGATTTTCCGTAGACGGTGCGATCGCGTCGCGTCCCGAGCCGCGAAAATATCGCCGCCGAGACCGTGATTCCTGGCCGGTAGCCGCCGATTCACAGCCGCTGGAACGACCGATTCCATCGCGGACCGGCGCCGCTTTCCCACGAGAACACCACCATCTCGGCGCGGCCGACGAGGTTCTCGAACGGCACGAAGCCCATGCCGATCTGCGCCGGCAGATTGGCGTCCACCGCCGGGTTCCAGGCGCAGCGGGCCTGGCCGGCCGGGATCGGGCCTGGGTCGAAGCGGCTGTCGAGCGAGTTGTCGCGGTTGTCGCCCATCATGAAGTAGCAGCCCTCGGGCACGCGATAGACGGCGGTGTTGCCGGCCGCCGTGCGCGGGCCGTAGCTATTGGCCAGATGGGTCTTGCCGCCCGGCAGGGTCTCGACGAAACGCTCGGCCGGCAGCACGCCGAACGGGGTGTCCTCCATCCGCGTGCCCAGCGCCTGCTGCGTGACCGGCGCGCCGTTGATGCGCAGCACCCCGTCCACCACCTGCAGCTCGTCGCCGGGCAGGCCGACCAGGCGCTTGATGACGTCGGTGCGGCCGTCGCCCGGCTTCTTGAACACCACCACGTCGCCGCGGGCGGGCTCGCGCCCCATCAGCCGGCCATGGCCGATCGCCGGGCTGAACGGCGCCGAATGGCGGCTCCAGCCATAGGCGAACTTGTTCACGAGAATGCGGTCGCCGACCAGCAGGGTCGGCTCCATCGAGCCCGAGGGGATCACGAACGGCTGGCACAGCACCGTGCGCGGCACCAGCACGATGGCCGCCGTCAGCGCCAGGGTCCTGGCCCATTCGAGCAGGTGCGCGCCCAGTTTCGAGCGAAGCGACGTCTTGCCGGCGGTCATGCGAAAAGCCCCTCGATGTCGAACACCGAGGGGCATTGAGAAGCGCGAGCTTGGCCGAAACGTGGCCGAGCGCCGTTATGTGGTGAGTGGCGAAAACCTCGTCCTTCGACAAGCTCAGGATGAGGTTTTTCTACCGCCCGAGCCTGCCATGGTCCTCATCCTGAGTCTGTCGAAGGACGAGGGCCGCGCACCGGATCCGGATCAGCCGATCAGCTCGCGCGTGGCGGCGGTGACGTCGGCCTGGCGCATCAGGCTTTCGCCCACCAGCATGGCCGTAGCCCCGCAGGCCTCCATCCGCACCACGTCGGCATGGGTGAAGAGGCCGCTTTCGGTGACCAGCAGCGAGCCGGCCGGGGCCAGCTTGGCGAGGCGCTCGGTGACGGCTAGGTCGACGACGAAGCTCTTGAGATCGCGATTGTTGACCCCGAACAGCGTCGCGCCCAGCTTGCCGGCGCGCTCGGTCTCGGCCTCGTCGTGCACCTCGACCAGGGCGTCCATGCCCAGGCGCGTCGCCTCGGCCATCAGCTCGGCGGCGAGATGGTCGTCGATCATAGCCAGGATCACCAGGATGGCGTCGGCGCCCAGGGCGCGGCTCTCGGCCACCTGCCAGGGATCGACCAGGAAGTCCTTGCGGATGCAGGGCAGGGCGGTCGCCGCGCGGGCGGCCACCAGGTACTCGTCGGCGCCCTGGAAGCTCGGGCCGTCCGTCAGCACGGAAAGACAGGCCGCGCCGCCGTCCTCGTAGGCTTTCGCCAGCACCGGCGGATCGAAGTCGGCGCGGATCAGGCCCTTGGACGGCGAGGCCTTCTTGATCTCGGCGATCAAGGAGAGCTTGCCCGGCGCGTGCCTGGCTTCCAGCGCCGCCTTGAAGCCGCGCGGAGCCGAAGCGGTCTTGGCGGCGGCCTCGACGTCGCCCTGCGAGCGCACGGCCTTCCGGCCGGCGACGTCCTCACGCTTGTAGTCGGCGATCTTGGCGAGAATGTCGGTCATGCGGGCTGTACTTCGGAATTGGTGGCGGCCACGAGGCCGGCGAGGGCGGCCTTGGCGCGGCCGTCGTCGAGCACGGCGCCGGCCAGCTCCACGCCTTCGCGCAGGGTCTCGACCTTGTCGGCCACCAGGAAGGCGGCGGCGGCGTTTAGCAGCACGATGTCGCGATAGGCGCCGGTCTCGCCGTCGAGCAGGCGGGTCAGGGCTGCGGCGTTGAAGGCGGGATCGCCGCCGGTGATCTCGGCCAGCGAGGCGCGCTGCAGGCCCACGGCCTCGGGCGTGATGGTGAAGAGGCGGATCGCCCCCTCGCGCCATTCGGCCACCTCGGTCTCGCCGGTGATGGTCAGCTCGTCCATGCCGCCGCCGTGCACCGACCAGGCGCGCTCGGCGCCCAAAGCCCCCAATGCACGAGCGATCGGCTCGACGAAGCGCGGGGCCGAGACGCCCACCACCTGCCGCCTGGCGCCGGCCGGATTGGTCAGCGGGCCCAGCAGGTTGAAGATGGTGCGGAAGCCCAGCTGCTGGCGGATCGGGGCCACGTGCTTCATCGCCCCGTGGTGCGACTGGGCGAACAGGAAGCAGATGCCGGCGCTGTCGAGCGCGGCGCGCTGCTGGACCAGCGTCGCGTCGATATTGACGCCCAGGGCCGCCAGCACATCGGCGGTGCCCGACTTGCTGGTCACCGCGCGGTTGCCGTGCTTGGCCACCTTGAGGCCGCCGCCGGCGGCGACGAAGCCCACGGCGGTGGAGATGTTCAGGGTGTGCAGGCCGTCGCCGCCGGTGCCGCAGACGTCGACCACGTCATACGGGTGCTCCAGGTGCACGGCCGCGCGGCGCATGGCGCGGGCGCAGGCGGCGATCTCGCCCACCGTCTCGCCGCGCAGGCGCATGGCGGTCACCGCCGCGGCCACCTGGGCCGGGGTCGGTTCGCCGCGCAGGCAGGCGCTGAAGAAGACTTCGGCGTCGTCTTCCGAAAGGGTCTGGCCGTCGGCCAGCTTGGCCAGCAGGGGCTTGAAGGCGTCGGACATCTGTTTCGCCCCGTCCTAGACCCAGATCTGGGCGTCGCGGCGCACGCCGGCCAGGTCGAGGAAGTTGGCCAGCAGTTGGTGGCCGCCCTCGGTGGCGATGGATTCGGGGTGGAACTGCACGCCGTGCACGGGGCGGGTCTTGTGCTGCACGCCCATGATCTCGCCGTCGGCGGTCCAGGCGGTGACTTCCAGCTCGGCCGGCAGGTCTTCGCGGCGCACGGCCAGGCTGTGATAGCGGGTGGCGGTGAACGGGTCGGGCAGGTCCTTGAAGATGCCCTTGTTGCTGTGGCGGATCGGGCTGGTCTTGCCGTGCATGACCTCCTTGGCCCGCACCACTTCGCCGCCGTACGCTTGGCCAATGGCCTGGTGGCCCAGACACACGCCCAGGATCGCCAGGTCGTCAGGCGCGCCGCGCAGCAGCGGCAGGCAGATGCCGGCCTGGTCGGGCGCCTTGGGCCCCGGCGACAGCAGAACTGCCTGCGGCTTCAGGCCCAGGGCCTCCTGCACCGTCAGGTCGTCGTTGCGATGGACGACGGTCTCGGCCCCCAGCTCGTTCAGGTAATGCACGAGGTTGTAGGTGAAGCTGTCGTAGTTATCGATGACCAGGATCATGACGCCGCCTTTCAGGCCTCGCTTCTAGTCCGGGCAGGGGCGGCGCGTCATCCCTTTACGGAGAGAGTTTTTCTGTATTTGGAGCCAGCGGCGAACGGCCGCGCCGCCGGGCCGTTGCCACCGGGGCGCGATCGGGCATGATTTCCCGCATGTCCGTCGCTGATTCCGCCCTCGACTCCGCCGCCCTGTCCTATGCCCGCGCCCTGCTGCGCGCGCCGCGTCGGCGTCAGCGGATCATGCCGGTGCTGATGGCCGCGGCCTTCGCGGCCAGCGCCGCCGTCAGCTTCGCGGCCGTGATGGTCCTGGCCCCGCCGGCCGTCACCCAGCACCTGCCCAAGGAGCGCCTGGGCGACTAGGGGCTCCTGGCTGCTCAAAATGGGGTCCCAAGGTTGTGAATCCGGCTTGATCTACCGAAGCGATGCGCCCAGCCTCGCGCATCTTTGGGATGCACGGGGGTGCACATGCGACAACTCGGACTCTTGGGCGGAGCGGCGCTGGCCCTCGCCCTGCCGGCCGGAACGGCCCTGGCCCGCCAGGCGGCTCCGGTCTCCGACCCGCCGATCCTCACCATGGTCGCGCCGGGCGAAGCCCCGCCCGAGTCGCCGCTGAAGCAGTTCGGCGCCGTGCCGGCCCCGCCGCCCAAGGGCGACGAGGTCGAGGCCAATCTCGACATCGTCCTGCTGAAGGCCAAGATCTGGAACCCCAACAGCGGCAAACAGATCGGCAAGGACAAGTACGAGGGCGCCTTCGACGACGTCGAGCTGCGGGCCTATCAGGACCGCCTGCATCCGTCGCAGCCCGGCCGGCCCTACGTCGCGCCGGCCCTGGTGTCGCGTCCGGGCCAGACGGTGCGGGTCAAGATCCGCAACCTGCTGCCGGCCGAGGCCAACTGTCCCGGGCACCCCGAGGACATCAACGAGCCGCACTGCTTCAACACCACCAACCTGCACAGCCACGGCCTGTGGGTCAGCCCGGCGGGCATCAGCGACAACGTCCTGCGCCAGCTGCCGCCCAATCCGACCTTCACCTACGAGTACGAATACAACATCCCCGGCGACCATCCGGCCGGCACCTTCTGGTACCACCCGCACGTCCACGGCTCGACGGCGATCCAGGTCTCCAGCGGCCTGGTCGGCGCGCTGGTGATCAAGGGCGACCGGCTGCCGCGCGTGGTCGAGGCCGGCGGCGACCTGCCGGCCCGCAAGGTGGTTCCGGGCGATGTCGACGTGCTGCTGGCCAAGTCGCCCGACCACGTCTTCGTGCTGCAGCAGATCCAGTACGCCTGCCGTGACGCCGAGGGCAAACCCAAGGCCCGCATTCTCGCGCCGTCGCGCAAGAACTGGTACTGCGACGCTGGCGAGACCGGCGTGCTCGACAACTACGACATCATCGGCGGCGGCAACTGGTCCAACTCCGGCCGCTTCACCACCGTCAACGGCGCCACGCTCGAGACCCTGAACCAGAAGGCCGTGGCCGGCGCGCCCGAGCGCTGGCGGTTCATCCACGGCGGGGTGTCCGACACGGTCAAGATCTCGATCCGCAAGCGCATCGGGACCAGCCCGCTGGCCGCCCTGGCCAAGGTCGGGCCGCTCGGCCAGGACGCCCTGATCGCCAAGGAATGCGCGCCGTCCAGCGAGGCGATGTCGCAGTTCGAGATCGCCGCCGACGGCCTGACCCGCCAGAAGGTGCTCGAGCGCAAGTCCACGGTTATGCAGCCCGGCTATCGCAGCGACCTGCTGGTGGCCTTCGCCGAGCCCGGCTCCTACTGCGTCATCGACGAGCTGGTGAACGTCCAGCAGTCGGGCGTCGAGGGCACCGCCGAGCGTCGCCAGCTGCTGTTCGTGGTCGAGGTCGCCCCGGGGGCCGGCCCGGTCGCGCCGCCGGCCGACCAGGTCAAGGCGCTGCTGGTGGGCGCCGCGCGTGATCTTCCGATCACCGACGCGACGCTGAAGGAGCAGGTTATCGACGACCTGCGCCGCGACCTGACCCTGACGTCGTTCTCGCCGCACCCGACCCTGCTGGCCGACAAGATCGACAACGAGCAGACCCTGGTGTTCTCGCTGCAGGCGCCGCCGTCCAAGCCGGGCGGCAAGTCGGGGCCGGGCATCGGCCGCACCGATACCGACGTCAAGCGCTTCGATCCCAACGACTTCTCGCGCACCCTGGTGCTGGGCGACACCGATCGCTGGACGCTGTCGGTCCAGAAGACCGACTTCAAGGTCGGCCACCCGTTCCACATCCACGTCAATCCGTTCGAGCTGGAATCGGCCACCAAGGACGGCGTCGACCTGACCAAGGATCCGAACTCGGAATATTTCGGCCTGACCGGGGTCTTCAAGGACACCCTGTTCGTCGAGCCGGGCGTCGTGGTGAAGGTGCGCAGCCACTACGCCCGCTACATCGGCGACTTCGTCCTGCACTGCCACATCCTCAACCACGAGGACAAAGGCATGATGGAGATGGTCCGCGTGGCCGATCGCGGTCCCGACGGCAAGCCGATGACCCTGGGCCACGGCCTGACCGACGTCGCCGGGCCGGAAGGCGCGGCCCGTCCGCCGGGTCATCAGGGCCACTGAGGAAAGAAACCCTCGTCCTTCGACAGGCTCAGGATGAGGGTTTCTACCGCGCGGCCTGCGAAATGGTCCTCACCCTGAGCTTGTCGAAGGGCGAGGACCGCGCACGCGAGAAAAAGGCGGCGACCCGCGAGGATCGCCGCCTTCGTCTTTTCCGAACGCCAGGAAGTCAGGAGGAAGATCAGGCGAAGCGCCAGGCTTCCTCGGCGGCGCGCTTGAGGGCGCGGGACTTGTGCAGGGTCTCGTCGTACTCGGCGTCGGCATCGCTGTCGGCCACCACGCCGCCGCCGGCCTGGACGTACATCATGCCGTCCTTGACCAGGGCCGTGCGCAGCACGATGCAGGTGTCCACCGAGCCGTCGGCGCCGATGTAGCCCACGGCGCCGGCGTAGCCGATGCCGCGCTTCTCGACCTCCAGCTCGTCGATGATCTCCATCGCCCGCACCTTGGGCGCGCCCGACAGCGTGCCGGCGGGCAGGGCGGCCATAAGCACGTCCACCGGATCGACGTTCTCGGGCGCATTGCCCTCGACGTTCGAGACGATGTGCATCACGTGGCTGTAGCGCTCGATCGTGAAGCTGTCGGTGACGCGCACATTGGCGTGCTTGGGCTTGGACCCGCCGTTGCTGCCGGCCTGGCCGAGCATGGCCACGCGGCCCACGTCGTTGCGGCCCAGGTCCAGCAGCATCAGGTGCTCGGACCGCTCCTTGGGATCAGCCAGCAGCTCCTGCTCGAGCCGCAGGTCCTCTTCCGGCGTGGCGCCGCGCGGACGGGTGCCGGCGATCGGGCGGATGGTGATCTTGCCGTCGCGCAGGCGGACCAGGATCTCGGGGCTGGAGCCCACCAGGTTGAATCCGTCCAGGTCCAGGAAGAACAGGAACGGCGACGGGTTGGTCCGGCGCAGCGAGCGGTAGAGCGCGAAGGCGTCCAGGCCGAAGGGGGCGCGGAACCGGTGGCTGGGCACCACCTGGAAGATGTCGCCGGCCCGGATGTACTCCTTGGCCTTCTCGACCACCTCGCGATAGTCCTCGCGGCTGACCGGGGTGGTGAACTCCATCGGGCCCTGGGGCACCCGCGGGGCGTCGTGGGCCAGCGGACGGCGCAGGTCGGCCATCACCGTCTCGATGCGCTCGCGGGCCGCCGCATAGGCGTCCTTGGCCGACACGCCGGGCGTCGGGCGCGCCGTGGTGGTCAGGACGATCTCCTGGGCGATGGCGTCGAACACGGCCACGATCGAGGGCCGGGTCATGATGCCGTCGGGCAAGCCCAGGGCGTCGGGATTGATGTCGGGCAGCTTCTCGACCAGGCGCACGGTGTCGTAGCCCAGCGCGCCGAAGATCCCCGCCGCCATCGGCGGCAGGCCGGCCGGCAGCTCCATCTTCGACTGGGCGATCAGGTCGCGCAGGCTGTCCAGCGCCCCGCCTTCCAGCGGCGAAAAGCGGCCGGCGGCGATGTCGTCGTCGCGGGCGATCTCGGCCTGGTCGCCGCGGCAGCGCCAGACGACGTCCGGCTTCATCGCCACGATCGAGTAGCGGCCGCGCCAGGCGCCGCCCTCGACGCTTTCGAACAGAAAGGCGTAGGGCCGGCCGTGGCCGATCTTCAGATATGCCGAGACCGGGGTCTCCAGGTCGTCGATCAGCCGCGTCCAGACCAGCTGCGGGAGGCCGGCGTCGTAGCCGGCCGCGAAGGCGTCGAAGCCGGGCTCAAGGCTCATTGAGCCGAGCCCGTCTTCGTGGCCGTGTCCTTGCCGGTCTTGGCCAGGGCGTCGGTGTCGACGCCGAGGGCCTGGCGGGCCAGGGTCAGGTTGGTCTTCGGCTTCAGCTTGTCGAAGGCGGCCTTGCGGCTGGCCTGACCGACGTCGCGCATATAGGCCATGCTGGTCTGCGGACGCATGGTCTCGGTGGCGCGGGCGATCTCGGCGGCGTCGCCGGCGTGCACGCCCTCGATGCGACCGACCACATAGGTCAGTTGCGGCGCGTTCGGCGCGGCCGGGGCGCGGGCGGTGAACACCTCGCCCGGCTTGGCGTTGAAGGCGCCGATCAGCAGGTCGCGGCCCAGGGCCTGGTACTGGCGGGCGTTCTCGCGCGACAGGCCGGCCACCTTCTGCACCTTCGAGCCGGCGGCGGCGGCGACGCTGTCCAGCGACTCGCCCTTGCGGACGCGCGCGGCCAGCTCGTCGGCCTTGGCCTTCAGGCGCTTGGACAGCTCCTGCAGCATCCACTGGCGGGCCAGGGGCTCCTTGATCTCGGCCAGCGGGGGCAGGGCGGCCGGGATCACCTTCTCGACGCGGACGGCGTAGTATTCGCCCTTCTCGGCCTCGATCAGATCGCTCTCGCCGCCGGTCGGCAGGGCGAAGGCGGTCTTCAGCACGTCGGGCGTCAGGCCCGAGGCCGGCTGGCCCAGAAGGTCCGTGCCCTGGGCGGTGATCGGCGCGGTGCTGACCACCAGGGCGCCGGCCTTGCCGGCGGCGTCGACCACGTTGGCGCCGGCATCGCGGGCGTCCTGATAGGTCTGAGTCTGCTCATAGGCCTTGGCCTGGGCGTTCTGGACGCGCAGGTCGGCCTCGATCTGCGGGCGGGCGGCCTCCAGCGAGGCGACCTTGGCCGGGGTGATCTTGATCAGCTTGATGACCGACTGGCCCAGTTCGCCGGCGATCGGCGGGCTGACCTGGCCCTCGGCCAGCGCGAAGGCGGCGTCGGCGACCTTGCGGTCGGGCAGGGCGGTCTTGGGCTTGTCGGCGATGACCACCGGGGTCTTGCCGTAGGCCTTGGCGACGGCGGCCGGGTCCTCGCCCTTGCGCAGGCGCTCGGCGATGGCGGCGGCGGCCTTGGCGTCCGGGGCGACGATCTGCACCAGCGAGCGGGTTTCCGGCGCGGCCAGGGTGTCCTTGCGGAAGTCGAAGGTCTTCTGCACGTCGGCCGGGGCGACGGTCACGGTCGGCTCCAGGGCCTTGGCGCTGAAGCGCACCACCGACAGCAGGCGCGTCTCGGGACGCGTCAGGGCGGCGGCGTTTTCCTTCATGAAGGCCTGCAGCTGGGCGTCGGTCGGCGCGCTCGGCTGGGCGACTCTGGCCGGGTTGACGGCGAAGGCGGCCAGGTCGCGGCTTTCAAGGCCGTAGACGGCCTGCAGGGCCGAATAGATGCGCGGAGTGCGCAGGCCGTTGGCGACGCTGGCGTAGAACTGCGACTGGGCGATGTCGTCGCGCAGCGAGGCCTCGAAGCGGGCCGGGGTCAGGTTGTTCTCGGCCAGAAGGCGCTGGTAGGCGTCCTTGTCGAACTGGCCGGTGATCGGGTTGAACGGGCGCTGGCCGGCCGGCAGGTCGCTCATCTGCTTGTGCAGGGTGGTGGCGACCAGGGTCTCGGACGGGCGCACGCCCATCTTGGCGATCAGCTCGGCCATCGATTCCTGAAGGGCCAGCTCCTGCACCATCTGGCGGTCGACGCCGCGCGAGACGGCTTCGTCGGGGGTCAGGGTCTGGCCCTGGCTCTCCAGCTGGCGACGATAGGTGTCGAAGCGACCCTTGAAGTCTTCGGGCGTGACCGTGCGCGAGCCGACCTCGACCACTTGCGAGGCGGGGGAGCGCTTGAAGACGTCGCTGATCCCGAAGACGGCGAAGCTGACGATCAGCAGCCCGAACAGGACGACCGCGAACGGCGATTTGGCGAGAGAGCGAAAGCCGGCGAGCATGACGTTTGAACTACCTTCTTCGATTTCGCCCGATGTCGCAGGACGCTCGCCCGACGGCGACGCACTCGATGCGAGCAACGGGGTATAGTAGAGGCCAAGGTGACTGAGCAAGCCGAAGCGGACTTGACTTCCGAAGGGGGCGCGTCCCCAAAGCCAACCTCATGACCGTTTCTCTGACGACGCCCCGGCCTCTGATCGCCGGAAACTGGAAGATGTTCGGCCTCGAGGCCTCGCTGGACGAGGCCAGGGCGGTGGCCGCGGCGGTCGCCGAAGTCCCGCCGGCCGCCCGAGTCGCCATCTGTCCGCCCGCCACGCTTCTGCACCGCATGGCCGAGGTGCTGTCGGGCGAACCCGTGCTCGTCGGCGGCCAGGACTGTCATTGCGCGGCCCAGGGCGCGTTCACCGGCGACGTCTCGGCCGCCATGCTGGTCGACGCCGGCGCCCGCCTGGTGATTCTCGGCCACTCCGAGCGGCGCGGCGGCTACGGCGAGACCTGCGAGCTGGTGTCGGCCAAGGTCGAGGCCGCCCTGGCCGCGGGCCTGGAGCCCATCGTCTGCTTCGGCGAGACCCTGGCCCAGCGCCAGGCGGGCCAGGCCGAGGCCATCGTCACCGGCCAGGCCCGCGATTCGCTGCCGGCCAGCCTGGCGGGCCAGGCCTTCGCCGTCGCCTATGAGCCGGTCTGGGCCATCGGCACCGGCCTGACCCCGACCCCGGCCGACATCACCGCCATCCACAAGGCCATCCGCGCCATCCTGGTCGAGCGCTTCGGCGAGCAGGGCGCGGGCGTGCCGATTCTCTACGGCGGCTCGGTGAAGCCCGAAAACGCCGCCGAGATCCTGGCCACCGAGGAAGTCGGCGGCGCCCTGGTCGGCGGCGCCTCGCTGAAGGCCGCGGACTTCCTAGCGATCATCCGGGCGGCTTAGGGGAGCGCCCCTCTCCCCTTGCGGGAGAGGGTGGCCTGCGAAGCAGGTCGGGTGAGGGGTCTCTCAGATCTCAAAACCGCGTGTAGCGGTCAGGCCGGGCAGGCGTCTCCCATCTGAGAGACCCCTCATCCGTCGGCCTTCGGCCGCCACCTTCTCCCGCGAGGGGAGAAGGATCCTACAATTCCACCCCGTACAGCCGCCCGTCCCGGCGTTCCCCGTCCCGGTCAACCTGGCCCTTCAGATAGGCCGCGCCCTTGAAGCCCAGGCGTTCCAGCAGCTTCTCTGCGCGGGCGTCGCCCACCTGGGTGCGGGCCACGACGTGCTTGAGGTCGCTGGCGGCGGCGTGGGCGAGGAGGGCGCTGACGGCTTCGTGGGCGTAGCCGTTGCCCCAGGCCTCGCGGGCCACGATGAAGCGCAGTTCGGCCCGGTGGCGGCGCTCGTCGATCTCGACGAACTCGCAGGCGCCGACGAAGGCCCCGGTCGCGGTCAGGCGGATGGTCCAGTAGAGCGCGGTCCCGGCCTGCATGTCCTCGACCTGGCCGACCACGCAGGCGGCGACCTCGTCGGGATCCTCCAGCGGCGCCCGGTCCCAATGCGCCATCATTTCCGGATCGCTGAGGAACGGATAGATGAGCGGGGCGTCTTCGGCGACCAGGGGCTTCAGGGTGAGGCGTTCGGTCTCGAGAATCATGCGCGCCCTAAAACTGGATTGGGAACTTGAGTTGGCAGGCCGTCGCCCCACCTATGGCGTGCGCGCGCCGGTAGTGGTAGAGGGGCCGCTTCGTTTTTCGCAGCCGGTCCTCTGACTGCACTGAATCGAGAACTGTTTCGTCATGCTCATCGCCATCCTGCTGGCCATCAACATCATCGTCTGCATCGCGCTGATCGGCTTCGTGCTGCTCCAGCGTTCGGAAGGCGGCGCGCTCGGCATGGGCGGCGGTGGGGCGGGCAGCTTCATGACAGCCCGGGGCGCCGGCGACTTCATGACCCGGATGACCTGGATCCTGTTCTCGGTGTTCCTGGTCATCAGCCTGGTGCTGACCATTCTGACCGGTCGCATCGGCAGCGCTGATTCGGTCGTCGACAAGCTGAAGATCGACAATCTCGACACCAAGACCCTGAACGCCCCCGCGACTCCGGCCGCTCCCGCCACGACCGCCCCGGCGCCGATCCAGGCTCCGACCCCGCAGCTTGGCGCTCCGGCTCCCGCGGTTCCGGCCACGACCGCTCCGGCCCAAACTCCGGCCCAGACCCCCGCCCAATAAGGGCGGGGCTCAGGCTCGGAAGCGAAACTTGTTTATGAACGTCGGTCTTTTCGCCGCGATCGCCGAATCGCGGGTAATCTGAGCGCCCATGACGCGGTACATTTTCATCACCGGCGGCGTGGTTTCCTCCCTTGGAAAAGGCCTCGCCTCCGCAGCGCTCGGCGCTCTCCTTCAGGCTCGCGGCTATTCCGTCCGCCTGCGCAAGCTCGATCCCTATCTGAACGTCGATCCGGGCACCATGAGCCCGTATCAGCACGGCGAGGTGTTCGTCACCGACGACGGGGCCGAGACGGACCTGGATCTGGGGCACTACGAGCGCTTCACCGGCGTGTCGGCCAAGAAGGCCGACAACATCACGACCGGCCAGATCTACAAGACGATCATCGAGAAGGAGCGCCGCGGCGACTATCTGGGCGCGACCGTCCAGGTGATTCCGCACGTCACCAACGAGATCAAGGACTTCGTCCTCTCGCCCGCCATGGACGAGACGGGCCAGAAGTCCGTCGACTTCGTGCTCGTCGAGATCGGCGGCACGGTCGGCGACATCGAGGGCCTGCCGTTCTTCGAGGCCATCCGCCAGCTGCGCCAGGACCTGCCGCGCGGCCAGAGCTGCTACGTCCACCTCACCCTGCTGCCGTTCATCAAGACGGCCGGCGAGATGAAGACCAAGCCGACCCAGCACTCGGTCAAGGAACTGCGCTCGATCGGCATCCAGCCGGACATCCTGCTCTGCCGTTGCGAGCAGGAGATCCCGGTCGAGGAAAAGCGCAAGATCGCCCAGTTCTGCAACGTGCGCCCGAGCGCCGTCATCCAGGCCCTGGACAGCTCGTCGATCTACGCGGTGCCGATCGACTACCACAAGGAAGGCCTCGACGCCGAGGTGCTCGACGTCTTCGGCATGAGCGACGCGCCCAAGCCCGACCTGTCGCGCTGGGAAGCCATCGACCACACCGTCCAGCATCCGGACGGCGAGGTGACCATCGCCGTCGTCGGCAAGTACACCGTGCTGAAGGACGCCTATAAGTCCCTCATCGAGGCCCTGCACCACGGCGGTCTGGCCAACAAGGTCAAGGTCAACCTCGACTGGGTCGAGAGCGAGACCTTCGAGGGCGACGAGAACGCGGCCGCGGCCCGTCTCGAGAACGCCCACGCCATCATGGTGCCCGGCGGCTTCGGCGAACGCGGCGCGGAAGGCAAGATCCGGGCGGCCCAGTTCGCCCGCGAGCGCAAGGTGCCGTACTTCGGCATCTGCTTCGGCATGCAGATGGCGGTCATCGAGACCCTGCGCAACGTGGCCGGCATCGCCGACGCCTCGTCCAGCGAGTTCGGGCCCACCGAGCGCCCGGTCGTCGGCCTGATGACCGAGTGGATCAAGGGCAACGAGACCGTCTCGCGCAAGGCCGGCGACGACCTGGGCGGCACCATGCGCCTGGGCGCCTACGACGCCGTGCTGCAGCAGGGCTCCAAGGTCGCCGAGATCTATGGCGAGACCGACATCGTCGAGCGCCATCGTCACCGCTACGAGGTCAACATCGGCTACAGCCACAAGATGGAGGAGGCGGGGCTCAAGCTCACCGGCCGTTCTCCGGACGGCGTGCTGCCCGAGATCGTCGAGCGCGACGACCATCCGTGGTTCATCGGCGTTCAGTTCCACCCGGAACTGAAGAGCCGTCCGTTCGCCCCGCACCCCCTGTTCGCCAGCTTCATCGCGGCGGCCAAGGAGCACGGTCGATTGGTCTGAACTGGCGAGTTGCATGTCTGGAGAGATTCAGGCATAAGCGCGCCCTCACGCGGCGACCTGGGCTTTCCTGAGTCGCCGCTTCCGATTTTCACGCTCAGCGAGCAGAGTCACTTCGATGGCCGTTCCCAAAAGAAAAACTTCGCCTTCTCGCCGGAACATGCGCCGGTCGCACCACGCCCTGGGCGCTAACTCGTTCATCGAGGACAAGGACACCGGCGAGCTGCGCCGTCCGCACCACGTCGATCTGAAGACCGGCCTGTACAACGGCAAGCAGATCCTGACCCCGAAGGAAGACTAAGGTCTTTCTCGGACGCGCCCGCCGAACCGGCGAGCGCTCCAGGATTTAGCGCCTGACGCTTCGAAAGCGCCGCCCAGTTCGCCTGGGCGGCGCTTTTCGTCGTGGGTTGGTCCAAGCGGTGCTAGAGTGGGCGTCGGATCGCCAATGGGACGATCCCAACAAAGCCAGGAGCGCGGTCAGCGCCGAGAATGGCGTGATCAGACTCCGGCGAACTGGGAGGTTCGCCATGTTCACGCGTCGCACCCTCGCGTGCGGCCTCGGCGCATCGTTCGCCGCCGCGCCCTCGCTCGTCCATGCCTTTTCGCCCGGCCAGGCCCCGCAGGCCGTTTCGCCGGCTTCCGCGGCCGTCGTACCGCCTCCGCCCGCTCCGACCGCGCCGCTCTACGTCATCGACACGGCCATCGACGAGTCGGAGCGGATGACCGTCGAGGCCCAGATCAACGGCCAGGGGTCGTACCGCTTCGTGGTCGATTCCGGCGCCGATCGCTCGGTGATCTCGCAGACGCTCGCGGCGCGCCTCGACCTGCCGCGTGGGCGCGACGTCATCGTCCACGGCATCGGCGGTTCGGCGATCACCCCGACCGCGCGCATCGCCCACCTGTCCACCGGCGAAGCGCACCTGGCCGATGTCGAGCTTCCGGTGCTGGCGCCCGAGCGGGTCGGCGGCGACGGCCTGCTGGGCATCGACATCCTGCAGGACCGCTCGGTGGTCATGGACTTCAAGAGAAACCGCCTGGAGGTGCGCCACAGCACGCCGGAGTACCGGTTCTTCCGACGGCCCCAGGAGGTGCAGGTCGAGGCCGACCAGCGCTTCGGGCGCCTCACCGTCGTCAACTGCCGGGTCAACAACATCCGCACCCTGGCCTTCATCGACTCGGGCGCGGGCTCGTCGATCGGCAACATGGCGTTGTCGAAGGCGATCCAGGCCAAGGCCCGCAAGGGCGCCGATCCGGCCCTGGCCGTGCGCCTGCTGGGCGTGGCGGGCAGGGAGACGATCGGCGAGTACCGGGTCCTGCGGTCGATGAACATGGGCGACCTGCGGATGACCAACCTGGCCGTGGTCTTCGCCGACTTGCACATCTTCGATCACTGGAAGATCAACGAGAAGCCGGCGATCCTGCTGGGCGTGGACGTGCTGAAGCTGTTCGCCCGGGTCGAGCTCGACTTCGGCTCCGAGCAACTGCTGTTCCGCCTCGGTTCGGGCGGGCCGCCGGTCCTGCAGGCGTGACGACGAAGCGCTGACGCAGCGGAACTTCGACCCGGCCGAACGCCGGTCTTGGTTGCGGCGACGCGGCGGCGCGGCTAAGGGGAAGCGCCTTTTCTTTCGGGAGCTCCCATGACCGAGATCGTCGACATCATCGCCCGCGAAATCCTCGATAGCCGCGGCAATCCGACGGTCGAGGTCGACGTCGTCCTCGAGGACGGCGCCTTTGGTCGCGCCGCGGTGCCGTCGGGCGCCTCGACCGGCGCCCACGAAGCCGTCGAAAAGCGTGACGGCGACAAGTCGCGCTACCTCGGCAAGGGCGTCCGCCAGGCCGTGGAAGCCGTCAACGGCGAGATCTTCGACGCCCTGTCGGGCGTGGACGCCGAAGACCAGCGCCGCATCGACAGCCTGCTGATCGGCCTCGATGGCACGCCGAACAAGGCGCGCCTGGGCGCCAACGCCATCCTCGGCGTCTCGCTCGCCGTGGCGAAGGCCGCCGCCGAGTCGGCCGGCCTGCCGCTGCACCGCTACATCGGCGGCGTGAACGCCCGCGTGCTGCCGACCCCGATGATGAACATCATCAACGGCGGCGCCCACGCCGACAATCCGATCGACATCCAGGAATTCATGATCCTGCCGACCGGCGCGGTCAGCTTCTCCGAAGCCCTGCGCATGGGCGCCGAGATTTTCCACGGCCTGAAGAAGGCCCTGAAGGACGCCGGCCACAACACCAACGTCGGCGACGAAGGCGGCTTTGCTCCCAACCTCGCCTCGGCTGAGGCCGCGCTCGACTTCATCGTCAAGGCCGGTGAAGCCGCGGGCTACAAGGCCGGCGACGACTTCCTGCTGGGCCTCGACGTCGCCTCGACCGAGTTCTTCAAGAACGGCAAGTACGAGCTGGAAGGCGAGGGCAAGTCGCTCGACCCGTCGCAGATGGTCGACTACCTGGCCGACCTGGTTTCCAAGTTCCCGATCGCCTCGATCGAAGACGGCATGGCCGAAGACGACTTCGCCGGCTGGAAGCTGCTGACCGACACCCTGGGCAAGAAGGTCCAGCTGGTCGGCGACGACCTGTTCGTGACCAATCCCAAGCGCCTGCAGATCGGCCTCGACCAGGGCCTGGCCAACTCGATCCTGGTCAAGGTCAACCAGATCGGCACCCTGTCGGAGACCATCGACGCCGTCGATCTGGCCCACCGCCACGGCTACACCAGCGTCATGAGCCACCGCTCGGGCGAGACCGAGGACAGCACCATCGCCGACCTGGCCGTGGCCTTGAACTGCGGTCAGATCAAGACCGGCTCGCTGGCCCGTTCGGACCGGCTGGCCAAGTACAACCAGCTCCTGCGCATCGAGCAACAGCTGGAAGACCAGGGCGTCTACGCCGGCCGCGCCGCCCTCAAGGGCCGCTGATCGGGCGGACCACGGTCCGAGTTGAAAGATAAGAGCGCGCCGGGTCCGCCCGGCGCGCTTTTTCGTGTCCGATCCTCAGCCGGGAAGCCGGTCCAGCCAGGCCAGGAACTGCCCGCCCCAGGCGGTCTCCGGCGCCGGCGGGCGCGAGCGCAGGGCGAAGCCGTGGCCGCCGGTCGGGAAGACGTGCAGCTCGGCGGTCCCGCCCAAGGCGACGATGTCGCGCGCCGCGTCCCGACTGTTGTCGGCCGAGACCTTGGGATCGTCCTCGGCGTGGAACAGGAAGGCCTTCGTGGGGCTGTTGAAGCCATGGAACGGCGTCGCCTGCGGCGGCGCCTTGGGCCGGGTCAGCCAGGGATAGCCCAGGCCGATGAAGTCGGGGAGGGAAGGGGCCGCGTCCAGGGCGTCGACCGGCGGATAGAGGGCCGCGGCTCCGCGCGAGGCCAGGGCCGCGGCCAGGGTCCCGCCGGCCGAGAAGCCCAGCGCGCCGACAGAAGGGGCGCTGGTCCGGCTTCTCAGCAGGCGCAGCGCGCGCTGGGCGTCCTGCAGCGGCGCGTCGAAGCGGGCGGCCCATGGATCCTTCGGCAGCCGATAGACCAGCACCCCGGCATAGACGCCGTTGGCGGCCAGCCAGCGGGCGACCTCGTGGCCTTCCTTGTCGGCCACCACCTTGCTGAACCCGCCGCCGGGAATGACCAGCACCGCCGCCTTCGGCTTCGCGGCCTCCGCCGGCGGATAGAGCGTCAGCGTCGGGCGGGTGACGCCCTCGATGCTGTAGTCGACACGGCCGTCAGGCCAGTTGTAGGCCACGCGCCGCTCCTCGGCCGTGACCCGCTCCCCGCCCGGCGCCGGGCCCGGCCACAGGGCCAGGACCTCCGGTCCAGGTTCAGCCCGGGCTGTTCCCGCCCCGCAGAGGGTCAGAGCGCCGCCGGCCGCCATCAACCGGCGGCGGTTCCAGTCGCGGTTCATCACGGTGTCTCCAATCACGGGAGGCGGGCGTGTCAGCCCTGCACGAGCTGCGCCCGGGCTTTCACCTCGGCCAGGGTGAGATCCTTCTTCATGACCATGTAGCCGGTCACCGCGTGCCAGGCGTCCTCGCCCAGGCCGTCGGTCTCCGCGCCCGTGGCGCCGCCGTTGATGCGGTCGGTGGTCGGCATCACCGGGCGGCCGGGCAGGGCGACATCGCCCAGCACCAGGTCGTTGGCGTCGTTGGTCTTGCCGCGCCAGCCGCAGGTCTCGAACCGGACCAGGCGTTCCGGCGCGAAGGCCTGGGTCAGCAGCATCAGCTTCATCGTGCCCGTGGCGGCGACTTCGGCCTGCTGCATGGCCCGTGCTTCCTGGCGAGCCACCGAGCGGCCGTAGGTCACCCAGCGGTCCTCGCCCTCCCAGAGAGTCTTGAAGATCGAGCTGTTCATCGGGATCACCAGCCCGCCGCCGAAGTCGAGCCTGGGCGGATCGCCCTTGATCATGTTCGGCCCGCCCTTGCGGCCCTTCACGACGCCGTCGTCGCGCTGGCGGGCGACGGCGGTCAGCGGGAAGGCGACGACCGCCAGGCCGGCAAGGGCGTGTCTGCGAAGCATGTCGTTTCTCTCCCCGAAGCGCGGCGATTTGCACGCGAGGCGCGTGATCGCTCAACCTTAGACGGCACCTGGAAAGCGTCACCGCGGCGATTCTGAGGCGTCGGCGCCGTTAAAACAGGCGTGGCCGGTGTTCGATCAAAAAAGACCGACCACATTTTTTCTAAAAGCTGGGGCGGCTTTAGAAAAACAGAGGTTTCAACCATTCTCGCGGCTGCGAACGAAATGCCGCGATGCGGTATCTCGATGCCCCTGAAACGGTCTCATTTGAAAGTATTTTGAGCCTGCTCGCGCGCTATTTGCAAGCCCCTTGCAGGCTTGGGGATTTAGACCGTGTTAAGCACGTTCTGGCAGCCTGAAGCTCCCTGTCCGGGATTCGCCGATGTTCGCTCGACTGCAACCCTACCTGCCGACCGCGGCGCTCCTTCTCCTGATCACGTACTTCGTCTTTCACGCTCTGACGGGCGAGAGAGGCCTGCTTTCCTCGTCTCAACGCAACGCGGACTTGGCCGCCAAGACGATGGAACTTAAGAAGATCCGCGCTGAGAGGATGGACCTGGAGGCTCGGGCTCGTCTATTACGCAGCGGCAGCCTGTCGGCCGATCTCCTGGAGGAACGTGCGCGTTCCCTCCTTGGATACGCCGATCCCAAGGACTACGTGATCCGCACCAAGCGCTGAGCTGGGTCGGTTCACACCGGTCCTAGGCTGTCTTGTAGACCACACTTCAGGTTGCGGCCTGGAGGGCGGTCTCGGCGTCAACATGAGCGCGATCCTGCGCCGGAAAGCCGCACAGCGGCGGCGACGGAAGCCTCTGAGATGAAGGCCGTTATGGTGATTGGCCAGGGAGAGTTTAATGGCGCGAACGCGCAAGGGTGAAGCCTCGACGGAGAAGGGCGCCGACACCGGTGTCAACGCCTTCGTCGGCAAGGAAGAGCTTCTCAAATTCTATCAGGACATGCTGCTGATCCGCCGCTTCGAGGAGCGCGCCGGCCAGCTGTACGGCATGGGCCTGATCGGCGGGTTCTGCCACCTCTACATCGGTCAGGAAGCCATCGCGGTCGGCATGCAGTCGATCTCGCATCAGGGCGACCAGATCATCACGGGCTACCGTGACCACGGCCACATGCTGGCCGCCGGCATGGATCCCAAGGAAGTCATGGCCGAGCTGACCGGTCGCGCTGGCGGTTCGTCGCGTGGCAAGGGCGGCTCGATGCATATGTTCGACATCGAGACCGGCTTCTACGGCGGCCACGGCATCGTCGGCGCCCAGGTGGCGCTCGGCACCGGCCTGGCGCTGGCCAACCACTACAAGGGCAACGGCAACGTCTCGTACGCCTACTTCGGCGACGGCGCGGCCAACCAGGGCCAGGTCTACGAGAGCTTCAACATGGCCCAGCTGTGGAAGCTGCCGGTCGTGTACGTGATCGAGAACAACCAGTACGCCATGGGCACCAGCGTCGAGCGTTCGGCGTCGGAAACCGCCTTCCACAAGCGCGGCGTCTCGTTCCGGATCCCGGGCGAGGAAGTCGACGGCATGGACGTGGTGGCCGTGCGTGAAGCCGGCGCCCGCGCCAGCGAGCACGCCCGCAGCGGCCAGGGTCCCTACATCCTCGAGATGAAGACCTACCGCTACCGCGGCCACTCGATGTCCGACCCGGCCAAGTACCGCACCAAGGAAGAGGTCGACGAGGTCAAGACGACCCGCGATCCGATCGACCACATCAAGGAACGCCTGGCCGCGGCCGGCGTCACCGAGGACGATCTGAAGACCGTCGACGGCGAAGTGAAGCGCATCGTGGCCGAAGCGGCCGAGTTCGCCCGCACCAGCCCCGAGCCGGACCCCTCCGAACTCTACACCGACGTATACCTGGAGGCCGCCGAGTGACGGACATCCTGATGCCCGCGCTTTCCCCCACCATGGAGGAAGGCACCCTGGCCAAATGGCTCGTCAAGGAAGGCGACACCATCAAGGCCGGCGACGTGATCGCCGAGATCGAGACCGACAAGGCGACGATGGAAGTCGAAGCCGTCGACGAGGGGGTGATCGAGGCCATCCTCGTTCCGGCCGGCTCGGAGAACGTCAAGGTCAACACCCTGATCGCCAAGCTGGCGGGCGAAGACGGCGCCTCGGCGTCGGCTCCGGCTGCTGCTCCGGCCGCTGAAGCCGCCCCGGCTGCTGCTCCGGCCGCTCCCGCTGCTCCAGCCCCGATCGCCGTCTCGGCCTTCGCGGATCCGGAACTGCCGGAAGGCACGCCGACCAAGAAGATCACCGTGCGCGACGCCCTGCGCGACGCCATGGCCGAAGAGATGCGCCGCGACGACCGCGTGTTCCTGATGGGCGAGGAAGTCGCCCAGTACCAGGGCGCCTACAAGGTCAGCCGCGAACTCCTGCAGGAGTTCGGCGACAAGCGCGTCATCGACACCCCGATCACCGAGCACGGCTTCGCCGGCATGGGCGTCGGCGCGGCGATGGCGGGCCTGAAGCCCATCGTCGAGTTCATGACCTGGAACTTCGCCATGCAGGCGATCGACCACATCATCAACTCGGCGGCCAAGACGCTGTACATGTCGGGCGGCCAGATCAAGTCGTCGATCGTGTTTCGCGGTCCCAACGGCGCGGCCTCGCGCGTCGGCGCCCAGCACAGCCAGGACTACGCGGCCTGGTACGGCAACATCCCGGGCCTGAAGGTCATCGCGCCGTACGACGCGGCCGACGCCAAGGGCCTGCTGAAGGCCGCCATCCGCGACCCGAACCCGATCGTCTTCCTCGAGCACGAGATGATGTACGGGCACGAGTTCGACATCCCGGACGTCGAGGACTACGTCGTGCCGATCGGCAAGGCCAAGGTCCGCCGTCAGGGCACGGACGTAACCCTGGTCGCCTACAGCCGCATGGTGGGCTTCGCCCTGCAGGCCGCTGAGGCCCTGGCCGCCGAAGGCATCTCGGCCGAGGTCGTCGACCTGCGGACGATCCGCCCGATGGACCACGCCACGGTCCTGGAAAGCGTCAAGAAGACCAACCGCCTGGTCACGGTCGAGGAAGGCTGGGGCCCGATGGGCGTCGGCGCCGAGATCGTCGCCCGCATCACGGAGTTCGGCTTCGACTACCTGGACGCCCCGCCGCTGCGGGTGCACCAGGAAGACGTGCCGCTGCCCTATGCGGCCAACCTGGAAGCCCTGTCGCTGCCGTCGGTCGACAAGATCGTCAAGGCGGCCAAGGCGGTCTGCTACCGCTGAGACCGGCGCGGCCCCCGCTCCTGACGGGCGGGGGCCGCATCGTCTCGGTCAACGAATTCATCCCGCCCCAGGGCGGGGTATCGAGGACGACGGCCCGGCACACCATCGGGGCCGACATCGTCCCGAACGCTTGAGGAAAGAGCTCAAATGTCGATCGACATCCTGATGCCCGCCCTGTCGCCCACCATGGAAGAGGGCACCCTCGCCAAGTGGCACGTCAAGGTCGGCGACACCGTCAAGGCCGGCGACGTCATCGCCGAGATCGAGACCGACAAGGCGACCATGGAAGTCGAAGCCGTCGATGAGGGCGTGATCGAAGCCATCCTGGTCGACGCCGGGACCGAGAACGTCAAGGTCAACGCGCTGATCGCCAAGCTGGCGGGCGAGGGCGAAAGCCCCGCGCCGGCGCCCAAGGCCGAAGCGCCCGCCGCCGCTGTCGCCGAGGCCCCGAAGGCCGCTGCTGCTCCGGCTCCCGCTGCTGCTCCGGCCGCTCCGGCTCCGGCTGCTCCCGTGGCCGCCGACGGCTCGCGCGTCTTCGCCTCGCCGCTGGCCCGTCGCTTGGCCGCCGCCGCCAGCCTCGACCTGAAGTCCATCAAGGGCTCGGGTCCGCACGGCCGCGTGGTCAAGTCGGACGTCGAAGCCGCCAAGAGCGGCGGCGCCCCGGCCGCCAAGGCCGCTCCGGCCTCGGCTCCCGCCGCCGCTTCGGCCCCGGCCGCCGAGCCGCGCAAGGTGCAGTCGCTGGAGCAGATGGGCATCCCCGCCGGCTCCTACGACCTCATCCCGCTGGACGGCATGCGCAAGACCATCGCGCGCCGCCTGACGGAAAGCTTCCGCGACGTGCCGCACTTCCCGCTGACGATCGACATCGAGCTGGACGGCCTGCTGGCCGCCCGCGCGAAGATCAACAGCCTGCTGGAAGGCCAGGGCGTGAAGGTGTCGGTCAACGACATCGTCATCAAGGCCGCCGCCGTGGCGCTGAAGCGCGTGCCGGAGGCCAACGCCTCCTACACGCCCGAAGGCATCGCCATGCACAAGCATGCCGACATCGCCGTGGCCGTGGCCATCGACGGCGGCCTGATCACCCCGATCATCCGCGCCGCCGAGACCAAGGGCCTGGCCCAGATCTCGGCCGAGATGAAGGACCTGGCCGCCCGCGCCAAGGCCAAGAAGCTGAAGCCCGAGGAATTCCAGGGCGGCACCTTCTCGGTCTCGAACCTCGGCATGTTCGGCATCAAGGCCTTCTCGTCGATCATCAACGAGCCGCAAGGCGCGATCATGAGCGTCGGGGCCGGCGAGCAGCGTCCGGTCGTCAAGAACGGCCAGCTGGCCGTGGCCACGGTCATGACCGTGACTCTGACCTGCGATCACCGCGTGGTCGACGGCGCGGTCGGCGCCAGGTTCCTGGCGGCCTTCAAGCCGCTGATCGAGGAGCCGCTGACCCTGATCGTCTAAGGACGCTCTCTAAATCCTCGCCTCTCGGTCAAACGCGGGGCGGGGATTTCGGATACGGCGCGACGAGGCCCCATCCTGGGCTTTTCAGGACGGGGACGGCCCCGGGGAGAACACGCGATGTCGGTCTACGAATTCTCGGCCAAGACGCTCGAAGGCAAGGACGTCAGCCTGGCTGACTATCGCGGCCAGGTGCTGCTGATCGTCAACACCGCCAGCAAGTGCGGCCTGACCCCGCAGTACGAAGGCCTGGAAGCGCTCTACAAGGCGAGCAAGGACCGCGGCCTGACCATCCTGGGCTTTCCGTGCAACCAGTTCGGAAGCCAGGAGCCTGGCACGGCCGAAGAGATCGGCAGCTTCTGCTCGCTGACCTACGACGTGACCTTCCCGATGATGGCCAAGATCGACGTCAACGGTCCCTCGGCCCATCCGCTCTACGCCTATCTGAAGAAGCAGCAGAAGGGCGTGCTGGGCACCGAAGGCATCAAGTGGAACTTCACCAAGTTCCTGATCGATCGCGACGGCAACGTCGTCGAACGTTTCGCCCCGACCACCAAGCCGGAAGAGCTCCAGGCCGCGGTCGAGGCGCTGTTATAGATTTCCCAGGCCGGCCCCGCGGGGCCGGTCGTTCGACGCCGCCGCTCCCCCGCGCGGCGTCCAAGCCAGGGTAAGACTACCATGTCCACGGAATTCGATGTCGTCGTCATCGGCGCCGGTCCGGGCGGCTATGTCGCCGCCATCCGCGCCAGCCAGCTGGGTCTGAAGACGGCGATCGTCGAGCGCGAGAATCTGGGCGGCATCTGCCTGAACTGGGGCTGCATCCCCACCAAGGCGCTGCTGAAGTCCGGCGAGATCTTCGAACAGCTGTCGCACCTGGACGCCTACGGCCTGGCGGTCGAGAAGCCCTCGTTCGACTTCAACAAGATCATCGAGCGTTCGCGCGGCGTGGCCAAGACCATGTCGGGCGGCATCGCCTTCCTGATGAAGAAGCACAAGATCGAGGTCATCGAGGGCGAGGCCAAGCTCGAGAAGGGCAGCCCCGCTCCGAAGGTCGTGATCGCGCTGAAGGCCGGCGGCAGCCGCACGGTCCAGGCCAAGAACGTCATCCTGGCCAGCGGCGCCCGCGCCCGCAACATCCCGGCCATCGGCGCCGTTTCCGACGGCGACAAGGTCTGGACCTATCGCGACGCCCTGGCGCCGAAGTCCATGCCGAAGTCGCTGGTCGTCATCGGCTCGGGCGCCATCGGCATCGAGTTCGCCAGCTTCTACCGCGCCCTCGGCGCCGAGGTGACCGTCGTCGAGGCCGTCGACCGCATCATGCCGGTCGAGGACGCCGAGGTCTCCAAGGCCGCCCAGAAGGCCTTCGAGAAGCGCGGCATCAAGTTCCGCATCGGCGCCAAGGTCACCAAGATCGACAAGACCGCCACCGGCGTGTCGGTCTCGGTCGAGGTCGGCGGCAAGGCCGAACAGCTGACCGCCGAGAAGTGCATCGTCGCCATCGGCATCGTTCCGAACACGGAAGGCACGGAAGCTGTCGGCCTGACGCTGGACCGCGGCCACGTGGTCACCGGCAAGCACGGCGAGACCAACGTGCCGGGCCTCTACGCCATCGGCGACGTCGCCGGCGCGCCCTGGCTCGCCCACAAGGCCAGCCATGAGGGCATCCACGCCGCCGAGTACATCGCCGGCTACAAGACGCCCAACGTCCACTCGCCGATCCCGGGCTGCACCTACGCCAACCCGCAGGTGGCCTCGGTGGGCTACACCGAAGCCGGCGCCAAGGCCGCGGGCCTCGAGGTCAAGGCCGGCCGCTTCCCGTTCAAGGTCAACGGCAAGGCCGTGGCCGCGGGCGAGACCGAGGGCTTCGTCAAGACCGTGTTCGACGCCAAGACCGGCGCCCTGATCGGCGCCCACATGATCGGCCACGAAGTGACCGAGATGATCCAGGGCTTCGTCACGGCCATCACGCTGGAAGCGACGGAAGAAGACCTGCACGGCATCGTCTACGCTCACCCGACCATGTCGGAAGCCATGCACGAAGCCTCGCTCGACGCCTACGGCCGCGTCCTGCACATCTGATCCGGCCCACGATTTGGGGTTGTCCGGGTTTCGTCCGAAGGCGGATGAAATCCGGTCTCCGGGGCCTCCCCAGACACACTTTGTCACGGGACAGCAAAAACCCGGTCGCTATGAAGACCCGCCCGGCAGGCCGCCGGGCGGGTCTTCTGCATTCCGGGTGACGATCTTGCGCGCCTCCATCCTGCTTCCGCTGGCGACGAGCGTCGCCGGGCTTTGCCTCGCCACGTCCGCAGCCCAGGCCCAGGACAGGCCGCTGAGCGCCGAGGACGCCGCCGCATTGCGGGCCGAGATCGCGACCCTGAAGGCCCAGCTCCAGCGCATGGAGCAGCGGCTCGACGGTGCGACCGGCGCGCCCCAGCGCACGGCTCCGCCAGCGGCGTCCATCGCGACCGCAGCCGCGCCGACGAAGGCGCCGTCGTCGCCGACCGAGATCGCCTGGAAGGGCTCGCCGCAGTTCACCGCCAGCGGCGGCCGCAGCTTCAAGGCCAAGGGGCGCATCCAGACCGACGTCGGCTATGTCGGCCGCCCCGACGGCTCGACCGATCGCGGCCTCGGCTACGCCGCCGAGATGCGCCGCATTCGCCTGGGTGGGGAGGGGAGCCTGGGCGCCGGCATCGGCTACAAGCTGGAGCTCGAGCTGTCAGACAACGGCGTCGACCTGGTCGACACCTTCGTCACCTACAAGGCCGGCGGCTGGCAGTTCGCCCTGGGCAACCAGAACCAGTTCCAGTCGCTCGACGAACTGACCGGCGACACCTCCGGCTCGGTCATGGAGCGCGCGGCCTTCACCGACGCCTTCAGCTTCGAGCGCCGGCTGGGTCTGGCGGCCCAGTACGAGAAGGCCGCCTGGCTGCTGCAGGCCGGCCTGTTCGCCGACGACATCACCGCGCTCTCCAACGACAGCGACGGCGCCAGCGGCGGCGACGAGAACAACAGCTACGGCCTCGACGGCCGCCTGGTCTATGCGCCCAAGATCGGCAAGACCCAGCTGCACCTGGGCGGCTCGGCCCACTGGCGCGACCTCAAGCGCGTGGGCGACGCCGGCACGCGCTATCGCCAGCGACCCTACGTCCACACCAGCAACACCCGCCTGATCGGCACCTCGACGCTCGCCGTCAGGGACGAAGCCCATTACGGCCTGGAAGTCGCCTTCGTCCGCGGTCGCCTGCACGGCGCGGCCGAGACCCACTGGCTGGAAAGCGATCTGGCGAGCGGCCCCGACGCGCGCTTCTTCGGCGGCTATGCCGAACTGGGCTGGTTCCTGACCGACGACACCCGCGGCTACAAGTCCGGCATCTTCGACCGCGCCAAGCCCCGCAAGCCGCTGGGCGGCGGTGGGATCGGCGCGGTGCAGGTCAACGCCCGCTACGACCATCTCGACCTCAACGACGGCCCGATCGTCGGCGGACGGCAGGACGCGCTGATCGCCGCCCTGATCTGGCAGCCGGTCGAGTACCTGCGCTTCAACCTCAACCACGCCTACCTAGCCTACCAGGACGCCACGCCCCTGGCCGATGGTGATCGCGACTACGGCGTACACGTCACCGGCGCGCGGATGGAACTGGACTTTTAGCGGCTCGGACAGGCTTTGGCGGGGACCAGCCTGATGTTGTCGGCGTTCAGCGGGACGTCATGGCCGTCCTCGGCGTCGATATCCCAGACCGAGGCCTTGCCGGCGAAGGTGGCTGGGATCTCGCCAGTGGCCTGGTAGATCGTTTCTTTCTGGACAGGCCCGTAGAGGGTGATCAGGGCCAGCGACTCCAGGCTCTTTGGATTGCGCTCCCTCAACCAGCTGACCCCCTGGCCGCCTTCGCCGATCAGTTCGGCGTCAGGCGTCAGGCTTCCGCCCGCCGTGATCCGCCAGCCATGGGGGATCTGGCAGACCGCATTGAATTTGACGCCCCAGGTCGTGAAGCTGAAGCCGTCGATCATCTGCCCGGTCTTCACCGGCAGGCCGACGATCGACAGCAGATAGGTTTTGGGGACGTCCGCCGGCGGGGCGACGGCCAGGGCAAGCATGAAGGGCAGGAGGGCGCTCATGGCGCCATCCTGCGACAATTCATGGCTGCTGTGCAGCTTCCTTCAATTTTTCCGACAGCCGGATGGTCGCGCCTACGGCCGCTTCCGCACCTGGGCGTCCACGCTCCATTCCCCCGGCCCGGCGAACACAAGGTAGAGGAAGATGAAGCTGAACAGGATCGCCGCCTCGCCGCCGTTCAGCGCCGGCCAGAAGCCCTGGCTGAAATGGGCCAGGAAGTAGGCCACAGCCATCTGGCCCGACAGCAGGAACGCCACCGGCCGGGTGAACAGGCCCAGCGCCAGCAGGCCGCCGCCCACGACTTCCAGCACGGCCGCGGCCAGCAGCAGCGGCGGCAGCGGATCGGGCGCGCCGGGCTGGGCGGCCGGGAAATGGAAGAGCTTCATCAGGCCGTGCTCCATGAAGAGCAGGGCGGCGATGATGCGCAGCAGGCTCAGCACCCGCGGGGCCCACACGTACAGTCGTTCCAAGGCTTTCTCCCGTTCCAACGCTTCGGTTCACGCAGTCGACCGCCGCTCTTTCCGCGAAGGAATAGGAGCGACGGCCGCAAGCTCTACTGAAACGCCCGGGGAGGGGCGAAAGTTCGTCGGTCTGTAAGGCGGGCCGTCAGGCGGCCTGGCTGTCGGTCTCGGCCATGCGCTGGATCGCGACATAGTCGGTCTTGCCGCTGCCCAGCACAGGCACCTGCATGACCTTGAGGATCTTGCGCGGCACGGCCAGTTCGGGCGCGCCGATCGCCTGGGCATGAGCCACCAGCGGCGCGGCCGTGGCGGTCTGGCAGTCGGTGACCAGGATCAGCTTCTCGCCCTTCTTCTTGTCGGGCATCGAGATCACGGCGTGGCGGCCGTTGGGCCACACGGCCACGGCCAGGTCCTCGGCGGCGGTCAGCGACACCATCTCGCCGCCGATCTTGGCGAAGCGCTTCACGCGGCCCTTGATGGTGATCCAGTCGTCGTCGGTCATGGTGACGACGTCGCCGGTGTCGTGCCAGCCGCCTTCGGGGGCGTCCAGGCCGCCGTCCTCGCGTAGATAGCCCGACATGATGTTGGGGCCGCGCACGTAGAAGCGTCCCCCCTCGGCGATGCCCTCGACCGGTTCGAGACGGGTCTCGATGCCGGGCAGCAGGCCGCCCACGGTGCCGGCGCGGTTGTCGGTCGGCTTGTTGACCGCGATCACCGGCGAGGCCTCGGTGGCGCCGTAGCCTTCCAGCACCGGCACGTCGCCGAAGCGCTCCTTGATCAGGGCGTGGGTCTCGTCGCGCACCTTCTCGGCGCCGCAGACGATAAACTGCAGCCCGCCCAGTTCGTCGGTCTCGGACGCCCGGGCGTACTGGTTGACGAAGGTGTCGGTGGCCAAGAGCAGCGAGGCCTTGCTGTCCTTGATCAGCGGCGGGATCTGCTTGGTGTGCAGCGGCGAGGGATACTCGAACGCCTTCATGCCCTGCAGCAGCGGCAGGATCACGCCGGCGGTCAGGCCAAAGCAGTGGAACACCGGCAGCGGGTTGAACATCACCCAGGCCGGATCCAGCGGAATGTGGGCGGCGATCTGGGCGGCGTTGGAGACGAGGTTGGCCTGGCTCAACACCACGCCGCGCGGCGCGCCGAAGCTGCCCGAGGTGAACAGCACCACGCCCTTGTCCGACGGCTTGGCCGGGCTGCGGAATTGGCGCGGGAAGGCCCCGGCCGCGGCCGCGAACAGCTTGTCGGTGAGGCCGATCGTCTTGCGGACGTCTTCCAGGTAGACGACCTTGGCCAGATCGTCGATCGCATCGACCACGTCGTGCAGCTTGCCCAGTTCGATGAACTTGTGGGCGGTCAGCACGTGCCGGACGTTGGCCAGCTTCACCGCGGCCTTGATGTTCCGCAGGCCCGCGGTGAAGTTCAGCATGGTCGGCACGCGGCCGAAGGCGTGCAGGGCGAAGAACACGACGACCGCGCCGACGCCCGACGGCAGCAGCACGCCGACATGTTCGCCGGGCTTGGTCATGGCCGCGATCTTGCGGCCCAGGGCGAAGCTGGCCCGGATCAGGTCGGTATAGCTCAGAGGGTTGCGGTCCTGGTCCTCCAGGATCGGCTTCTTGGCTCCGAACTTGTCCTTGGCGTCGATCAGGGCGTCGAAGAGCGCCTTTTGGCCGTCTTCGGCTTTAAAAACTACCGGCATGCCGGCGAAACCTCCCACAAAGGCGCGAGTTCCGCCCTCGTTCGATTGAGCAGGGAGCCTAGCGATCCCGGCGGGGTTTGCAAAGATCGGTCACGTTTCGTGATCGAACCCTGTTCTTCAGGTGGGGAGCAAACCCTTGCGGCTCAAGGTCTGGCGGCGGAACGGCGGCCGGCGCCGCGCACGGTCTGGGTCACGGCCTCCAGCCAGGGGCCCCGCACCGAATCCCGCTCCAGGTGCAGCGCATGGCGCCCGCCCGGCAAGCGGGTTTCGCGGCAGGCCGCCAGCGCCTTGCAGACGCTGGCCTGGGCCGAGGCCGGCGTCACCGTATCGGCGTCGCCCGCCAGCAGCAGGGTCGGGATCTTCACGCCCGCCAGGTCTTGGGCCGTGGCGTCCAGGGCGTCGTAGTAGGCCGCGTAGAGGCCAAGGCTCGGCGCGCCCATCCGCAGGTCCGGATTGGCCGTCTGCCAGGCGTGGTTGACCGCGCCCCGCACCGGATCGCCGGTCAGGCCCAGGGCCTTGTCGTCGGGACCGTCGCGCCGCCAGTCCTGGGACGTCGGCCAGGCCAGGAACGACAGGCGGGCCTGCCGCGCCAGGCGAGCGGCCTTGATCAACTGGGCCTTGGGGGCGGGCAGGGCGTTCAGCTCGAAGGTCGGCGCCGACAGCACCAGGGCGTCGGCCATCAGGCCTTCCTCGGCCGCGCGCAGGGCCACCAGCCCGCCCTGGCCCTGACCCAGCACCGTCAGAGGCAAACGGCCGTCGGGGCGGATGACCGCCTTGACCATGGCCTTGGTCGCCGTGACGTCGGGGGCGTAGCTGACGGCGTGGCCGCGGTCGCGCGGAACGGTCAGCCGCTCGGAGCCGCCCTGGCCCTGGCGCTCCAGGATCCACACCACCACGCCCTTGGCGTTGAGGTCGTTGGCGGTCTCGAACCAGGTCTCGGCGCTTTCGCCGTAGTCGGTCAGAATCAGGACCTGGCTGGTCGGCGCGCCGTGCGGGGCGCTGACGCCGTAGCGCTGCACCGCGTCCTCGCCGACCTGCACATAGCCCCAGGCCCAGCCGTTCGGCGGCAGGAAGCGGCGCTCCAGGCCCGGTGGGGTCCGGCTGTCGGCGAAAGGCGCGCGGGATCCTTGCTCGCCGCAGGCGAAAAGGAGCAGGGCGAGCAGCAGGACGAGCACAAGGCGAAGCATATAGGCCACTCATTTCGCGCCTTTGCGCCGCATGCAAGATCGAGAGCTTGATCCGGAGGCCAAGAAGGCCGATCTAGGCCCACATGGTCACGTTGATCGATACGCTGAAGGCTCGCGGTCCCGAGGAACGCGCCGTCCGCCACCCCGAAAAGCAGAATCGCCCGGACACCCCGGTCCTGCGCAAACCCGATTGGCTGCGCGTTCGCGCGCCAGGTTCGGGCCAGTACAACGAGACCAAGGGCATCGTGCGCGAGCACAAGCTGACCACGGTCTGCGAAGAGGCCGCCTGCCCGAACATCGGTGAGTGCTGGAGCCAGAAGCACGCGACCATGATGATCATGGGCGAGATCTGCACTCGCGCCTGCGCCTTCTGCAATGTCACCACCGGCCTGCCGACCCAACTGGATCCCGACGAGCCCCGCCGCGTGGCTGAGGCCGTCGCCAAGATGGGCCTCAAGCACGTCGTGATCACCTCGGTCGACCGCGACGACCTGATCGACGGCGGCGCCCGCCACTTCGCCGAGGTCGTCACCTCGATCCGCGCCGCCGCGCCGGGCACGACCATCGAGATCCTGACCCCCGACTTCCTGCGCAAGGACCGGGCCGAGAACGTGGTCATCGACGCCCGTCCGGACGTCTTCAACCACAACCTCGAAACCGTGCCGCGGCTCTATCTGAAGATCCGCCCGGGCGCCCGCTACTATCACTCCTTGCGCCTGCTCGACCGGGTCAAGGAGCGCGACCCCACCCAGTTCACCAAGTCCGGCCTGATGGTCGGTCTGGGCGAGACCAAGGAGGAGGTCATGCAGGTGATGGACGACATGCGTTCGGCCGGCGTCGACTTCATCACCATCGGCCAGTACTTGCAGCCGACCCGCAAGCACGCGGCCATCGACCGCTTCGTGACGCCGGAAGAGTTCAAGGCCTATGAGGCGATCGCCCGGGCCAAGGGCTTCCTGATGGTGTCGTCGAGCCCGCTGACCCGCTCGTCGCACCACGCGGGCGAAGACTTCGCCAAGCTGCAGGCGGCCCGCCGCGCGCTCGACGCCAAGGCCCGCTAAGCCTTGCATCGCCACGTCGTCACCCGGGTGCTGCCCTATGCGCCCGAACAACTCTTCACGCTCGTCGGCGATGTGGAGGCCTATCCGTCGTTCGTGCCGTGGATCACGGCCATGCGCACCTGGAACGCCAGCGAAGCCGGCGAGGTGACCACGCTGGACGCCGAGGCCCAGGTCGGCTTCTCGTTCCTGCGCGAGAAGTTCGCCACCCGCGTCCGCCGCGACCGGTCGGACCTGACGGTGGTCGTCAGCCTGCTCTACGGCCCGTTCAAGCGGCTGTCGAACCAGTGGCGGTTCTCGCCGCATCCCGACGGGACCACCATCGACTTCGCCATCGACTTCGCCTTCAAGTCCAAGATGCTCGACGCCCTGCTGGCGGCCAACATGGACCGGGCGGTCGACAAGCTGATCGCCTGCTTCGAGGCCCGCGCGGCGCAGCTTTACGGGGCGAAGGGGTAGGGGCGGCTTGGCGCCGACTCGCCCACGTCCTCCCACACTTCCAACTAGCCCGCCTTCCTGGGCCTCGTGCCCAGGATCCATCGTTCAGCTTGTGCGGCGTCAGAGGCCCGAGCGCGTTTTGCACCGTCTCAGCGGCTGAAGCATGGGTCCTGGGCACAAGGCCCAGGAAAGCAAAAAGAGTGGCGGCAAGGGTTGGGAGGGCGCCGAATCTAATCCCGCTTCCCTGCCGCCTCTTCCACGCGATCGGCGAAATCCCCCAGGTTCGCGAACAGGTTCTCCACCGCGAATACCAGGCCGAACGTCCGGGCCGCGTCGTCGAAGGCCAGTTCACGCGTCGCGCCGACGTCGCGCATGCCCTCGACGGCGTCCTGGAAGGTCTGGTGGCCGGCGGCGAAGGCGATGCGGTCGGGGCGGGCGGTTCCCGACAGGCTCTGGGCCACGCCGCGCAGATAGGCCGACGAGGCCGACAGCATGGCCGCCGTCGGCGGGGCCAGGCTGGCCGCGGGCAGGGGCTCGCGCAGGGCCCGGCCGATCATCACACAGTCGTTGCGCAGCCTCCACAGCGTGCGGGGCAGGGCGTCCGACACCGAGCGGTCGGAAAGCTTGCTGGCCGTCTCGCGGTCGGCCTCGGTCATGGCCGTCTGCAGCTTCGACAGCGCCTTCAGGGTCTCGTCGTAGTGCTCGCGCGGATCCAGGGTGGTCGGCGCGCCCTCCAACTTGGCGGCGTAGTGCGACAGCAGGTCGGCCAGCAGGCCGGCGGCCTTCTGGCTGCTCGACACCACCGACTGGTGCGCCCGCGCGGGGAAGATCAGCAGGGTGGCGGCCACGCCCACCAGGCTGCCGACGGTGATCTCGGCCACCCGCAGGAAGGCCGCCGTCAGCGGGTCCATGTGCGTCGTCGTGCCGATCAGCATGATCACGGCGGTGATCGGCGCGACCTTGAAGGCCGGGCGCACGGCGGCCAGGAAGGCCAGGGCGGCGGCGGTGACCGCCAGGATTAACCCGCCCCACTCGGGATGGCGCATGTGCAGCCAGGCCGCCAACGCGCCGGCGGCGGCCCCCACGACTGTCCCCATGAACCGCTCGATCGAGGCGGTGATGGTCGCGCCCAGGCTCGACTGCACGACGATGACGGCCGTGAACACCGCCCAATAGCCCTGCGGCAGGCGCAGCAGAGTGGCCAGGGCGTAGGCGGCCACTACGGCGGCCGACACCCGCACGGCGTGGCGCAGCTCGCTCTTGCGTTTGGCCGCCGCGCCCAGCGCCGAACGCGAGAAGCCCGCCCCGACGAACCGCCGCCAGTCGGAGGGCGCGCTGTCGGGCATCAGGCCACGGCCTCGCGCAGCATTTCCAGCGCCGTGCGGATCGCCGCCAGCTGCACCGCCTCGCGGGTCTGGCCGTCGAAATGCTCGTGCCGGTGCACGACCGAGCGGTTGGCGCGGGCGACGGCGAAGTGGACGGTGCCGACCGGCTTCATCGGCGTGCCGCCGCCGGGACCGGCGATACCGGTGATGGCCACGGCCACATGGGCGTTGCTGTTGGCCAGGCCCCCTTCGGCCATCATCCGCGCCACCGGCTCGGATACCGCGCCATGGTCGGCGATCAGGTCGCCCGGCACGCCCACCATCTCGCTCTTGGCGCGGTTGGTGTAGGTGACGAAGCCGCGCTCGAAGACGTCGGACGCCCCCGAGATGGCGCAGATCGCGCCCGCCACCAGCCCGCCGGTGCAACTTTCGACCGCCGCCAGGCGCAGCTTCTTCTCGCGCGCCTCGTCGATCAGCAGTCGGGCCAGGGTTTCGATCTCAATGGGAAACATGCCGCGACTCCTTTGAGCGTCAGTCTAGAGGGGCGTTTCCACCGTCGCCACCGCCTGGGCGGCGAGGCCCTCGCCTCGGCCGGTGAAGCCCATCTTCTCGGTCGTGGTCGCCTTCACGCTGACGCGGTCCAGCGGCAGGTCGAGGATCTGCGCCAGGCGCGTTCGCATGGCCTCGCGGTGCGGCTTGATCTTGGGCCGCTCGCAGATCAGCGTCACGTCCACGTTGATCAGGCGGCCGCCGCGCCGACGGACCAGATCGACGGCGTGGATCAGAAACTTGTCCGAGGCCGCGCCCTTCCACTGCGGGTCGGTCGGCGGGAAGTGGTCGCCGATGTCGCCGTCGCCGATCGCGCCGAGGATGGCGTCGGTCAGGGCGTGCAAGCCGGCGTCGGCGTCCGAATGGCCGATCAGGGTCTCGTCGTGGGCGATCTCGACGCCGCACAGCCACACCGACTCGCCAGGACCCCAGCGGTGGGCGTCGAAGCCCTGGCCGATGCGGGTGATGCGGGCGCCGCCCGCCAGCCGTTCGGCCATGGCGAAGTCCTCCGGATAGGTCAGTTTGGTCAGCAGCGGATCGCCGACCGAGATGGCGACCTTGCCGCCGTCAGCCTCGACCACCTGGGCGTCATCGGTAGGTTCCGTCTCGCCGCTCCAGGCGGCGTAGGCGGCCAGCAGGCGGTCGCGGCGGAACGCCTGCGGGGTCTGGGCGCGCCACAGGCCGTCGCGCGACGTCGTGGTCGCTCCCGACTCGCCGCCGCGCTTGCCAACGTACTTGAGCGTGTCGGCCACGGGCAGGGCGGGAACCACGCCGTCGGCGGTCTCCAGACCCGCCAGCACGCCGTCCACGACAGCCTTGGTCAGGAAAGGGCGGGCCGCGTCATGCACCAGCACCGGCTCGTCGGCCGGGCGATGGGCGAGGACGGCCAGGCCCGACTGCACCGACAGCGCCCGCGTCGCGCCGCCCGGCGCGAACCGCCAGCCGGCGAGGCCGGCCAAGGTTTCGCCCAGGATGTCCTGCATCGTGGGATCGGTAACGATTGCGAGATCGGCGGCCCCGGCCGCCAGCAAGGCCTCGACCGACCAGCGAAGGACCGGCTTGCCCGCCAGATCCCGCCACTGCTTGGCCTGGCCGGGTCCGGCACGGGTTCCGCTGCCTGCGGCGACGACGACGGCTGAGAAGGTCATGGCCCGTGTCTAACGTTGTCGTCGCGCATGTCCAGCGAACGGAGGGCTTTACTGCGCTGCACAATGTGCCTAAAAACACAGCGGTGGGGATGATCATAAAATGAGCAAGCAGCTCGCAGTCGGCGCCGTCACGGTGCCCGGACGGGTGTGGATTGCGCCTATGACAGGCGTTTCCGACCTTCCGTTCAGAGAAACGGCCACGCGCCTCGGCGCATCATATGTGGCCACCGAAATGGTCGCCTGCGCGGAATTCGCGAAGGGCCGGCCCGACGTCGTCCGCCGCGCGGCCGTCGGCGAAGGCCTGCCGCTGATGGTCGTACAGCTTGTCGGCCGCGATCCGGAGCACATGGCCCACGGCGCCCGCCTGGCGGCTGAAGCCGGGGCCGAGATCATCGACCTGAACTTCGGCTGTCCCGCCAAGGAAGTCACCGCCGGGGCCGCGTCCGGCTCGGCCCTGATGCGCGAGCCCGATCTGGCCGAGGCCCTGGTCGCCGCCGCCGTCGAGGCCGTCGACGTGCCCGTCACGGTCAAGATGCGCCTGGGCTGGGACGACGCCAGCCGCAACGCCCCCGAGATCGCCGCCCGCGCCGAAGCCGTCGGGGCCCGCGCCATCACCGTGCACGGCCGCACCCGCTGCCAGTTCTACAAGGGCGAGGCCGACTGGGCCGCCGTCGCGCCGGTCAAGAACGCCGTCTCGGTGCCGGTGCTGGTCAATGGTGACATCATCGACGCTGACAGCGCTCGCCGCGCCCTCGAGCAATCGGGCGCCGACGGCGTGATGATCGGCCGGGGCGTCTATGGCCGCCCGTGGATCGCCCAGGCCATTGAAGCCGCCCTCGACGGCCGCGACTTCGTCGAACCCGGCGTCGACGAGCGCCTGGCGATCGTCCTGACCCATTTCCGTCGCAGCCTCGCCTTCTACGGCGATCGCCTGGGGCTCAAGATGTTCCGCAAGCACCTGGCGTCCTACATCGAGGCCGCGCCTTGGCCCGAAAGCGCCGAGGCCCGCCGCCAGGCGCGCGCCAGCCTTTGTCGTATCGAGGATCCGGCCGTCCTGGAGGTCGCGCTCGCCGACCTCTGGCTGGCCGGCGGGAGGATCGCCGCATGACCGACCGCGCCCGCGCCATTACCGGTCCCGCGCTGGACGCCCTGAAGGCCGCGGCCTTCGAGCTGAGCCCCGAGCCCGCCCTGGTCGTCGACCGCGACGGCGCCCTGGTGGCCGTCAACGAAGCCGCCGAGGCCCTGTTCGGCCACGGCCTGTCGCTGCTGGCCCGCGGCCGTTTCCGCGCCGCCCTGCCGCCCGGCTCGGTGCTGGTCTCGCTGATGGACCGCGCCGTGTTCGAAGGCGCGCTGGTCCGCGAACACGGGGTCGAGGTCAATCTCTTCGGCCAGCCGCCGTTCGAGGCCGACGGCGCCGCCTCGCCCCTGGGCGACGGCTCGGTGCTGCTGACCCTGCACGTCAAGGGCGCGCTGGGCGTCGAGAACGCCGCCGACGCGGCGGGCCTGCGCTCTGTCGTCGGCCTTGGCCGCATGCTGGCCCACGAGATCAAGAACCCGCTGGCCGGCATCCGCGGCGCGGCACAGCTGCTGAAGACCGGCGCCAGCGCCGCCGACCAGCCGCTGGCCCAGCTGATCGTCGACGAGACCGACCGCATCCGCCGCCTGGTGGACCGCATGGAGGCCTTCTCCGACCAGGCCCCGACCCCGCGCGAGGCGGTCAACATCCACCAGGTGCTCGACCGCGTGCGGGCGCTGGTGGTCAACGGCGTCGCCGACGGCCTGCGTTTCCGCGAACAGTACGATCCCTCGCTGCCGCCGGTCTGGGGCGACGAGGACCATCTGATCCAGATCTTCCTGAACCTGGTGAAGAACGCCTCCGAGGCCGCCCACATGCGCGGCGACGGCCGTGGCGAGCTCGTCATCCACACCGCCTGGCGCCCCGGCGTGCGGGTGCGGGGCGTGGACGGCAAGCCGGCGTCCAGCGCGCCGATCGAGATCCGCGTGCAGGACAACGGGCCGGGCGTGCCCCAGAGCCTGCGCGAGCACCTGTTCCAGCCCTTCGTGACCACCAAGGCCAACGGCACCGGCCTCGGCCTTGCCCTGGTCACCAAGCTCGTGACGGCCCATGGCGGCCTGATCGATTTCGAATCCGAGCCCGGCCGCACCGTGTTCCGCGTGCTGCTGCCTGTGGCGCCCGAACCTTCCTTTGGAGACGCGTGAGTAGATGAACGCCGCCAACAAGAAGATTCTGATCGCTGACGACGACTCTTCGGTCCGTCTCGTTCTCAGCCAGGCCTTCACTCGTCTGGGTTATCAAGTCCGGGCCACCGGCAACGCCACCACGCTCTTGAAGTGGGTCAGCGACGGGGAGGGCGATCTCGTCGTCACCGACGTGATGATGCCCGACGAGAACGTGTTCGACGTGCTGCCGCGCATCCGCAAGGAGCGCCCGAAGCTGCCGATCATCGTGATGAGCGCGCAGAACACCCTGCTGACCGCGGTCAACGCCGCCGACGCCGGGGCCTTCGAATACGTCTCCAAGCCGTTCGACCTCGACGACGTCACCGCCGCCGCGCGTCGGGCCCTGTCGCGTCCGGCCGACGCCGAGGCCTCCAAGGCCCAGGCCCGCGCCATGCGCGACGAGCGCTTGCCGCTGATCGGCCGCTCGGCGCCGATGCAGGAGGTCTATCGCACCATCGCCCGCTTGGTCGGCGCCGATCTCACCGTGCTGATCCTCGGCGAAAGCGGCACCGGCAAGGAGCTGGTCGCCCGCGCCCTGCACGACCTGGGTCGTCGCCGCGACGGCAAGTTCGTGGTCCTGAACCTGGCGGCCGTGCCGCGCGAGCGGGTCGAGACCGAGCTGTTCGGACGCGGGGAGGGCGACCTTGGCCGCCTGGTGGAAGCCGACGGCGGCACGCTGTTCCTCGACGAGATCGGCGACATGCCGCTCGACGCCCAGACCCGCCTGCTGCGGGTGATCGACGGCACCGAGCCGGTCGTGAACCCCAAGACCGGCCGTCGCCCCAACGTGCGGATCATCGCGGCCACCAATCGCGACCTGCGCGGACTGATCCAGCAGGGTCTGTTCCGCGAAGACCTGTTCTTCCGCTTGAACGTCGCCCCGGTGCGCCTGCCGCCGCTGCGCGATCGTTCGGAGGACATCCCGGACCTGGCCCGCACCTTCCTGCTGCGCGCCAACCGCGAAGGCCTGCCGGCCAAGACCATCGACCAGAGCGCGCTCGACCGCATGAAGAGCCACTCCTGGCCGGGCAATGTGCGCGAGCTGGAGAACCTGATCCGGCGGATGTGCGCCCTCTACGCCGAGGAGCTGATCACCGCCCGCATCGTCGATCGCGAGCTGCAGGACCATTCGCCCGCGCCTCGCGCCGACGAAGGCCCCGTGACCCTGGCGGCCCTGGTCGAGCGCCACTTGGCCTCGCACTTCGCCGAGCAGCCCGACGGCGTCCCCGCCGCCGGTCTCTACGACCGGGTGCTGCAGGAGGTCGAGCGTCCGCTGATCCAGCTTACCCTCTCGGCCACGCGCGGCAACCAGGTGCGGGCGGCCGAAATCCTCGGCCTGAACCGCAACACCCTTCGCAAGAAGATCCAGGATCTGGGCGTCGAAATGAGCCGTGGCCGCCGCTAGGCGAAAACGGACTTCGCCGCTGACGCTTTTTCAGCACATAGGTGTTGAGTTTAGGGCACACCCCGCCCTAAACTCCCACCGATGACGTCGATCCCGTCAGTTTCGGAATCGGAAGACCGCCCGCGCCGGTTCAGTCGGCTCTGGTGGCGTGAGCTTCTGAGGTCACGCTACGTCCTCGGCGGCGGTTACGCCCTGGCGGCCGTACTCACGGCCACGGGCGTGGGCCTGGCCTCGTCGCCGCCGACCACCGGACCGATCGGCCCGGCCAGCACCGTGATCCTGGTGGTGCTGGGCTTCAACCTCGCGCTCATCCTCTGCATCGCCGCCATCGTCGGCTGGCGGCTGCTCGACCTGATCGACGCCCGCTCCAGCGACGCCGGCGCCCGTCTGCACCTGCGCTTCGTGGGCCTGTTCTCGGTGGCGGCCGTGGCCCCGGCCGTGATCGTGGCCCTGTTCTTCGGCGTGCTGGTCAACCGCGGCGTCGACGGCTGGTTCAGCAAGCGGGTGACGACCGTGGTCGAGAACTCGGCCACGGTGGCGCGCTCCTACGTCTCCGAGCAGACGGCCTATATCAGCCAGCACATGGGGCCGATGGCCGCCATGCTGAACAGCGCCGCGCCGGCCATGGCCGAATCGCCGGTCGCCTTCGGCCACTTCCTGAAGAACCTGGCGGACGACAACGGCTTCTCGGCCGCCTACGTGCTCGACCGCGACGGCCGCATCCTGGCCCGCGCAGAGGCCGAGAACGCCCCGCCGTTCCTGGCCCCGCCGCCCTCCAGTTTCCGCTGGACCGACACCGGCGAGATCACCTCGCAGCGCTTCGTCTCCGAAGACCTGTTCCGTGCGCTCTACAAGCTCAAGGGCTTTCCGGACGGCTACCTCTACATCGCCCGGCCGATCGACAAAGGCATCCTGGCCCACCTGATCGAGTCCGAAGAGTCGCTGATCTCCTATCGCGACGCGGCCGAGAACCGGGCGCGGATCCAGGCGATCTTCGGCCTCAGCTACGCCGAGACGGCGCTGCTGGTGCTGGTCGCCGCCGTATGGGTGGGCATCGCCGCCGCCAACTCGATCGCCGCCCCGGTATCAGGCCTCGTCCAGGCGGCCGGCCGCGTCTCGGCCGGCGACCTCGACGCCCGGGTCGATGTCGAGCTCGGGCCCGAGGAGATCCGGGCGTTGTCCAACGCCTTCAACATGATGACGGCCGATCTTCAGGCCCAGCAGGCCGCGCTGAAGGCCGCCAGCCTCGACGCCGAGTCGCGCCGCCAGTTCATCGAGACCGTGCTGTCGGGCGTCAGCGCCGGGGTCATCAGTCTGGACGGCGCGGGCCGGATCTCGGCGCTGAACCGGCGCGCCGGCGCGCTACTGGCGCTCGACGACGAGGCCGTGGGCCAGGACCTCGTCGAGGCCGCGCCAGAATTCGCCGAGGTGCTGGAAGAGATCAGCCAAGGCCGTCCCAACGCCGAGGTCGAGATCGACGTCGTGCGCGGCGGCGAGACCCTGCGCCTGCGCGTGCGGGCCGCCGGCCACGCCGCCGAGGGCCAGGTGCTGACCTTCGACGACGTCACCCGCCTGATGGCGGCCCAGCGCAACGCCGCCTGGAAGGACGTCGCCCGCCGCATCGCCCACGAGATCAAGAACCCGCTGACCCCGATCCAGCTGTCGGCCGAGCGCATCCGCCGCAAGTACCGCAAGGACATCACCGGCGATCTCGAGACCTTCGACCGCTGCACCGACACCATCATCCGCCAGGTCGGCGACATCGGCCGGATGGTCGACGAGTTCTCGGCCTTCGCCCGGATGCCCGCGCCGCGCTTCGCGCCGGCCGACGTTGCCGAGCTGCTGCGGGCCGGCGTCTTCGCCCAGCGCGTGGTCGACGTCGAGACCGACGTGGTCATCGACGAGCCGGGCGGGGCGGTCTGGGTCAATTGCGACGCCCGCATGATCGGCCAGGCCCTGACCAACATCCTCAAGAACGCCGGCGAGGCGGTCGGCGCGCGACGCCTGGCCGCGCCCGAGCCGCGCGGCCGCATCGACGCCACCCTGGTCTCCGACGACGACAACCTGTGCATCGTCGTCGAGGACAATGGCGTCGGCTTGCCCGCCAAGGACCGCGACCGGCTGGCCGAGCCCTATGTGACCACCCGCGAGAAGGGCACGGGCCTCGGCCTGGCCATCGTCAAGCGGATCATGGAGGACCACGGCGGCGAGCTGGTCCTCACCGACGCGCACGGCCACGCCGGCGCGCGCGTCGTCCTGAAGTTCCCGGCGTCGGCGCGGCTCGCCGCCGCGCCTTCCGTCCACGGCGTAGAGGAGATGACATGAGCGCCGACGTGCTGGTGGTCGACGATGAAGTCGACATCCGCGATCTGGTGGCCGGGATCCTGGAGGACGAGGGCTACGCCGTTCGTACGGCCGCCGACTCCGACCAGGCCCTGGCGGCCATCCGTGCGCGCAAGCCGGCCCTGCTGATCCTCGATATCTGGATGCAGGGCGGCGGCATGGACGGCCTCGAGCTGCTCGACATGATCAAGACGCTCGACGCCGACCTGCCGGTGATCATGATCTCGGGCCACGGCAACATCGAGACCGCCGTCAGCGCCATCAAGCGCGGCGCCTACGAGTTCCTGGAGAAGCCGTTCAAGTCCGACCGGCTGCTGCTGGTCGTCGAGCGCGCCCTGGAGGCGACCAACCTCAAGCGCGAGAACCGCCGCCTGCGGGCCCAGAGCTTCGCTTCCGACGGCCTGATGGGCAAGTCGCAGGCCGCCCAGGCCCTGCGCCAGATGATCGCCAAGGTCGCTCCGGCCAACAGTCGCGTGCTTGTCGCCGGCCCGCCCGGCTCGGGCAAGGAACTGGTCGCCCGCCTGATCCACAGCGCCAGCGCCCGCACCAAGGCCGAGTTCGTCGCCGTCAGCTCGGCCGGCATGGCCCCCGAGCGCCTCGACGTCGAGCTGTTCGGCGAGGAAGGCGAGGGCGGTCGTCCGCGCAAGATCGGCGTGTTCGAGCGCGCCCACGGCGGCACCCTCTATCTCGACGAAGTGGCCGACATGCCGCGCGAGACCCAGAGCCGCATCCTGCGGGTGCTGGTCGAGCAGCGTTTCCGCCGCGTCGGCGGCGACAACGACGTGCAGGTCGACGTCCGCGTGATCTCGTCCACCTCGCGCGACCTGCGCGAGGAGATCGCCGCCGGGCGTTTCCGCGAGGACCTGTTCCACCGCCTCAACGTCGTGCCCGTGCGCGTGCCCGGCCTGGCCGAGCGGCGCGAGGACATCCCCGAACTGATCAGCTATTTCGTCGAGCGCATCGCCGAGGCCACCGGCATGCAGCGCCGTCGCCTGGGCGAAGACGCCCTGGCGACGCTCCAGGTTCAAGCCTGGCCGGGCAATGTTCGCCAGCTGCGCAACAACGTCGAGCGGATGCTGATCCTGGCGGCCGGCGAGCCCGGCGACCTTATCACCGCCGACATGCTGAACGCGGCGGACCAGCCCTCCAGCGGCGGTTCGGGCGCGATCGGCGCCGAGCGGATCATCGCCCTGCCGCTGCGCGAGGCCCGCGAGCTGTTCGAGCGCGAATATCTCAACGCCCAGATCCTGCGGTTCGGCGGCAACATCTCGCGCACGGCCAACTTCATCGGCATGGAGCGCTCGGCCCTGCACCGCAAGCTGAAGTCCCTGGGCGTGGCCGGCGGCCGCGGCGAGGAAGAAGAGTAAGGACCACCATGTCGCGTTTCGCTTACGTCAACGGCCGCTTCGTCCGGCACGGCGAGGCCGCCGTGCACATCGAGGATCGCGGCTACCAGCTGGCCGACGGGGTCTATGAGGTCTGGGCGGTGTTCGACGGCAAGCTGGCCGACGCCGCCGGCCACTTCGCCCGCCTGTGGCGCAGCCTCGACGAACTGCGCATCGCCCGCCCGATGAGCGAGGCGGCGCTGACCATCGTGCTGCGCGAAGCCATCCGCCGCAATCACGTGCGCGAGGGGCTCGTCTATCTGCAGGTCACCCGCGGCGTCGCCAAGCGCGACCACGCCTTCCCGAACCCCGAGGTGCCGCCGGCCGTCGTCGTCACCGCCCGGTCGGTGGATCGCGCCGCCGCCGAGGCCAAGGCCGCCAAGGGCGCCGGCGTCGTCACCGTGCCCGAGAACCGCTGGGGCCGCTGCGACATCAAGACCATCGGCCTGCTGCCCAACGCCCTGGCCAAGCAGGCCGCCCGCGAGCGCGGCGCGATCGAGGCCTGGTTCGTCGACGACCTGGGCCTGGTCACCGAAGGCGCCTCGTCCAACGCCTGGATCGTCGATGCGCAGGGTCGCCTGCGCACCCGCGACACCCAGGCCAACATCCTGCGCGGCGTCACCCGCCTGACGCTGCTGGACGTCATCGCGCAGGCCGGCCTGCCGGTAGAGGAGCGGCCGTTCACCGTGGAAGAGGCCAAGACCGCCCGGGAAGCCTTCATCACCGGCGCCGGCAGCCTGGTCACCCCCATCGTCAGCATCGACGGCGACAAGATCGGGGATGGAACCGTGGGACCGGTGGCGAACCGGCTGCGGGCTCTCTATATCGAGCGGGCGAAAGCCGGGGCCGTCTAGGAACCGTCTTCGTCACGCGTGCATTTTTCGCCGAAGGCCGTGTCCAACGGCGAAAAATGCTCTAGCATGAACTTGTTTGTGTGGAGGGCGTGTTGCCTTCCGAAATCAACGAGAGGGGAATCCCCAATGTCCGCCGACAAGAAACAAAACCTTCAGGACACCTTCCTGAACAGCGTGCGCAAGTCCAAGACGCCGCTCACCATCTTCCTGGTCAACGGCGTCAAGCTGCAGGGCGTGGTCAGCTGGTTCGACAACTTCTGCGTCCTGCTGCGCCGCGACGGCCAGTCTCAGCTGGTCTACAAGCACGCCATCTCGACGATCATGCCGGCTCAGCCTGTTCAGCTGTACGAGCCGAGCGCCGATCAAGACGACTAAGTCCAAGGCTCTTTTGTCAAAATCCACATCTAAGTCCCCCGATGGACTTATCGATCACGCCGACCCGATCCTTAGGGCGTTCGTGATCCACCCGGTGCGGCCTGCTCGCGGGCAGGCCGCTCTCGAGGCGCGCGATCCCAAGGCGCGTCTCGAAGAGGCCGTCGGCCTCGCCGTAGCCCTCGATCTCGACGTCGTCGAAACGGCCATCGCGCCGTTGCGCACCGTCACGCCCGCCACCCTGTTCGGCAGCGGCAAGATCCAGGAATTCAAGGCGATCTGCGAGGTCGAGCACATCGACGTCGCCGTTTTCGACGACCAGCTCACCCCCGTCCAGCAGCGCAATCTCGAGCGCGGCCTGGGGGTCAAGGTCGTCGACCGCACGGGCCTGATCCTCGAGATCTTCGCCCGCCGCGCCCGCACGCGCGAAGGCAAGCTGCAGGTCGAACTGGCGCGGCTCGACTACGAGCGCTCGCGCCTCGTGCGCACCTGGACCCACCTGGAACGCCAGCGCGGCGGCACCGGCAACACCGGCGGCCCCGGCGAAACCCAGATCGAACTCGACCGGCGCCTGATCGCCGGCACGATCGGCAAGCTCAAGCGCGAACTGGAAGAGGTGCGGCGCACCCGCACCCTGCACCGCAGCGCCCGCAAGAAGGTCCCGTACCCGACCGTGGCGCTGGTGGGCTACACCAACGCCGGCAAGTCGACCCTGTTCAACCGCCTGACCAACGCCGAGGTCGTGGCCCAGGACATGCTGTTCGCCACGCTCGACCCGACCCTGCGGACGGTCAAGCTGCCAGACGGCCGTCCGGCCATCCTGTCGGACACCGTGGGCTTCATCTCCGACCTGCCGCACGAGCTGGTCGAGGCCTTCCGCGCCACCCTCGAAGAGGTGCAGGAGGCCGACGTGGTGCTGCACGTCCGCGACGTCGCCAATCCCGACACCGACTCTCAGGCCCGCGACGTCCAGGCGGTGCTGACCGAGCTGAAGGTCACGGCCGACGAGGGCAAGACCGTCGTCGAGGTCTGGAACAAGATCGATCTGGTCGAAGGCGAGGAACGCGAGATCCTCGAAGGCCGCGCCAAGCGGTCCGACGCCTCGGCGGTCTCGGCCGTCACCGGCGAAGGCTGCGCCGACCTGCTCAAGCGCGTCGGCGGCCTGATCGACGACACCCCGCCGATCGCCCTGCGCCTGTCGCCGGCCGACGGCGAGGCCCTGGCCTGGATCTACCGCAACGGCCGCGTGGTCGAGCGCGACGATCGCGAAGACGGCGAAGTGCACCTGGTGGCCCGCATGGACCCGCAGGCGCTGGGCCGCTTCGAGCGTCAGTTCCCCACCGTCTGGGTGATGCCGATCGGGGAATAGGCTGGATCAGGACGTGGCGGTCAGCGCACCAACAAGCGCGATCGCCACACTGGCCGCAGCCACGCCCGTACTCACCGCTGATAGCCGAAGCAGCCAGTTCGAAAGCTTGAGGACGAAGCGCTTGCTACGGACCTCATGGCCTTCGAGCTTCCTGCGGGTTTGCAGCACCAGATAATACATGCTGTCGGAGGAAAAGTAGCGGTGCGCCAGTGCAAGCGCCGCGCCGCGCCGACGGCGAAGGCCAGTATCGACGTAGCGACTAGCCAGATATTGGCGTCCTTGAGAAGCGCGTCCAGGAAGCTCTCGAACCGCCCGTTTTTTACTTCATGGGCGGCATGAGCCAGAAACGGCACAACGAGCAGTCCCAACAACGAGATCCGCAGCAGTTCCGACGAGAAGGACTGGTAACGGTCGGCGAGGGCGAAATCGTCTTCTAGCCGATAATCGTTGGCAAGCTTGCGACTGTCTGGTCCCCCCAATCGATCGAGCGCGCTTTCGACAAGGCTCTTGAGCGCGGATCGGACAATCACAGTCAAGCTCATGACAGCGCTCCTTTGGGCTGCCTGATGTTATACTCAAGGTTGTGTTTATTCAATGTCTCGCTATTTGGCTTCAGTCTTCTCCGCCGCCTTCGCCGCGTCCCAAAGCGCGTCCATCTCCGCCAGATCCGACTGATCCGGCTTGCGCCCGCTCTTCGCCAGCTCCGCCTCGATGAAGGCGAACCGCCGGGCGAACTTGGCGTTGGTGGCGCGCAGGGCGTCCTCGGGTTCGACGTCGAGCTTGCGGGCCAGGTTGGCGCAGACAAACAGGATGTCGCCCAGCTCCTCGCGGGCCTTGGCCTGGTCGCCGGCGTCGATCTCGACCTGCAGTTCGGCCACTTCCTCGGCCAGCTTGGCCAGCACCTCGTCGGTCGAGGGCCAGTCGAAGCCGACGCGGGCCGCGCGCTTGGTCAGCTTCACGGCGCGGGTCAGGGCGGGCAGGCCGGCCGGCACGTCGTCGAGCACGCCGCCCTTCTTCTTGGCCTTGCGCTCCTGCGCCTTCAGTTCCTCCCAGCCGGCCTTCTGGTCGGCCAGATCGTCATAGGCGTGGTCGCCGAACACGTGCGGGTGCCGGCGGATCATCTTGTCGGAGATCGACTGGGCGACGCCCGCCAGGTCGAAGGCGCCTTGCTCTTCGGCCATGCGCGAGTGGAACACCACCTGCAGCAGCAGGTCGCCCAGCTCTTCCTTCAGGTCCGACAGGTCGTTCCGTTCGATGGCGTCGGCGACCTCATAGGCTTCCTCGACCGTGTAGGGAGCGATGGTCGCGAAGGTCTGCTCCACGTCCCACGGGCAGCCGTGGAGCGGATCGCGCAGGCGGGCCATGATCTCCACCAGGGTGAAGAGCGGATGCTCCTCACTGGGCTGCAGAGGACGCGGGGCTGGGGTCGGGGCGGCGGTCATGCGGGCTCGTGTCTGCGGCGGTGGCGGCGTCGGCCGCGTCCCGCGCGTCCAGTTGGGCGCGGATCTCGGCGTGGCGTCTGGCGTCCAGCGGATAGCGCACGATGATCAGGCAGACCAGCACCCCGAGCGCCGCCGGCACGACGGTGTAGAGCGCCACAAGCGCCGTATCGCCCTGGGCGCTGGGGACCTTGGGGTCGAAGCCGAGCTTTTCCAGCACCAGGAAGACTCCGATGGCCAGGGCGAAGCCCAGCTTCACCGTGCCGTTGACGACGGCGTAGAGCAGGCCGGTGCGGTCGATCCCGGTATTGAGCCGCTCCTCGTCGCCGATGTCGGCCATCATCGAGCGCACCAGCAGCGGCGCGGCCGAATAGGGCAGGCCGGCCAGCACCAGCACCGCCACGCCGAACAGGTTCATGCCCGGGGGCGTCAGGATCGCGGCCATCTGGAAGACGGCGTACATGATCCCGGCGATGGCCAGGGCGGTGTGCTTGCCCAGGGTCTTGGCCAGCCAGGGCCACAGCGGCGCGCCGGCCAGGGCGGCGACGAAATAGATCAGCAGCAGGATCCCGGCCTGGTCCTTGGGGATGCCCTTGATCCGTTCGAAGAAGAAGAAGAACAGCGCCCCGCCGATGCCCGGCGCCAGGCCCATCAGCAGGTCGGCCGCCAGCAGCTTCTGCACGCTCGGGCGCTTGAGCAGGCCCAGATACTGCCTGAGGCCCGCCTCGTGGCGCTGGGGCGGGGCGGCGGGCTCGCCGACGACCACGCTGGCCAGCAGCGCCGTCAGCGGCGTCAGCACGATGATGAACCAGCCCATGGCCGCGATGCCGGCGGCGTGGTCGCCCTTGAAGGCGAAGGCCACCAGCGGCGGCAGCAGCAGCACCAGGATCATGCCGATCACGTTGCCGGCGCTCCAGAAGCCGTAGATCCGCGAGCGCTGCTGGTAATCCGGCGACAGAACCGCCCCCCAGGCCGTCTGCGCCAGCACCGCCATCGAGTAGCCGACATAGACGACGATCAGCCACGACCACAGGAAGATCGGCCCGATCCCGGGCCTGGCCATGAACAGGGCGTAGGACGCCGCCATCAGCAGCGGGGCGCTGGCGATCAGCCAGGGCCGGAAGCGGCCCCAGCTGGAGCGCGTGCGGTCCATCAGGCCGCCCAGGATCGGATCCAGGACGATGTCGGCCAGCCGCACCAGCAGGAAGGCGGTCCCGACGACCGATAGCGAAAGGCCAAGCTCGCTGACGTAATACTCGGGCAGGTAGACCACCAGCGGCAGGCCCAGGCCCGCCAGGGGCAGGGTGGGCGAGGCATAGGCGGCCAGGACGGCGTTGGATCGTCGCGGCGCAGCGGTCATGCTTCCTCCCGGCGCATTACGCAGCGCCTCACTGAACGGCGATCAGACGCTGCGTCGAGGCGTCTGGCAAGCGAGGGGCGGTGAATCCGCGCCTTCATCCCCAACCGTAGAATCCCAGCGAAAGCGGGGACCCAGGCTTTTCTGAAACGTGAGGCGCTCGACGATAAGACACCCCTAGTCCTGCGCCAGCCTTCCCTGGCCCAGCCGGCGAGCCAGGCGTTCGAAGGCGGTTTCGGCGTCGCTCCAGGTGAGGTTGAAGGCCGCCTGGCGGATGTCGTTCTCGTACCAGCTGTAGCGGACCGGCGAGCGGACGCCGTCGGCTGCGACGTACTCGCCCGATATCTTCGCGCCGCCCAGACTGAAGCTTTCCAGCGACAGGCCCGGCTTGTCGCTCAATTGCTTGAGCGTCGGGCGGTTGGGCTCGGCGTCGTCGATGATCAGCTTCAGCTGGCCGCCGGCGGGCGACAGAGCGCCTTTGGCGCTCAGCCGGCGCTCGACCGTCCTTTTCAGGTCGGCGGTCAGATAGTCGAACTCGCGCGCGCCCAGCTTGTCGGCCTTGGCGACGAGATCCGGGCCGATCGTCACCTCTACAGTTGCGACGATCGGCGCCTGGGCCCACGCGGTCGCGGGAAGGGCGGCGGTCGGCGCGGCCAAGAGGGCGGCGACGAGAAAGGCGCGCAGCATGGCGATGCCCTCGGCTGAGTGTCGGCTTATTGTGGACCCGCCGGCGCCCCCGCGCCAGCCTTGCGGGCGCTTAGGGCGAAGATCAGCCACGCCAACCCCGCCGAGGCCAGCGAGCCGGCCAGCACGCCGATCTTGGTCTGCTCGCGCAGCAGTTCGGCGTCGAAGGCCAGGTTGTTGATGAACAGGCTCATGGTGAAGCCCACCCCGCACAGCGCCGCCACGCCGTAGAGCTGTCCCCAGTTCACGCCCGACGGCTTGCGCGCCAGCCCCAGCCCGATAGCGGCGGCGCTGAAGGCGAAGACCCCGGCCTGCTTGCCCAGGAAGAGGCCCAGCGCCGCGCCCAGCGTCGCCGGCGTCGTCAGAGCCGAGGCGGAAAGGCCGCCCAGGGCGACGCCGGCGTTGGCGAAGCCGAAGACGGGCACGATCAGATAGGCCACCCACGGATTGAGCCCGTGCTCCAGCCGGTGCAGTGGCGAGCGACTGTGGTCGGGCGACAGCGGAATGGTCATGGCCAGCAGAACCCCAGCCAGCGTCGCGTGGATCCCCGACTTCAGGAACAGCACCCACAGCACCGCGCCCAGCAGCAGGTAGACCCACAGCGCCGTCACCTTCAGCCGGTTCAGCGCGACGAGCGCAGCCAGCACGACGGCGGCTCCACCCAGCGCCCATAGGGTCAGGTGGTCGGTGTAGAAGATCGCGATGATCAGGATGGCGCCCAGGTCGTCGATGATCGCCAGGGCCGCCAGGAAGATCTTCAGCGCGCCCGGCACGCGCGGTCCCAGCAGCGACAGCACCCCCAATGCGAAGGCGATGTCGGTCGCCGCCGGGATCGCCCAGCCGGCCCGGACCTCCGGCGCGTCGCGGGCGATCAGCAGGTAGACCAGGGCCGGAACGACCATCCCGCCCAGAGCCGCGAAGCCGGGCAGGGCGCGGCGCGACCAGGTCGAGAGTTCGCCATCGACGACCTCGCGCTTGATCTCCAGCCCCACCAACAGGAAGAACACCGCCATCAGCCCGTCATTGACCCAGTGCTCGACCGACAGCGGGCCGAGATAGGCGTGCAGGGCGTGGAAATAGCCGTCCGCCAGCGGCGAGTTGGCGACAACCAGCGCCGTTGCGGCCGCGATCATCAGCAGCACCCCGCCTGCGGCTTCGCTGCGCAGGAAGGCGCGCAGGGCGGATACGGCGCGTCGCGGCATGTCGGCTCCTGGTCGGGATTCGTTAGCGCAGTCTGGCCGCCGGTGACGGCCGGGGCCAGGAAAACCGGCTAGGGCAGCCCGGCGATGCGGGCGATGGCGGCGATGTCCAGCGACCGCTCCAGGATTTCGGCGATCTCGTCGAGCGCCGCATCGACCCGCGCCGACTGGTCCAGGCCGTCGGTCGCGACGCCGAGCGGGGCGAGCAGGGCGGCTCGCGCCGAGGCCTTGTCGAACAGGCCATGGACGTAACCGCCGGCGATCCTGCCGTCGGCCGAGACGGCGCCGTCCGGGCAGTGGCCGTCGATGGTCAGCAGCGGCCGCTCGGTTCCGTGGCCGGTCGTGCGGCCGACATGGATCTCGTAGCCTTCAAAGGCAGCCCCGTCCGCCAGCCGTCCCGCGACCGGCCGCACCGTCTTGTCGCCGGCCAGCACGGTCTCGACGTCCAGCAGGCCAAGCCCCGCCGCCGCTCCCGGCGCGCCCTCGACGCCGTCCGGATCGCTCACCGTCCGCCCCAGCATCTGGTAGCCGCCGCAGACGCCCAGCACCCGGCCGCCGCGCCGGGCATGCGCGAGAATGTCGACGTCCCAGCCGTTGGCGCGCAGGAAGGCCAGATCCGCCAGCGTCGCCTTGGTCCCCGGCAGGATCACCAGGTCCGCGTCGGCCGGCAGCACGCCGCCCGGCGGCAGGAACTCGAGATCGACCGCCGGATCGTTCCGCAGCGGGTCGAAGTCGTCGAAATTAGCGATCCGCGACAGCATCGGCACGACCACCTTGGCCCGACGGCCTTCGGCGGGAGCGGCGGGGCGTTCCAGCACCACGGCGTCCTCGGCCGGCAGGAACCGCACCGGCGGCAGCCAGGGGACCATGCCCAGGTCCGGCCAGCCCGTCCGCTTCACCACCTCGGTCCGCCCGTCGTCGAACAGCGCCGGATCGCCCCGGAACTTGTTGATGATGAAGCCCTTGATCCGCGCCCGGTCGGCCTCGTCGAGCACCAGGTGCGCCCCCGCCAGGGCGGCGATCACGTGCCCCCGGTCGATGTCGCCGACAAGGGCCACCGGCACGTCGGCGGCGTGGGCGAAGCCCATGTTGGCGATGTCGCCGGCCCGCAGGTTGGTCTCCGCCGGACTGCCGGCGCCCTCGACCAGCACCAGGTCGGCCTCGGCGGCCAGGCGGCGATAGCTGTCCAGCGTCGTGGCCAGCAGGTCCGGCTTCAGCCCCTGGAACGCCCGGGCCTTGTAGTTGCCGACCACGCGGCCCTGCACCACCACCTGCGCCCCGACGTCGCTCTGGGGTTTGAGCAGCACCGGGTTCATGTGCACGCTGGCCGGCGTGCGGCAGGCCACGGCCTGCAACGCCTGGGCCCGGCCGATCTCGCCGCCGTCGGCGGTGACGGCCGCGTTGTTGGACATGTTCTGCGGCTTGAATGGCCGCACTACGAGGCCGCGATTGGCGAACAGCCGGCACAGCCCCGCCACCAGGGTCGATTTGCCGACGTCGGAGCCGCAGCCCTGGATCATCAAGGAAGCCATGCCCTCGCGCCTAAAGCCGTCAGCAGGCGCGGTCAATCGATGCGGCAAAGCTGGCGCCCGGCGGCGGCGCGCTCTATATCGGCGGCCGCATGACCATCGATCACGACGCCCGCCTTCGGCGGCTGAAGTTCCGGGCCTGGCATCGCGGCTTCCGTGAAGCGGACCTCATTCTGGGGCCGTTCGCGGAAACCCATGGCCCGAACCTGACCCCCGACCAGCTCGACGTGCTGGAAACCCTGCTCGAGCAGTCCGATCGCGAGATCTATGCCTGGATCGTCGGCCAGGAGGCCACGCCCGAGGCCTTCGAGACCGAGATCATGGCCATGATCCGCAAGTTCCGCTTCGAGGCCCACACCTCCCGACCTGTCGGCGACGGCGCGTAGACGCTGCGTGGTCCTCGTCCTTCGACAAGCTCAGGATGAGGACCAGGGCACAGGCCGTGCAGTAGAAACCTCACCCTGAGCTTGTCGAAGGGCGAGGTTGCGGTCCGAGATTCTGAACCAATCGCCTCCTGGCGACCTCTCTGTCGCCAACCAGTGAAGAGCAGCATGGCCTACGACGCCAAACAGATCGCCAAGGCCGCCGGCGGCCTGACCCTGGCCGGGGCGCCCGAGGGCTTCGACGCCCTGGCGATGGCCGACATCGCCCGGGCGCGCGGCGGCCTGACCGTGTTCGTGGCCCGCGACACCGCCCGGGCCAGCGCCTTCATCGACGCCCTGAAGTTCTTCGCCCCCGAGATCGAGGCGGTGCTGCTGCCCTCGTGGGATTGCCTGCCCTATGACCGCATCGGCCCCTCGGCCGGTGTCGCCGCCACCCGCATGTGCACCCTGCATCGCCTCGCCAACGGCCTGGGCGAGGGCAAGGCCGCCATGCTGGTCGTCGCCGCGCCGGCCCTGCTGCAGCGCGTGCCGACCAAGGAAGTGCTTCTCCGCGCCAGCTACGGCGCCAAGGTCGGCCAGTCGGTCGATATCAAGGACCTGGAGCGCTACTTCGCCGTCAACGGCTATGTCCGCGCCTCCACCGTCTCCGAACGCGGCGAGTTCGCCATCCGCGGCGGCGTCATCGACGTCTATCCGCCGGCCGCCGAGGAGCCCGTGCGCCTCGACCTGTTCGGCGACACGCTGGAGAGCATCCGCGCCTTCGATCCGGAAACCCAGCGCTCGACCAAGCAGCTGAAGTCGATCGAGCTCTTGCCCGTCAGCGAGGCCCTGCTCGACGCCGACGCCATCTCGCGCTTCCGCGGCTCCTATGTGCGCCTGTTCGGCGCGCCGGGCGACGATGCGCTCTACGCCGCGGTCAGCGACGGCGGTCGCCGCGCCGGCATGGAGCACTGGCTGCCGCTGTTCTACGAGCGGATGGCGACGATCTTCGACTACCTGCCGGCCGGAACCCTGGTCGGCGTCGACCACCAGGTCGCCGAGGCCCGCGACGAGCGCCTGGCGATGATCGCCGACGCCTACGATGCCCGCGCCGCCGCCGATCGCAAGTCGGCCTACCGCCCGCTGGAGCCGCACGCCCTCTACCTGACCGCCAAGGAATGGGACGAGGCGGTCGCCGACCGCCCGCACCGCCAGTTCACGCCGTTCCAGCCCCAGGGCCTCGACGTCGTTGACATGGGCGCCAAGCACGGCCGGACCTTCGCCGCCGAACGCGCGCAGGACAGCGTCAACCTGTTCGAGGCCACCGCCGACCACGCCAAGAAGCTGGCCGGGGAGGGGAAACGCGTCCTCTTCGCCTCCTGGTCGGAAGGCTCGTCCGAGCGCCTCGGCACCATGCTGGCCGACCACGGCCTCAAGAAGATCCCCTATGCCGGCTACTGGCAGGCGGCCAAGGCCAATGACCCCAAGGTCCCCCAGCGCGTCGTCCTGCCGCTCGACAGCGGTTTCGAGACCGACAGCCTGGCGGTCATCTCCGAGACCGACATCCTCGGCGATCGCCTGGCCCGCCCGCGCAAGAAGCGCCGCGCCGCCAACTTCCTGGCCGAAGCCAGCGCCCTGACGCCCGGTGACCTCGTCGTCCACATCGACCACGGCATCGGCCGCTACGAGGGCCTCAAGACCCTCGACGTCCAGGGCGCGCCGCACGACTGCCTCGACCTGATGTACGGCGGCGAGGCCAAGCTCTACCTGCCGGTCGAGAACATCGACCTGCTCACCCGTTACGGCGCCGACGGCGAGAACGTGCAGCTCGACAAGCTGGGCGGCGCGGCCTGGCAGGGCCGCAAGGCCAAGGCGAAGGAGCGCCTGCGGATCATGGCCGAGGGCCTGATCCAGATCGCCGCCGCCCGCTCGCTGAAGTCGGTGGAAGAAACCGATCCGCCGTCGGGCGTGTTCGACGAGTTCTGCGCCCGCTTCCCCTACGAGGAGACGGACGACCAGCTCAACGCCATCCACGACGTGCTGGAAGACCTGGCTTCGGGCAAGCCGATGGACCGCCTGATCTGCGGCGACGTCGGCTTCGGCAAGACCGAGGTCGCCCTGCGCGCGGCCTTCGTGGTGGCCATGAGCGGCAAGCAGGTGGCCATCGTCTGCCCGACCACGCTGCTGGCCCGCCAGCATTACAAGACCTTCAAGGAGCGCTTCCAGGGCTGGCCGATCAAGGTCACCCGCCTGTCGCGCCTGGTCACCGGCAAGGAAGCCGCCGACACCCGCGAGGGCCTGGCCAACGGCCAGCTGGAGATCGTGGTCGGCACCCATGCGGTGCTCAGCAAGCAGGTCTCGTTCAAGGACCTGGGCCTCGTCATCGTCGACGAGGAGCAGCACTTCGGGGTCAAGCACAAGGAGAAGCTCAAGGAGCTTCGCGCCGACGTGCACATGCTGACCCTGACCGCGACGCCCATTCCGCGCACCCTGCAGATGGCGCTGTCGGGCATTCGGGAGATGTCGATCATCGCCACCCCGCCGGTCGATCGCCTGGCGGTGCGCACCTACATCACGCCCTTCGACGCCGTCACCGTGCGCGAGGCCCTGCTGCGCGAGAAGTATCGCGGCGGCCAGGCCTATTACGTCGTGCCGCGCCTGAAGGATCTGGAGGACATCGAGAAGTTCCTCCGCACCCAGGTGCCGGAGATCAAGTACGTCGTCGGCCACGGCCAGATGAGCGCCACCCAGCTCGAGGAGGTGATGACAGCCTTCTACGAGGGCCAATACGACGTGCTGCTCGCCACCACGATCGTCGAGAGCGGGCTCGACATCCCCTCGGCCAATACCCTGGTGGTGCACCGCGCCGACATGTTCGGCCTGGCCCAGCTCTACCAGATCCGCGGTCGCGTCGGCCGCTCCAAGGCCCGGGCCTACGCCTACCTCACGACGCCTGCCGAAAAGCAGATCACCCTGTCGGCGGAGAAGCGCCTGAAGGTGCTGCAATCGCTCGACAGCCTGGGCGCCGGCTTCCAGCTGGCCAGCCACGACCTCGACATCCGCGGCGGCGGCAACCTGCTCGGCGACGAGCAGAGCGGCCACATCAAGGAGATCGGCGTCGAGCTCTACCAGCAGATGCTGGAGGACGCCGTCGCGGCCCTGCGCGAGCGCCAGGGCGCCGAGGCCCTGCTGGAGGACCGCGCCTGGTCGCCGCAGATCAACACCGGCGCGGCCGTGATGATCCCCGACGACTACGTGCCCGACCTCAATGTGCGCCTGTCGCTCTACCGCCGCCTGTCGGAAGCCGAGAAAGCCGCCGACCGCGAGGCCCTGGCCGCCGAGATGATCGACCGCTTCGGCCCGCTGCCGCCCGAGACGGACTCTCTGCTCAAGGTCGTCGGCATCAAGGGGATGTGCCGCGAGGCCAATGTCGCCAAGATCGACGTGGGCCCCAAGGGCGCGGTGCTCAGCTTCCGCAACGACGAGTTCGCCAACCCGCTGCCGCTGATGCAGTTCATCGGCAAGAACAACCTGATCTGGAAGGCCCGTCCCGACCAGAAGGTCGTCGTGAAAGGCGAATGGGACACGCCGGCTCAGCGTCTCGACGCGGCCGAGAAGATCCTGGTCCAGCTGGTCAAGCTGGCGAAGGGGTAGACCCCCTCAGTCGGCTTCGCCGACAGCTCCCCCAGAGGGGGAGCATCTTGGCGCTCAGATCCTCCCCCTCTGGGGG